>JBJMPM010000202.1:0-25325 GCA_045803205.1 Longimicrobiaceae bacterium
TTATCACCTCGGCGGCCTCGCTACATGGAATCTCACACGGAGTCAACGGAGTCAACGGAGAACGACTCCGCTGTCTCCGTTGACACCGTGTGAGGCCCATCTGTGCTGGTCTCTACGAATGCGCGGTCAGCGGGTCGAGGAAACCGGGCAGCCACGCGACGGCGCCCCGGCTCGACTCCCCTGAAACGCGGAGGCGCGGAGAGAGCACCGTGCCCTCTCCGCGCCTCCGCGTCTCTGCGTGAGACGAACGCCGTTCAGCTACGGGCGAGGTCGCGCACCGCGCTCGCGAGCATCCGCACCTTGGCCGCGTCGGACGAGCCGGCGGCGTAGCCGGTGACCTGCGTGGCCAGCGCATTGAGCGCCGTGCGCCGCGCCGCGCGGCTCGCGCTCTCGGCGCGCTGCAGCGCGTTGCGCACGCTGGTGAGCTGCGCCGTGCTCAGGCCGCGCGAGCGCGCGAGCTGGTCCGCGTAGGCCTTCGCCAGCGCGAAGCTCGGCGGCCACACGATCTTCGGCTGCCCCTGCGTGTTCAGGTACTCGTAGCGCACCGTCTTCGCGGCGTCGATCTCGTTCTGCGAGAGGTGCTCGCTGGGGGTGAGCTCGAAGATGTCGAGCCCGCGCGAGATCTCGGAGCTCACGATCACCCCGTTGTACCAGTAGGCGCTCCACGAGCCGCCGCCGGCGATGCGGGTGGAGTCCACCGGCCCGCGGTCGAAGAAGGCGATCTCGCGCGGGTGCTTCGCGTCGGTCCAGTCGAAGACCGACAGGCCCCCCTGGTACCACGCCTGCACCATCACGTCGCGCCCCGGGATGGGGAGGAGCGACCCGTTGTGCGCCACGCAGTTCTCGGCCGAGGTCTGCGGCGCCGGCATCTTGAAGTAGCTCTCGAAGTTCATCTGCCGGCCGCCCGTCAGCGTGAAGATGGCGTCGGCCCCCCACTCCTTCGGGTCCGCGGCGCGGCACTTGGCCTGGCCGCCGCCGCCCCACTCGTCGCTGAACAGGATCTTGGTGCCGTCGTTGTTGAAGGTGGCCGAGTGCCAGTACGAGAAGTTCGAGTCGGCCACCGCCGCGAGGCGCACCGGGTGCGCCGGGTCGCGGATGTCCAGCAGCAGCCCGTAGCCGCCGCAGGCGCCGCCCGCCAGCCCGATGGCCGGGTAGACGGTGATGTCGTGGCACTGCGTGGGCCCGGTGCGCTGCGCGTTGCCGGCGCCGATCATCCGGTCCACGATGGACTGCAGCGAGCTCCGCAGCGCCACGCTGTCGGCGCCGTTGGGCGCGCCGGTGCCGCCGCGCGCCCGCATGATGCTGTCCAGCAGCGGGCGGGTGAAGTTGGGCGGCGCCACCAGCTCCACCCCCTGGATGACCGCGGTGTACTCGCCCCGCGCCCGCGCCGCGGCGGCCAGCCGCCGGCCCTCGGCCACGTCCTCCTCGGCCGCGCCGTGCTGCGGCGGCGCCTGCAGGCCGCTGAAGATGCGGGGGTTGCTGACGATGGCCGCCTGCTCCGGGTGCGCCACCGGCACCTTGATCACCTCGATGCGGAAGAGCGCCGAGTTGGGGTCGTTGGGCGCGCGCACGCACCCGGGGAGCTCGTTGGGCGAGCGCACCCCGGCCGAGCCGGAGATGTAGACGTAGACGTTCTCGGCGTCCTTGGGATCGACCAGCACCGTGTGCGTGTGCGAGCCGCGGCAGGTCTGCACGTTGCCCACGTTGCGCGGGTGCTCGATGTCGGTGATGTCGAAGATGCGCAGCCCGCGCAGCCGCTCGCGGCTCACCGTGTCCTGCACCCCCTGCCCGCTGCAGTCCAGCCGGCCCGTGAGCCCCTCGCCCGAGACGAAGAGGAGGTTGCGGTACACCGACACGTCGCTCTGCGAGGCGGGGCAGAAGTAGGCCGTCTTCAGCGTGGGCTGGGCGGGGTTGGAGATGTCCCAGATCTGCCAGCCGTTGTAGTTCCCCTGGATGGCGTAGTTGCCGATGAACGCCAAGTCCGAGTTGGTGCTCTCGGCGAAGCGCTCCGGCGACGGGCGGTTGGCGAGCAGCCGCATGTTCCAGGCGGCGACGCCCGCGTCGAACTTGCCGGCGCGCAGCCCCACGCGCGGGTCGGGGTTGGGCCCCTGGGCGCTCGCCACGCCGGCGGCGAGCGCCAGGGCGAGCAGGGCGGTGGCGGCGGGTCCTGCCCGCCGGGGACGGAAGCGGAGGGTCATGGCGTATTCCTCTGAGAAGGCGGAACGGTGCACGGGAAACCGCGGGGCGGGGGTCACGGGGAGCTCTCCCCGAAGAGGAGGTCGGCGAGCATCCGCTGCATGCGCGCGATCTCGGTGGTCTGGTCGACGTTCACGTCGCTGGCGAACTTGAAGATGGTCTCGTCCTGCCCGGCGCCGTAGCTGGAGAAGAGCTCGCTCACCATCTGCACGGCGCCGCTGTGGTGCTGGATCATGTAGCGCAGGAAGAGCCGGTCGAACCCGGTGCCGCGCGCGCGCTCCAGCTCCTGCAGCTGCTCGGGGGTGAGCATCCCCGGCATCATCATGGCGTGGTGCTCGTGCCCCGCCATGCTCGTGGCCCCCGCGGGGTCGACCTGGGGCACGGGGCGGCCGCGGTCGCGCAGCCAGGTCTGCATGGTGGCGATCTCGTCGCGCTGCGCGTTGATGATGCGCCCGGCGAGGATCTTCATGGCGGGGCTGGTGCTGTGCGTGGCCACCAGGTTCGCCATCACGATGGCCTGCGCGTGGTGCCCGATCATGTTGGTCATGAAGCGGGCGTCGGCCTCGGTCCACGGGTGGCGCAGGCTGTCGGCGCGCGCGCGGGCCATGGCCGCGGCGTCGGCCGGCGGGGGGGTGGTGGTGGCCTGCGCGGCGCACCCCGTGCCCGCCGCCAGCGTGGCGGCGAAGGCCGCCGCGAGCGTGGTGCGTGAGCGTTTCATCTGGGTCCTTCTCCCGAATGTCTGGTGGTCCAATAAGATTTTAGCACCCCGCGAAACGATGGCAAGTCGCCGCGAGGTACGCGCCGCTTCTCGCCGCGGCTGGCGTACCCCGCGGGCGGCGCGATGCTCCGTGCCTGCGGCACGCCGCGGGCGTTGAAAGACGGTCCCCACGGAACCTCGTGACATCAGACCGGGGACGAGTGATCGACCGCAGTGTTGCACCATCTGTCCACGGCGCTTGACTTCGCCTATGAGTGCTAATATTCTAGCAATATGCTGGATATCTAGCATCCCCTTGGTTCCCCGAGCGTGCACGCTTCCAACCTTTCCGGCGGAGAGCGCATCTCAGGGCAGGTCGGCGGCGCGCACGCCGCGCCGCGCCGCCCGCGTCCTCCGGAGACCCTCCATCCACCGGCTGCCTCCATGCATCTCCCCGCTCGCTCCGCACTTCCCCTGCTCGCCCTGCTGGGGCTCGCCGCGCCGGCCGCCGCGCAGACCCCCGCGCACCCGTCGGGCGCCACGCCGCGCCTGCAGGCGGTGGAGCGCACCGCGCCGATCACGATCGACGGCCGCCTGGACGAGGCCGTGTGGCAGGGGCCCGCGCCCGCCACCGACTTCCGGCAGCAGGACCCGCGCGAGGGCCAGCCCGCCACGCAGCGCACCGAGATCCGCATCGCCTACGACGCCGACGCGCTCTACATCGGCGCGCGGATGCTCGACTCGCTGGGCGGGCGCGGCGTGCACCGGCAGCTCTACCGGCGCGACCAGAGCAGCGGCGGCGACTACGTGCAGTTCGTGCTGGACACCTACCACGACCACACCGGGCGCACGGTGTTCACCCTCAACCCCAGCGGGGTGAAGAGCGACGCGGGGCAGGCCTCGTCGTACGCCGACCCGAGCTGGGACCCGGTGTACACCGCCGAGGCGCGCGTGGACTCGGCCGGGTGGACGGCGGAGCTGCGCATTCCCTTCAGCCAGCTCCGCTTCCCCCGCGACAGCGTGCAGACCTGGGGGATGCAGGTATGGCGGTACGTGGAGCGGCTGAACGAAGTTTCGATGTGGAGCTTCTGGGGGAAGAACGAGAACGGCGGCCCCAGCCGCTTCGGCCACGTGGAGGGGATCCGTGCGCCGAAGAACCGCGGCCGCATGGAGCTCCTCCCCTACGTGCTCTCCCGCGCCAGCTACGTGACGCCGGCCCAGCCGGGGAGCCCCTTCCAGAGCGGCGACGAGTACAGCGTGCGGGTGGGCGGCGACCTCAAGTACCAGATCTCCTCCACCCTCACGTTGGACGCCACCATCAACCCCGACTTCGGCCAGGTCGAGGTGGACCCGGCGGTGGTGAACCTCAGCGCCTTCGAGACCTTCTTCTCGGAGAAGCGGCCCTTCTTCGTGGAGGGGAGCGGGCTCTTCGGCTTCGGCGACTTCTGGTGCATCAACTGCTCGAACGTGGAGTCGCTCTCGCTCTTCTACTCCCGCCGCATCGGGCGCGTGCCGCAGGGCTCGGTCACCGTTCCCAAGGCGGAGTTCGTGCAGCAGCCGGAGAACAGCGCCATCCTGGGCGCGGCCAAGATCACCGGGCGCACCCGCGGCGGGCTGCAGGTGGGGCTGCTCGACGCGGTGACCCGCTCCGAGCGCGCGCTGGTGCAGGACTCCTTCGGCGTGCGCTTCGACGAGCAGGTGGAGCCGGCGAGCAACTACTTCGTGGGGCGGCTGCGGAAGAACTTCAACGGCGGCAACTCCACCGTGGGGGCCATGGCCAGCTCGGTGATCCGCCGCTTCGACAACGACGCGCTGGAGGAGCTGCTCCCCGGGCACGCCGAGGCGCTGGGGGTGGACTGGGAGCACTGGTGGAAGAACCGCACCTACCACCTGCTGGGGAACTTCGCGCTCTCCAACGTGGCGGGCGACTCGCTGGCCATCGTGCGGCTGCAGCGGTCTTCCGCGCGCTACTTCCAGCGGCCGGACCGCGTCAGCGGCTCGAACGCCCTCTTCTCCGACCTGCTCGACCCCTCGGCCACCGCGCTGCGCGGCTTCGGCGGCTACCTGCGGATGGCAAAGGACGCGGGCCCCTGGGAGTGGGAGACCGCCGTCAACTACCGCAGCCCCGGCTTCGAGGTGAACGACATCGCCTTCATGAACCGGGCGGACTACGTCTGGACGCTGGCCAACGTGATGCGTGCCTGGCGCAAGCCCACGAACTGGTACCGCGACTGGATCGCGATCGTGGGAGGGCAGAGCCAGTGGAACTTCGACGGCGACCGCACCGCGGCGCAGCTCCACGCCTTCACCGGCGGGCAGCTCGCCAACTACTGGAACCTGGCCTTCTACACCGAGCTCTACCCGGAGAACACGGACGACCGGCTCACCCGCGGCGGGCCGGCGGCGCGCCAGCCCACCGGCTACCTGCTGCACGCGCGGATGAACACCGACCTGCGGCGGAAGGTATCGTTCTCCACCCGGCACAACTACGTGACCGACGCGCTGGGGGGGTGGTACTACGGCACCAACGCCTCGCTGCAGTTCAAGCCCGCCTCCAACGTGCAGCTCTCGTTCGGGCCGTCGTACACCCACGAGCTGAACAAGCTGCAGTTCGTGCTGCGCGAGCCCGACGCCACGGCCACGGGCACCCTGGGGCAGCGCTCGGTGTTCGCGGACCTGACGCAGAACATCCTGTCGATGGACACGCGGCTGAACTGGACCTTCACCCCCACGCTCACGCTGCAGCTCTTCGCGCAGCCCTTCGTGTTCGCGGGGAAGTACTCGCGCTTCAAGGAGTTCACCGCGCCGCGGACCACGGACACGCGGGAGTTCGGCACGGATTTCGGCTCCCTCTGCTTCGACGCGGCGGCCAACGAGTACACGGTGGACCCGAACGGTGCCTGCGGCACGGCGGGCCAGTCGGCGCAGGCGATCTCGTTCGGCAACCCGGACCTGAACTTCCGCAGCCTGCGCGGCAACGCGGTGCTGCGCTGGGAGTACCGCCCGGGCTCCACCCTCTTCCTGGTGTGGCAGCAGCAGCGCGCGGGCGCCGAGGCCTTCGGCGACTTCGAGTTCGGGCGCGACGCGAACGCCATCTTCCGCCAGCGGCCGGACAACATCTTCGTGATCAAGGCGAGCTATTGGATCGGCCGGTAGGAACGGTTCAGGGTCGCGCGAAACGGGCCGGGAGCAATTCGCTCCCGGCCCGTTTGCGTCATGGGCCCGTCGCCGTCTGCATATCATACCGCTTTTCAGGATTCGCTATGCATAAGGACGTCATCCTGAGGACGGCCACGCAGAGCTTGCGGCGTGCGCAACAGCCGGCAGTCCGAAGGATCTATCTATAACCGCGGACGCGACAGACCGGCTGTGTCGCTGCCGAAGTGTTATAGATCCTTCGGTCGCCGCCAGGCTTTCCGGACGACGCGAATTCCGCGCGGCGGCTCCCTCAGGATGACGCCTTTTCTTTGCACAATGAATCTCGAAAGACGGTATCACATTTCGAGGGAGATGTGGCAGCGCTCCGCGACTCGGCGAGCCAACGCTGCAAAGTCCCGATAACAATCCTGCACCGCCTTGGCATGTCCCCCAATGGCACCGTCGGCGGCGCGGAGAAAAAACATGGGCTTGCGTGCCTCCTGAGCCAGCGGCATCAAACTGCGATAGTGCTTCAGGGTGGCCAGGCAATCGGGATCGCTCTCAACCGTCACCGATGTAGATGAGCCAGGCGCATTCAGCACGGAATTTCGGTACTCCTCGGGTATCCGCCGCATCCAGCGGTCATACGCGCGCACCGGGCGGTCCAAGCGGACGGCATGTTGCAGGACCACGTAGCCGGCCGGGTGCATCTCACCGCCCGGCGTCGAAATCTCCGGCACCGGGTTTCGCGACCGCCGCTCCCTCCATTCCTCGCGCCAGCGGCGGAGCCTCGGTCCCAGGTTTCGCAAACCCTGGAGCGAATACAGGTCCGGCGCAAGCGGGATCACAACGTGCTGGGCTGCAATGAGCGCCGCCCGATTGATCGCGCCCAAGTTGGGACCGACGTCGATCAGCACGACATTCGCGTCGTACTGCTGCGCCGCAGCTTCAACGATCCGCCAGAATGCAGAAATGACACGGAATGCCCTGGCTTCGCGATCCATCGCCCGCGGCCACTGACTATTCAGCTCGTCCTCGGATTCAGACAGAGCCAGATCACCGACAAGGACACCGATGCGATCGGAAATAACTTCCACGTGCGGCTGCATCACGTCACCGGTACCGACAAGAAGAGGACGGAGGGCGCCGAAAACGGTTTTGCGCGTCGAATCGCCCGACCAGAGCTGCTCCAAACGGTCCTCATCGACAAACATGCTCGTCAGATTCGCCTGCGGGTCCAGATCCGCGGCGATAACTTGCAGGCCAAACTCGGCATACATGAATGCCAGGTGATACACCAACGAAGTCTTGCCGACTCCCCCTTTGTTATTGAAAAAGGCAATCGTCCTCATGGAGCCTTTCTCACGATAACCGCTACGTGGGACGGATGCACCAGCAGTTCAAGAGGCGGATTGCCGTTCTCCGACAGCGCCCGGCGAGCAATCGCGATTCCGAATCCGAATCGCTGGACGAATCCAAGCACGCGCAGCGCCTCCGCCAAACTGGGATTCCGATAGTCCGCTACGCCTGGCTGCCCGAAGTTCTCGATGGTAACCATTCCAAACGGCCCACCAGGGTTGTTGATCTCAATACGGTCATCATACCAGTACACGCGCACCGGGGCATTCGTTGCCTCGTACGCGCGGTGCATCACTGCATTGCGCACGATCTGCTGCAGCGCCGCGAGCGGGTAGTCGTACTCCCGCTGTTCGCGTGGACCGGAGGTAATATCCACAGCGACACGGTTATGCGATTCCATCTTCTCGTCGATCCGACGGAGGACATCGGACACGGGTCCGTCAATAACCAACTCGTCCGCGATCGGATCGCCAAGTTCGCCGCCGGCGATCCGCAGGAATTCAATGTACGCGCCAGGAAGAAAGTCTCGCGTCGACTTTCCAAGAATCAGCATTCCAAGAACGGTCGGAACTGGATTCTGGGCCGAATCGATCATTTTGGTAACTGCAAGGCGCTGCTCCACGGTGCGCTCGTTTGCCTCCAGTACATCGCGCGCAAACGCGGTTGGGAGATACTCGTTCTCGAAACGCATCAAATCGATGTCCTCGAGCGAGGCCGACGGTAACGGCTGCACGTCGAACGGCCGGTCGCGAGATCTTCGCTTTTCGGTGAGAATCCGCTCGTCCTGTGCGCTCGCGATCCCTCGTCTCGGTCCAATGCGGATGTAAACCCGGCCCTTGAAGCGCACCGGAGGCGAATCCGAGGGAGCTACGGTGATCACGGCCACTTCGGCGCCACGCAACGTTCGTTTCGAAACCGTGATGGTGGGAGGCGGAACCGTGTTGCCGTCGGTCTTGATATCAGAGAGTTTCCGCAGAAGCTCGTCTGTAATCGCGAGTCCCGTCGGCTCACCGGTGCGGTCTCGCGCGCCGATAAAGACGACGCCGGGCAGCCGGTGGTCGGGAAGGTCGTTCGCGAAAGCGCAGACCGCTTCGCGGACCGTATTCGGCGCGTCCCCGCCAAACGATTCCTTCCGCTCGGCAAGGTCCGACTCGACATCGCCGAGTAGCGCTTCCAACTCCTCATCCGAATAATTCCGCATTCGTCCATTCGAGGGTTCGACGGCTGGCCGATACAGCAGAAGGCGAGTTTACCTCGCACGCGATACCAGTGGCAATAGCTTTGGCCTGGAGACCTGGGAGCACTCCACCGTCTCACGCAGAGACGCAGAGACACGCGGAGAGGAGGTCGCAGGGCCTCTCTCCGCGCCTCCGTGTCTCTGCGTGATCCAACCTTCGGGCGCCGGAGAGACACGCAGGGTCATGCGCATCCCCATCCTCCTCGCCGTCGCCGCCTCGCTCCTCGCCCCCGACCCCGCGCCGTCCGGCAGGCTCGTGGACGTCGGCGGATACCGCCTGCACCTCCACTGCACCGGGCGCGGCGCACCGGCGGTGGTGCTCCTCCCCGGGAGCGGCGACTTCTCGTTCGACTGGAGCCTGGCGCAGCCCGGCATCGCGCGCTCCACCCGCGTCTGCGCGTACGACCGCGCGGGGTCGGCGTGGAGCGACCCGGGGCCGACGCCCCGCACCATGCAGCAGGAGGCGCACGAGCTCCATCTCCTCCTCCAGCGCGCCGGCGTGCGGCCGCCCTACCTGCTCGTCGGGCACTCCTACGGCGGGCTGGTCGCGCGGGTGTACGCGGCGGCGCATCCCGGTGAGGTCGCCGGGGTGGTGCTGGTCGATCCGACGCACGAGGACACGAAGCTGATGATGGGCGGACGGGTGGTGCGCGTGCGCGAGAACGCCGGCACGGCGCCGGTGCCGCCCGTGCAGACGATGCGCACCAGCCCGCCGCGCCCGCCGACGGACGAAGACCTGGCGCAGGAGCGGATGAACCGCGAGGCCTTCGGGCCGCCCGCCATCTCCCCGCCGTACGACCGGCTCCCGGCACGGGCCCGGGCGCTGCGGCTCTGGGCCATGGGCCGCCCGCCGCGCGCCGCCGCCGCGCCGGACTTCTGGGCCGAGGAGCTGCGCGACCTGCACGCTGCCCGGCGCGGGAACCCGCATCCTCTCGGCGCCCTGCCGCTGGTGGTGATCGCCGGCGGCCGCGCGGACGGCCCTCCGCCGGGAACGGACGCTGCCTGGGACTCGCTCACCGCCGAGAAGCGCGCGCAGAAGGCCGACCTGGCCACCCTCTCCCGCCGCGGCCGGCTGGTCGTGGACCCCGCCGCCGGCCACCACGTCCAGCTCGACGATCCCGCCCTGGTGGTCCGCACCGTGACGGAGCTTCTGGCCCCGCCGCGGTGAAGGCCTTACAGATAGTCTCTCACGCAGGCACGGGCTCTCCGTGCCGGCGTGAGAGACTTTCTATTCCGGAGGCCCGATGCTCCTGATCCGCGACGTGTTCCGCTGCAGGCCGGGGAAGGCCGGCGAGGTCGCCCGCCGGCTGCAGGCGACCCTCCCCTCCACCGAGGCGGAGGACGGCTTCCGCAACTGCCGCGTGCTGGTGGACTACGTCGGCGCCTACTGGACCGTGGTGATGGAGGGCGAGGTCGACGACCTCTCGCAGTTCGACCACCACATGGCCGGCTACGCCAGTCGCCCCGCCGTGCAGGAGGCCATGCGCGGCTACACCGACCTGGTGGAGTCCGGCTACCGCGAGGTCTTCCGCATCCTTCCCCGTGAGGAGGCGCGCGCATGAAGCCCCGGCTCAAGGTGCTCACCCTGGGCGTGGACGACCTGGAGCGCGCCCTCGCCTTCTACCGCGACGGGCTGGGGCTCCCCACCCGCGGGATCGTGGGGACGGAGTTCGAGTACGGCGCCGTCGCCTTCTTCGAGCTGAACGAGGGGCTGGTGCTGGCGCTCTGGCCGCGCGCCTCGCTGGCGCGCGACGCCAACGTGGCGGTGGGCCCGCAGAGCGCGTCGGAGCTCTCGCTCGGCCATGTCGTCGGCTCCAGGGAGGAAGTCGACCTGATCATGTCGCAGGCCGCGCAGGCGGGCGCCCGGGTGACCGACCCCGCCCGCGACCGCTTCTGGGGCGGCTACGCGGGCTACTTCCAGGACCCCGACGGCCACCTCTGGGAGATCGCCTGGAATCCGGCTTTCCCGGCGCCGGAGTAGGGAGGACGCCGCGATGGGTTGGCTGCTCGACGTGCTGGCCAGGTTCGACTGGTGGCTGGCGGACGTCATGCCCGTGTTTCCGCTCGCCGCGCTCCCGCTGCTTGCGGTCGTATCGCTCGCGGCGCGGCGGGCGATGCGCCGTCGCGCGCGGCCCTCTGCGGCGCTCGCCCTCGCCCGGGTCTGGGCGGAGATGCTGGCGCTGACCGCGCTCCTGTTCCTGGCCGCGTGGGTGCTTTCCGGCGTGACGAACCCGGACTTCCCCGGCCCGTATTTCAACCTCGTCCGGTTCCTGCTTCCCGCCTCCCTCATGCCGCTGGCGCACGCGCTGCGCTGCACGCTGCTGCAACTCGTGGGACGCCCCGGCGGCGGCAGTCCCGGCGCCGACACCCTCCGCCGCGCCGCCTGGCTCGCGTTCGCGGCGGTGATGCTGGTCTGCGCGCACGCCATGGGCATGTCGTTCGTCTTCCCGTACGCCGGGGGCGCGTTCCACGCGATGTTCGCGTACGCGCCCGGGGGCTTTCTCCTCGCGGCGTTCGCCGCCTGGCGCACGAGCGTCCTGGTCCTCGGTGCGGCCGCCCTGGTGTTCCCCGTCTGGATCCCGCTGCCGTGGTGGATGACTCCCCCGCTCGCGGTCGCCATCGGTCTCGCGCACTGGTGGCGCGTGGTGAGGTGGCACTCCTCCCCGCAGTCGCCGCACTTCCACCACACCGTCGTCGCCCTGTTCGTGGCGATGCCGTTCGCGATCCTGCTGATCGCGGCGGCGGGCGCGCTGCTGCGACGGTGGGTGATGCGGACGCGGTCGGCCGCGGCCGCGTGACCGCTGTGGCCCCGGCGAGGGCCGCCGTGTAGTTTGGAAGCCTCGGTGACGATTCCCCCCCGTCGCCCATCCCCCGAACCGCCCGTCCGATGAGGAAAGCCTTGCTCGTACTCCCCGCCATCCTCGCGCTCGCGGCGTGCGCGGCGGCGCCGCCCGCGTCCTCCCCACCTGCCGCAGACGGGGCGCGCGCCAGCCGGCCCGCGCCTCCCCTCGCCCTGAACGAGGTCGACGAGGCGCCCCTCCTCCTCAACGCCGCCGAGATCCCGGCCCTGGTCCGCAGGCACTACCCCACGCTGCTGAGGGATGCCGGGGTGCACGGCAGGGTGACGGTGCGCTTCGTGGTGGGTCTCGACGGCCGCCCGGAGGGTGCGTCGATCCAGGTGCTGGACACCACCCAGGAGCTCTTCGGCACGGCTGCTGAGAGCGTCGTCCGGAGGCTGCGCTACACGCCGGCGCGGGTGGCGGGGGCGCCGGTGCGCGCCTGGATGACGGTACCGGTCGAGTTCAACCTGCGTTGACTCTTCTTCCTTTTCGACTCTGCCGCGGACCGCGCGAGCGTTGCCCGGCCGCGCCTCGAACCCCATCCACCCGAATCACCCGTCCGATGAAGAAAGCCCTGCTGCTCCTCGCCCTGGCCGCCTGCGCGCCGCAGCCCGCCGCCTCGCCCGCGCCCGCCTCCGGCGCCGAGGCACCGGCCGCGCGCACCCGCCCCTACGAGCTGCGCGAGGTAGACACGGAGCCGGTCCTGCTGAACCGGGAGGAACTGGTCCGGGTGATCCGCGCCAACTACCCCACCCTGCTGCGCGATGCGGGCGTCCGGGGCACGGCCACGGTACGCTTCGTGGTGGGCGTCGACGGGATCCCGGAGCGCTCCAGCATCCACACGGCGAGCACCACGCACCCGGACTTCGGCTTCGCCGGGGAGCGCGCGGCGGCGGCGATGCGCTTCTCCCCCGCGAGGATCGGTGGCGTGCCCGTTCGCGCATACGTGACCGTGCCGATCTCGTTCTCCCTGCAGTGAGCCATCGCCTTCACCCCGAGCAGCCCGCGCCGATGAGGAAGTTCCTGCTGCCGCTCTCCGCCGCCGTCGCGCTCGCGGCGTGTGCGGCGGCGTCTCCGCCCGCGCCGACGCCCGCCGTCACCACGCGCTTCGTGCCGGCCGCGGACCCGGCGTTCCACCCCGCGTGGTCGCGCAATGCGACCATCTACGAGGTGAACGTGCGGCAGTACACGCCCGAGGGGACCTTCGCGGCGCTGCAGCAGCACCTGCCGCGGCTCAAGCGGCTGGGCGTCGACGTCCTCTGGCTCATGCCGGTGCAGCCCATCGGCCGCAAGAACCGCAAGGGCTCGCTCGGCAGCTACTACGCGGTCGCCGACTACACCGCGATCAACCCCGAGCACGGCACCGAGGCCGACTTCAGGCGCTTCGTGGACGCCGCGCACGCGCAGGGGATGAAGGTGGTCCTGGACTGGGTGGCCAACCACACCGCGCACGACCACGAGTGGATCGCCGCGCACCCCGACTGGTACGTGCACCGCGCCGACGGCACCATCTCCAACGCGCGCGACAACGAGGGGCGCGAGACCGACTGGACCGACGTGGCGGAGCTGAACTACGAGAGCGCCGCCATGCGCCGGGCGATGATCGGCGAGATGCGCTGGTGGGTGGAGGCGATGGGGATCGACGGCTTCCGCTGCGACGTGGCCGGCGGGGTGCCGATGGACTTCTGGATGGAGGCGCGCACGGCGCTCAAGGCCGCGCGTTCCGACCTCTTCCTGCTGGCCGAGGCCGAGACCCCGGAGATGCACCGGGTCTTCGACATGACCTACGGGTGGGAGCTGCACCACCTGCTGAACGAGATCGCCCAGGCGAAGAAGACCACCGACGCGCTGGACCGCTACTTCGCGCGCGACGACAGCGCGTACGGGCGCGGCGCCTACCGGATGTACTTCACCAGCAACCACGACGAGAACTCCTGGCAGGGCACCGAGTTCGAGCGCATGGGCGCCAACCACCAGGCCGCCTTCGTGGTGGCCGCCACGGCGCGTAACGGGATGCCGCTCCTCTACACCGGCCAGGAGGCGAGCCTGAACCGGCGGCTGCGCTTCTTCGAGAAGGACACGGTGGACTGGAACGGCCCGTCGCTGGCCGGCTTCTACGGCGCCATGCTCGAGCTGAAGCACACGCAGCCGGCGCTGGCGAACGGCCCCTGGGGCGGCCCGCAGGCGGCGCTGCGCACCAACGGCGGCGCGCGCGTCTACGCCTTCACCCGCACGCAGGGCGCGAACACGGTGCTCGTCGCCGTCAACTTCGGCGACGCGCCGGTCAGCGCCTCGTACCAGGGCCTCCGCCCGGCCGGCGGCTACACCGACTGGTTCAGCAAGTCGCCGGTGGCCCTCGGTGCGTCGGGGACGATCGGCATCCCCGCGCACGGCTGGCGCGTGCTGGTGAGATAGTGCCCGTAACCCGGTCGCTGTCATCGTCCTAAAAGGGAAGGCGCGGCTTCGCTCCCCACGCCGCGCCTTCCGGTCCGCAGGTCACGTTCTTTCCCTCCGACCGAACCATTCGATGAATCTGCCTCGCACCCTCCTGCGCTTCGCCGTTCCCGCGCTCCTCCTCGCCGCCGCCGCCGCGCCCGCCGCCGCGCAGATCGCGCCCGCGGAGTACGCGGGCCGGCGCCAGGCGCTGATGGCCACCCTCGACTCAGGCGCGGTGATCGCCTTCGGCGCGGTGGAGCCGGTGACCTACTGGCCGGCGTTCGTGCAGTTCCCGTCGTTCGCGTACCTCACCGGCTTCGACGAGCCGAACGCGGCGCTGCTGATGGTGAAGCGCGGCGGAACGACGAGCGCGCGCCTCTTCGTCCCGCCGCACGACTACCGCCTGGAGCAGTTCGCCGGCCCGCGCACGGGTCCCGGCGAGGCGCAGGCGCAGACGGGCATCCCCGGCCGCCCCTTCGGCGAGCTGTGGGCCGCGGTCGACTCGCTCGCGGCGGCGGGGGTGCCGTTCTACTACCTCAGCGACGTGCAGTCGGCCGAGTACACGCCCGAGGATTCGCTGACGCGCGGCGCCGCCGCGGTGGCGTCGCTCCGGCGGCGGTACCCGTCGCTGCGCGTGCAGCCGCTCGATTCCACGGTGCTGCGGCTGCGCGCGCGGAAGTCGCCGGCCGAGCTCGCGCTCCTCCGCCGCGCCGTGGAGATCAGCGCCGCCGCCCACCGCGAGGCCATGCGCGCGCTGGCGCCCGGGTGCAACGAGGGCGAGATCCAGGCGGTGCTCGAGGGCACCTTCCGGCGCATGGGCGGCGAGACGCCGGGGTACGGGAGCATCGTGGGGAGCGGCCCGAACGCGCTGGCGCTGCACTACATGCGCAACACCCGCGTCGCGCGCGCCGGCGAGGTGATGGTGATCGACGCCGCGACCAACTACCAGCACTACTCGGCGGACGTCACGCGCACGCTGCCGGTGAGCGGCCGCTTCACCCCCGACCAGCGCGCCATCTACCAGATCGTGCTCGACGCGCAGGCGGCGTTCGTGCGGCAGGTCGTCCCCGGGAAGATCTTCCGGGAGGCGGCGGATTCGGGGCGCGCGGTGGTGGAGGCGGGGCTCGCGCGGCTGGGGCTGATCGAGGCGCCCGGCGCGCTGTACGACACGCCGGGGCCGTGCCCGCCCGGGGGGTGCCGCCAGGTGCAGCTCTTCGCCTGGCACGGCTACGGCGGCCACGGCATCGGGCTGGAGGTGCACGACCCGGCGCAGTACTACGCCGCGCCGAGGGCCTTCCGCGCCGGCGACGTGCTCACGGTCGAGCCCGGGATCTACATCACCCCCGGCATGCTCGACCGCCTTCCCGACACGCCGCGCAACCGCGCGATGATCGCCCGGCTGCGCCCGGTGATGGAGCGCTTCGCCAACATCGGCGTGCGCATCGAGGACGACTACGCGGTGACCGACACCGGCGTCGAGTGGCTGTCGAAGGACGTGCCGCGCGACCCCGACGCGGTGGAGGCGCTGATGGCCCAGCCCTCGCCCCCGCTCCCGGGCGGGGGAACGTGCGGCTCCTGAAAAAAGCGTCTCACGGAGAGAGGCGCAGAGGCACAGGGAGACCCTCTCCGTGTCTCTGCGCCTCTGCGTGAGACGCTGTTACCCTCAGTCGCGCTCGTAGAAGGGCGGCGGGTCGATGCCGAGGGCGCGGAGGTAGACGTACCCCTGGCCGCGGTGGTGCACCTCGTTGTCGATCACGTACAGCAGCAGGTCGTGGGCGATGCCGGGGTACTGCCCGAACGCCGTCATCTGCTCCTGGAAGCGCTCGGCCGGGATCTGCTTCCAGAGCTCGTCGATCCGCTCGGTGCTCTCGTCCCAGCGGCGCAGGATCTCCTCCTTCGGCCGTGCGTCGCGCTCGAACGACGTGTTCCAGTCGCCCGTGGCCACGCCGCGCGCCATCGGCTCGGCCATGGCCACCATCTCGAGCGCCATCTCGCCGAAGGTGCGCATCCCGCCGATGGTGAAGGTGAAGAGCTGGTCCTCGGGGAAGGCGTCGATCACCCGCCGCGTGAGGCGGCGGTGGCCCTGCCAGTGCTTCAGCAGCGCGTCCGGGGTGATGGCGGCGGCGGTCGGGGGTGACACGGTCGACATGGCAAACCCTCCTGCAGGTTGGGGATGAGGAGTGCTCGATCAGCGCCCGTGAAGGCCGGCGGGGGTTCGGGATTCTTTCGGCGCGCGACTCGAAGTTAGCCGTCACGTTCCCCACCGCAAGAGCCTCGTCCACGCCGTTACACATCCAGACCCGACCGTCACGATTCCATGGCCTCGATCGCGATTCGCATCGCCCTCCTTTTGGTCCTCGCCGCCGCGCCGCTGCACGCGCAGGCGGTCCGCGCGTCCGCCCCCGCGCGCACCGACCGCGCGCTCACCGCGCGGCTGGAGTCGATCGCGCGCGGCTTCCACGGCCGCGTGGGGATCTACGTGCGGAACCTGCGCACCGGCGCCACCGCCGAGCTGAACGCCGACTCGGTCTTCCCCACGGCGAGCATGATCAAGGTGCCCATCCTCCTCACGCTCTACGACCAGGTGGAGCGGGGAAGGCTCGACCTGGACGCGCGGGTGCCGTACCCCGACACGCTGCACTACCGCTACGTGGAGAGCACCGACGTGGTGGGCTACATGGCCGCGGGCGACACGCTCCCGCTCTCGGAGCTCGCCTTCCTGATGCTCACGGTGAGCGACAACGTGGCCAGCCTCTGGATCCAGGCGCTGGTGGGCGGCGGGGCGGAGGTGAACGCGTGGCTGGCGGCGCACGGCTTCGAGCGGACGCGGGTGAACTCGCGCACGCCGGGGCGCGAGGAGGCGCGCTCGAAGTACGGCTGGGGGCAGACCACGCCGCGCGAGATCGCAAGCGCGCTGGTGATGATCCGCGAGGGGCGGGCGGTGAGCCCGCGTGCCTCGGAGGAGATGTACCGCCTGCTCACCAACAGCTACTGGAAGGCGGTCGCGCTCTCGCAGGTCCCGCCAACGGTGCAGGCCGCGAGCAAGCAGGGCTTCGTGGACCGCTCGCGCAGCGAGGTGCTGCTGGTGAACGCGCCGTCGGGCGACTACGTGGTCAGCGTGATCACCGCCGACCAGGCGGACACCAGCTACGCCGCCGACAACGAGGGGCACCGGCTGATCCGCGCCGTCTCGCGCGCCGTGTACGAGCACTTCAACCCGCGCGACCCCTGGCGGCCGCGCGGCTGAGCGCCATCGACCGAATGCTGAGCGACTACAGTTGGAAGGGCCGCCTGCTGCGCGCGCTGCTGGCGCGGCGCGGGGCGGCCGTGGTGCACATGGCCGACGCCGCGGGGCGCCGCGACCTGGCGCTGATCCGCGAGACGCACGCGCGCACGCCGCTGCTGGTGCAGGACGCGTCGGCGCTGCAGATCCTGGCCTGCGTCCGCGCCTGCCGCGGGCTCGGCGGCGCCATGGCCGAGGCCGGCGTGTTCGCCGGCGCCTCCGCGCGGCTGATCTGCGAGGCGAAGGGAGAGGCGCCGCTGCACCTGTTCGACGTCTTCGAGACGCTCCAGGCGCCCGCGGACGGGGCGGCCGAGACGGCGCGCGCGGCGGAGCTGCGGGGGCACTTCGGGCGGACGCACGGCACGCGCGCGGATGTCGAGCGGCTGCTGGCGCCGTATGCGGGGGTGCGGGTGCACGCCGGCGTCTTCCCCGACACGGCGCGGGGGATGGAGGACGAGCGGTTCTCCTTCGTGCACCTGGACCTGGACCTGGAGCCGAGCACGCGCGACGCGCTGGAGTTCTTCCACCCGCGGCTCCTCCCCGGCGGCATCATCGTGGGCGACGACTACAACGACCCCGGCGTCCGCCGCGCCTTCGACGCGTACTTCGCCGGGCGGACGGACACGGTCGTCGCGCTGCCGTGGGGGCAGGGCGTGGTGGTGAAGCACGGCTGACGGAGGGGATCACGCAGAGACGCAGAGACGCTGAGAGCCACGGCGAGCGGCTAGCCCCGCCGCGTGCCCTTCTTTCCACCGACGTGGGCCCAGAGCGCGCGCTCGACCATCACCGGGGTCCACTTGCCGTCGAGCTCGCCCGCGCGCCTGCGCAGCGCGTCGGCGTACTTGGCGTAGAAGGCGGGGGTGAAGGCGACCGTGCCCAGCCCCGGCACCTGCGCGGCCACCAGCTCGTCGAAGAAGGGATAGACCTCCGGCGCCGCCGCCGCGGCCACCGCCGACGCCGTCGCGGGGCCCACGCCGTCGAGCTCCGCCAGCGTGGCGATGGGGAGCTTCGGGTCGGGGATGGCGGCGAGCGCGGCGGTGCTGAGCCGCGCGACCCGGTCGGCCGGGTTGCCGCGGACGAGCGCCAGGTTGCGGGGGCGCCAGATCCCGCGTGCCATCTTCCACTCCGTGACGCCGACCAGCTCGTCGTGCGTGACGTGCGCGGGGCGCCGCGCGGCGATCGCGGCCGGGAGCTCGTCGCGGTACCACCGGTCGAGCTCCGGCAGGCTCTTCACGCCCTGCGCCTCGACCACCTCCTCGTACCGCTCCAGCGCGGATCGCCACTCCTTCGCGGCGTCGCTCGCCCACAGGTTTGTCATTTCCTCGCATCCGGGAAAGATTGTCCCACGCTGGATCGACGGCTGATCGTAATCAACCCACGTGCCCAGGGGGAGAGCGTCGTGACGGAACACGCGAGAGGGACTTTCGAGGTGAAGCTGAACCCGCAGGCGCCGGAGGAGGGCGTCGGCGACCCCACGGTGGGGCGCCTGGCGCTCGACAAGCAGTTCCACGGCGACCTGGAAGGAACGAGCCTCGGGCAGATGCTCGCCGTCCACACGGAGGTGCAGGGCTCGGCGGGGTACGTGGCGATGGAGCGCGTCAGCGGCACGCTCGGCGGCCGCACAGGCACCTTCGCGCTGCAGCACAGCGGCACGATGGACCGCGGCGCGCCCACGCTCAGCATCACCGTGGTGCCGGACTCGGGAACGGGCGAGCTCGCCGGCCTGGCGGGCGCCATGACCCTCGACATCTCCGACGGGAAGCACGCCTACGACTTCGCCTACACTCTCCCCGACCGGTAATCCGGACCGGACCCGGATCCCGCCGGCGATCGCCGCGCGCGTGGCCGTCGGGCTGGCGGCGTACGTCGCGCTCTTCGCGGCGCTGCTCTTCGTCCCGGCGGGCACGCCGCGCTGGCCGCGCGCCTGGGTGGCGCTCGGGGTGATGGCCGTGCTGCGCGCCGTCGCCGCCGTGCGCGCGCTGCGCGTGAACCCGGAGCTGATGGCGGAGCGCACCGGCCTCCCGATCCGCGCAGGCCAGCCGATGCTCGACCGGGTGCTCGTGAGCACGTTCATGGCCTCGTTCGCGGCGCAGGTCGCCTTCTGCTCCGCCGACGTCTTCCACCTCCGCCTGCTGCCGCGGCCGCCCGCCGCCGTCTCCGCCCTGGGCCTCCTCCTCTTCGCCGCCGGCTGGTGGATCGCGGGGCTGGTGGTGAAGACCAACGCGTTCGCGGCCGTCGCCGTGCGCCACCAGGAGGAGCGGCGGCACACGGTGGTCGACACCGGCGTCTACGCCATGGTCCGGCACCCGATGTACGCGGGGACGGGGGCAGTGATGGTGGGGATGGGCCTCTGGCTGGGGTCGTACGCCGGGGCGCTGCTCTCGCTGGTCCCCATCGCCCTTCTCGCCGTGCGCATCGTGCTGGAGGAGCGCTTCCTCCGGCGCACGCTGGCCGGCTACGACGAGTACACCCGCCGCGTGCGGTGGCGGCTCGTCCCCGGCCTCTGGTGACCACGCATTCCCCCGATCGGCCGATGCAGCGCTACGTCGCGTTCCTGCGCGCCCTGAACGTGGGCGGGCACACGGTGAAGATGGACCACCTCCGCTCGCTCTTCGAGGCGCTCGGCTTCGAGCGGGTGGAGTCGTTCATCGCCAGCGGCAACATCATCTTCGACGCGCCCTCGAACGACGTCGCCGCGCTGGAGGAGCGGATCGAGCGGCACCTGCAGGCATCCCTGGGCTACGCGGTCGCGACCTTCCTCCGCACGCCGGCCGAGGTGGCCGCCGCCGCCAGCTTCTGCCCCTTTCCCGGCGCGGACCCGGTGCCGGAGGGGCACACGCTCAACGTGATCTTCCTCAAGTCCGGGCCCGGCAAGGAGGCGCGGGAGAAGGTGGAGGCGCTGCGGACGGAGTACGACGACCTCCGCGTGCACGGCCGCGAGCTCTACTGGTGGGCCCACGGACGGTCCAGCGACTCGCTCATCAAGCCCGGCGCCTTCGAGAAGGCGGTGGGGCCGGGCACCGCGCGCAACGTCACCACGGTCCGCAAGCTCGCGCAGAAGTACGGGGTATTGGGCGGATAAATCCGCTGCAACAAGAACACGAAGTCCGCTTTCGCGGACTACAGCCTCCCGTTCGTTCGCACTCCCGGGGCGCGCGACCGGCTCCCCGGCCGCCGAGGCCCGCGAACCTCGGCCGCACTGTTCTCCGTCGCGTGCCTGGGAACCACGGCTTCACCGAGGCCGGTAGTCCGCGAAGGCGGACTTCGTGTCGTTGTTGCAGCGAATTCATTCGCCCTGCCAACCCGCTCCCGCGCACATATCCCGCCACGGCGGAAACGCGGCTGCGGCATACACTTGTGACGGGTACGGAAACGGGAGGGGCGGCCGAAGTGGTCTAAATGCACAGGGGGTCGACAGATACGTGGGCGTGGGCCTTGTTTCGGGATGTCTTCGGTTGTATTATTCACCGAAGATACACCGTAAGCTGCACCACCAGCATCCGAGGCCAACGGAGGCACCCACGATGGATTCGTCTCTTCCGCTCCCCTTCGGCCATCCGCCGGAGGCCACCGTGCAGCACCTGCGCGCCATGGCGGCCGCGCGGGTGCAGCAGACCTCACTCCGCGGAGTGGCGCGCGAGATCGGGATGAGCCCCACCGGGCTCAAGAAGTTCCTGGTCGGCACCGCGCCCTACGCCCCCACGGTGCGCCGCCTGCGCAGGTGGTACGTTCACCACGCGGCGCTCACCACCGGCGAGGTGGAGTACGAGGACGCGTCGGCCGCCATCGCCGTGCTCACGCACGACCTGCCGGGCGAGCCCCGGCGCGAGGCCGCCGACTGCGTGCTCGACTGCCTGGGCCGCGGCTACGACGCCACCGGCCGCGCCCGCCCGCGCTGGGTCGCCCAGCTCCGCGACGAGCTGCTGCGCAAGGCGAGCTGACGCCGACGCTCTCATACACAGCTTCAAATCTCACAATGAGCAGAGGCCGCCGGGTCGATTTCGACTCCGGTGGCCTCGGTGTTCGTGCCAGGCGGAAAGATTCGTCTCCACGCGGAGACGCGGAGGCACAGAGAAGAATCAATCGGCCCCTGGTTCCTGGCGTTCCACCTCGTTCAGCTGGTGGCGGAGCTTCGACAGGGCCTCGTAGACCACCTTGCGGGCCCGGTTCAGGCCTCCCAGCGGCCGGTGTTCCGGCAGGCTGTGCCAGGGCGTGAACGAAAGGTTCTCGCAGAACGTCATCTGCTCGGCCGAGTCGAACCGCTGCGACGGAATGCGAAGGGTGGCCACCTTGCGATAGGGCGATGCCCTCTCGTCCCACACGATGGAGGGATCTTCGACCGGCATCGTGTAGGGATCGGTCTGCACCTGGACCATGAAGTCGAAGCGGGCTTCGCCGCCGGCCAACCGCTGCTGCATGGCCTCGCGCAGGAAGTCCGCTGCCGGTCTTTTCGGAAGCTTCCCGCGCACGCCTGCCGCCGGCCGGGCGCGGAACTTCACCGCCCGGTCGCCGAAGAGAAAGGGCACCACGCTGAAATACTCGATGTCCAGCGGGTTGGCGTGCCGCTTCACGGAACGGAGGCCGATCCCGAATTCCCGCAGGTGGGGATCGAGGGGATTGAAAAAGAACCCGAGCAACGTCAGTGGGCTGGGCTCGCCCAGCAGCTTCACGAAGGAGGCCAGGTCGTTCGCAATGAGCGCGTCCGTACTGATCAGCAGAAAGTCCTGCGTGGTCTCGTTCTTTTCCTCCGCCAGCAGCTTTTCGCCTTCGACGCCCATGAGCTTGATGGCCATGCCGCGCACGTCGTGCTTGATGTCGGCCCTGAACGTTCCATTCCGCTGCAATGAGCTGGCATTCGAAAAGCGGATGAAGGCGGGGTAGGTCGTCGCCGCGGCGAACACCCCGACCCGCAACTCCTCGGGCAGATCCGGTTCGACGGTGAACTCCGCCCGGACGCATCCGTGGTGCTTGGGATGGGATTCGCGCACGAAGGCACCCGCCGGGCCCTGCTGGACTCGCTTCCTGCGAATCGCGAGCAGCTTCTCGATCAGCTCCGCTTCGTTGGGCGAGGGATACTCTTTGGCGAGCTCCCTCGTTTCTGCCTTCTTCGCCGGCGGCACCGATCATTTCCTCTCTGTTGCGGGACGTCGAGGCTGTTGCACGGTCACGGTGGGCTGTGCAGGCCGAAAGATGGTGGCAGCGTGACCTGCCTGTTTGAGAAACCTGGTTCCTCCAGACGTCATCCTGAGGCCGGCCACACAGCGACTTCGTTGCTCCATTCTCTTGCAGGCCGAAGGATCTATAGCCTATGTAAGCACTTAGCCGAGGGACAACGTGGTTGGGTCGTCGCTACCCAGCCTCGACACACCATCTGCTGACGTGCTTTCGCGGTTATAGATCCTTTCGGCCTGCCGGGTCTCGTGCGGACGAAAATGGGGCGTGGCCGACCTCAGGATGACGTCTTCCGGGGGGGCCTCGACGGTGGCTCAGATCGGAGGGAGGACGGCTCCGTCGATGGGGGGATCCACCTTGTATCCATACGGATTCGGGCGGATGCCGAGGCGCTCCTCCAGGTGGTGCATCAGGCATCCGATCCGCAGTCCGGCCGCCACCAGCAGGAAGCAGATGGCATCCATGTAGAGCCTGTTCTGAGTGAGGCCCCAGACCCTTCCGTTCTCTCCGGCCACCCACGCCGCGGCCCAGGGGATTGCCGCGAGCAGCGTGAACAGCAGACCCATGCGGTGCAGAAACTTGGAATTCAGAACTTTCTTCATCCACTCCATATCTACCTCCAGCGGTTGCGAGAGAGAAAAGTGCGTGCGGGGACGAACGTGGGGAGCGAGGCGGGCCGGCGTATTTTCAGACGCGTAAGACGTGCGGCACCGGCACTATAATCTCGGAAAAGTAACTTGACAAGCTTGTTTACCAATGACCCCGGGGCATTTCTAACCACCTGTTTACACAAAAATGGAACCGGACAAAACTCGGTTTCATCAGAAGTGCGCCCGTCGTGCGCAGGGGCGGCGGAGGTCGTCGGACCCGATTCGGCTCGATGGCCTCGATGGCGCCCGGGCGATCGGTCGGCCTCCCATGAGACTGGCGAGGCGGGCCGAATGGAGCCATTTTACAGGCTCAAGACGGATGTTCTTCCTCGCGCCCCCGCCTTCCATGCGCCACCTCTTCGCCGTCGTCGCCCTCGCCGCCGCCGGGCTCACGCTCGCGCCCGCCGCCTCCGCGCAGGAGGCGGACGCGCTGCCGACCTGCGCTTCGCAGGGGCTGCAGCGGGTGGCGGCGATGGTCCCGCCGGGGCAGACGACCGAGCAGTTCAAGGAGACGCTGCGCGGCGGCACCCTCTTTCCCGTAGGCACGGCGGTGCGGCTGCTGCAGCCGGACGAGCTTCCGGCGTTGCTCAACGAGGAGCAGTTCAACGGACGGATGCGCGCCACGCTCATGAACTTCCTCCGCCAGGGGATCCGGATCGACGGCACCGTGCCCGTGCTGGTGGAGGTCGGCGACGATGGCGCCGTGGCCGCCGTGCACCCCAGCACCGGGAGTGTCCAGGTCGACCGGCAGCTTGCGCGCACCTGGCGGCTGGCCCGGTTCGAGCCCTACGTCTTCGACGGGTGCCGCGCGAAGGCGTGGGTCCAGGTCGAGATGGCGTTCTCCACCGACTGGTCGCTCGAGCGGCGCTTCCAGGGCACCAGCATTCGCCCGCGCACGCCGTAAGGGAGAGCCGGGTCCAGCTTCGCGGCGGAGGTCGTCGGGCCGATTCGGCTCGGGTGGCCTCGCTGCCGTCTGGGGGATCGGTTGGCCTCCCATGGGACTGGCGAAACGGGCCGAACGGAGCCATTTTACAGCTTGAGACAGATGTTCTTCCCGCGCCCCCCGCCTCCCCATGCGACACCTCTACGCCGTCATCGCCCTCGCCGCCGGCGGGCTCACGCTCGCGCCGGCCGCCTCCGCGCAGGAGACGGCGGAGGCGCCGCCGACCTGCGCGTCGCAGGGAGTGCAGCGGGTGGCGGTGATGGTGCCGCCGGGGCAGACCGAGGCACAGCTCCGGGAGACGCTGCGCAGCGGCGCCCTGTTCCCGGCGGGGACGGAGGTGATGGTGCTGAAGGCGGGGCAGCTCATGCCGCTGCGCAACCAGGCGCAGTTCTCGGCGCGGATGAACACCACGCTCACCATGCTCCTGAACGACGGGATCCACGTCCAGGGGACCGCGCCCATGCTGCTGGAGGTGGACGAGGACGGGGCGGTGGCCAACGTGCATCCCAACAGCGGCAACGCCGAGCTCAACCGGATCCTGACGCGCACCTGGCGGGTCGCCCACTTCGAGCCCTACGTCTTCGGCGGGTGCCGCGTGAAGGCGTGGGTCCAGGTGCCGCAGACCTTCAGCACCGACTCCAACGGCGAACGCCGGGAGATGGAGGTCCGCACCGCGCCTCCGTCGCCCTGAAGCCGGGCGTCCGCCCCGATTCCCATCCACCGGAAACCACCGATGAAGAAGCTCGCCTGGCTGGCCGCCGCGGTGCTCTGCTGCGGCCTGATCGCATCGCCCGCCTCCGCGCAGCGCCAGCGGCAGGAGCGCAACCGCATCCGCGCGGCCGAGATCCAGGCGTCCACCGCCGCCTCGGTCTACCAGCTCATCCAGACCCGCCGGGGGATGTGGCTGATGCGCAACCAGCCGTCCAGCATGGGCGACCCGGGAGCCTCGGCACTCCTGGTGTTCTACGACAACGCGCAGCTCAACGGCCTGGACGACCTGCGGCAGATGCCGCTCGCGGGGGTGCAGCTCATCGAGTTCCTCACCCCCGGCGAGACGGAGCACAAGCTGGGGAAGTACACCACCATCGGCGCCATCCGCGTGCTGACCCGCGACGACACCCCGCAGCGGCCGGCGGCGGACTCGGCCCGCGCCGCACCGGCCGCGCCCCCGCGGTGACTGTGGGTACGGGTGCCGAGCGCCCACCAGAGACGTCATCCTGAGAGGTTGTTGCGGAACCGGTATCTCCACAGCTGTAACCCTGAGGGACCTGAGGGCCGTTGAGAACCCTCTGAGAAACCCTCGCCTCTCAAAGACGTCATCCTGAGGCCGGCCACGCTGCGACTGCGGCATACGCGGTCGCTCGCAGGCCGAAG
>JBJMPM010000235.1:0-9942 GCA_045803205.1 Longimicrobiaceae bacterium
GCAGTTGCCGAAGCCTTCAGGCGCAGATGACGGGGTGAACGCCCGAACCGGGTGTGCTGCAAAAAAATTTCGATACTCAGCTCATTCCGAGCCTGCAGCCACTCGTCGACGAGTCCGGCGCTGACGCAATCGTCGGAACCCACGTCGACGCGCAAGGAAGTGTCCGGTGCGGTCAGGTTGCAGCTAAATCGACGAAGAACCGGAAAAAATCGCTTCACGCAGAGACGCGGAGACGCGGAGAGATCGCCGCCGAGTCTCTCTCTGCGTCTCCGCGTCTCTGCGTGAGATCAGACCGCTGCGGCCGCCTCGGGCTCGGTCTCCTGCTCCGGCGCATCGACCTCGTCGTGGATGCAGCGCATCACGTGCGTGGCCATCACGTCGAGCTGCGAGCGGCTGGGCACCTCGGCGCCGGGGTCGGGGAGCTGCAGCGGGAAGGGCGCGCCCTCCGGCACCGGGATCAGGTGCACGTGGAAGTGGAAGACGTCCTGCCCGCCGTCGGTGCCGTTGGGGGAGAAGAGGTTCACCGCGCGGCAGCCGGTGGCCTTGCGCAGCCCGGGAAGAATGCGCCGCGCCACCGCGAAGGTGCGCGCCGCCAGCTCCTCGGGCACGTAGAAGAGGTTCTTGTAGTGCGCCTTGGGCACCACCAGCACGTGGCCGGGGTGCAGCGGCTGGATGTCGAGGAAGGCGATGATCTCGTCGTCTTCGTGGATCACGCTCACCATCTCGTCGCCGCCGATGATGCGGCAGAACACGCAGGTGGGGTTCTCGTTCGGGTTCGAGGCCACGGGTCCTCCCGGCAGTCGTTCTCGGCTGTGCTCCGGCTCGCGCGCCGCGGGGTGCAAGAGGCACGCCCCGGTGCAGTTCATCTGCCATCCCAGGGCCTGCAACGCACTTGCCAGATCGGGCACCCGGAACGAGATTCCGCGCCTCCAGTCCGAGGTGCCCCTCCCCATCCGCCGAGCATGTCGACCACCGCCGCCCCCGGGGCGACCGCGACCGTCACCCCCGTCTTTCCGCTCATCCTGCTGGAGACCATGCGCGACATGGACCGCCCGGACGAGTACCTGGAGGGCGAAGACGTGGCCGTGAGCATGCCGCGGCGGCTGGGGCTGAGCGACGTGGTCTACAAGCAGATCCACCGCTTCCGCGAAGAGGTGAAGCGCAAGCGGATGCAGAGCCCCGGCACCGTGGCGGACCTGATCGGCCTGGTGATCCGCCGCCCCGACGCCGACGAGATCTTCGAGGAGGCGGGCCGCCGCGTCGCCCGCCACGCCTGGAGCGAGCGGTCGGGCGCCTTCCGCCGCTCCATCCGCTGGATGCCGCAGGGCGCCAAGCAGCGCTCCGCGCGCAAGGCCGCCACCCGCCTCTTCCGCCAGCTCGCCGGCGACGGCGCGTTCAGCGTGGGGATCAAGCCGGTCTCGCTCGCCATCACCGGCTCGCTGACGGCGGCGGCGGACCCGGGCGGCGCCGCGTGCGCCTTCTACGCCGGCGCGCTCGCGGAGCTGGTCACGGAGTACACCGGCCGCAGGCACTCCACCACCCACGCCCGCTGCGAGGCCCGCGGCGCCGACGCCTGCGAGTGGCTCACGCAGGTCACCTCCTGAACCGCAGGTCGAATCAACCAATCCGCAATTTGGCAGACACTGTCTGCCAAATTGGGGTCGCACCCCGACGTTTCGCTCCAGGGCATCGAAACAGGACCACCGGCCGGAGTTCCGGCCGGTGGTTTTTTCGTCGCCGCTCCTGCCGGGACAGAACGCTTGCGATCTTCCGCAGCCGAACGTAAAGTGGACGCCCCCGCCCTCGTGTTCCAAACAATTCACCGCAAGTGGACAGGCGAGGATCATGCCTCCGAAGAAAATCAGCGGGGTAGCGGTCGCGGGGGGACTCCAGGCGCCGGGGGAGCCCGCGCTGGACGTGGGCCTGCTCTCCGACGTGCGCGCGCTCATCGAGGCGTCGCGCGGGCAGGTCGCCCGCGCCGTGAATTCGGCGATGGTCCTCACCTACTGGAGCATCGGCGCGCGTATCGCGACCGAGGTCATCGCCGACGAGCGCGCGGAGTACGGACAACGGGTGGTGGAGCGGCTGGCCGACCTCCTCTCTGCCGAGTACGGCTCCGGCTTTTCCAGGCGCAACCTCTTCGAGATGGTCCGTATCGCGAGGGTTTTCCCTGATTTACGAAATGTGCAGACACTGTCTGCACGATTGGGGTGGTCGCACTTCGTCGTCCTCTCGAGGCTCGACGATCCGCTGCAGCGCGAGTTCTACGCGCAGATGGGCGCGACCGAGCGCTGGAGCGTGCGCACGCTGCAGCAGAAGGTCCAGGGGATGCTCTTCGAACGCACCGCCATCTCGCGCAAGCCCGAGGAGCTGGCGGTGAGGGAGCTGGAGGCGCTCCGCGACGAGGACCGCCTGAGCGCCGACCTCGTCTTCCGCGACCAGTACTTCCTCCACTTCCTCGGCCTGAAGGATTCCTACAGCGAGCGCGACCTGGAATCGGCGATCCTGCGCGAGCTGGAGAGCTTCCTCGCGGAGCTGGGGAGCGACTTCACCTTCGTGGGGCGCCAGCGGCGGATGACCGTGGACGGGATCGACTACCGGATCGACCTCCTCTTCTTCCATCGCAGGCTGCGCCGGCTGATCGCCATCGACCTCAAGCTGGGGCGGTTCCAGGCGGCGGACAAAGGGCAGATGGAGCTGTACCTCCGCTGGCTGGCGAAGCACGAGCAGCGCGAGGGGGAAGACACGCCACTGGGGCTGATCCTCTGCGCGGGCAAGTCCGAGCAGCACGTGGAGCTGCTGGAGCTCGAGCGCAGCGGGATCCGGGTCGCCGAGTACACGACCGCGTTTCCACCCCGGGAGCTGCTGGCGGCGAAGCTGCATGCCGCGGTCGCGGCCGCCCGGGAGCGGATCGGTGGGCGGCCGCAGCCGGACGGCGCCGTGGTGGAGGATTGATCGAGGGGAAGCTTTGCGCCCCGGCGGCGCGAGCGGCATCTTCCGGCTCCCAGACTCCACCAGTCCCACGAAGCACCGAAGCTGCATGCCGCAGAGCGCGCTACTGCCCGACCTCGTCGTACGCGCGAGACGCATCCACCTGCTCGGCGAGCGGCCGCCCGCGGAGGCGCTGCTGGTGCGCGCGGGGAAGGTCGCCTTCGCGGGAACGTTCGACGAGGCGCGCGCGTCGGCCCTGCCCGGCGCGCGGGTGGAGGACCTCGGCGACGCGGTGGTCACGCCGGGACTCACGGACGCGCACGTGCACCTCACCACCTGGGGGCTCTCGCTCCGCCGGGTGGACCTGAACGCGGCCCGCACGCTCGGCGACGCGCTGGAGGCGATCCGCCGCGCCGCCGCCTCGGGCGAGGGGTGGGTGCGCGGGATCGGGTGGGACGCGCACCGCTGGGGGAGGCTCCCCACGCGCCAGGAGCTCGACGCGGTCTGCCCGGACCGCCCCTGCTGCTTCCAGAGCCACGACATCCACGGCGCCTGGCTCAACTCCGCCGCCCTCGCCGCCTGCGGCATCACCGCCGCCACGCCCGAGCCCGAGGGCGGCCAGGTCGTCCGCGACGCGGCCGGCGAGCCCACCGGCGTGCTGCTGGAGAAGGCGATGGGGCTCGCCGAGCGCCATCTCCCGACCGAATCGCCGGCCGGGCGCGCCGCCGCGCTGGCCGAGGCGCAGCGCGAGCTCCACCGCCTCGGCCTCACCGGCGTGCACTCGGTGGAGGTGACGGGGCTGGAGGACTTCGCCGCGCTGGCGGAGGAGGGCGCGCTGCGGCTGCGGGTGCTGCAGGCCATCCCCCTCCCCCGCCTCTCCGCGGCGATCGAGACGGGGGTGCGCAGCGGGTTCGGCGGAGAGTGGCTGCGGATCGGCGGGGTGAAGATGTTCCTGGACGGCGCCCTCGGCTCGCGCACCGCCTGGATGCGCGAGCCGTACGCCGGCACGGAGGAGCGCGGCATCCAGACGCTCCCGGCGGACGAGTTCCGCGTGCACGCGCGCCGCGCGGCGGAGGCGGGGATCGCCAGCACCGTGCACGCCATCGGCGACGCGGCGGTGGAGCTCGCGCTGGGCGTGCTCTCGTCCGTCCCGCCGCCGCGCGCGATGCCGCACCGCATCGAGCACCTGCAGCTCTGCCCGCCCGACCTCTGGGAGCGCGCCGGCCGCTCCGGCGTGGTGGCGTCGATGCAGCCGGTGCACCTGATGACCGACATCCCCGCCGCCGAGCGCCACTGGGGACACGAGCGCTCGCGCGGCGCCTACGCCTTCGCGCCGGTGCTGCGGGCGGGCGCCACGCTCGCCTTCGGCTCCGACACCCCCGTCGAGAGCGTGGACCCGCGGCTGGGCCTGTTCGCCGCGGTGAAGCGCGTCGGCTGGGACGGCGAGCCGCACGGAGAGTGGCACCCCGACAACGCCATCACCGCCGAGCAGGCGCTGCGGGCCTACACCGAGGGCCCGGCGCTCGCGGCCGGGGTGGCGCACCGCTCCGGCCGCCTCCTCCCCGGCTACGACGCCGACCTCGCCGCCTGGGACCGCGACCCGCTCGCCTGCGAGCCCGACGAGCTGCGGGAGATGCGCTGCGTCCGCACGATCGTCGGCGGAGAGACCGTCCGTGGGTAATGACACGGGCGGCGCGGCGGAGGGGGTGACGGTGCTCCATCGCCCGGTGGGAGAGGCGGAGCTGTGGCTGATCGAGGAGAGCGGGTGGCGCGCCTTTCCGCCGCGGCTCGCGCACCAGCCCATCTTCTACCCCGTGCTGAACGAGGAGTACGCGGTCCAGATCGCCCGCGACTGGAACACGAAGGATGCGGCGAGCGGGTACGCGGGCTACGTGACGCGCTTCCGCGTGCGCACCGGCTTCCTCGCGCGCTACCCGGTGCAGACCGTCGGCGCGCGCATGCACCAGGAGCTCTGGATTCCCGCCGAGGAGCTCGACGAGCTGAACGCGAACATCGTCGGTCCGATCGAGGTCACCGCCGAGTTTCGCGGCACTTCGCCGTCGGAGAATCAGGGATGACGGAGGAAGGGCTCGCGCGCGCGGCGGAGTGGCTGGCGGGCGCCTCGCGCGTGGTGGCCTCGACCGGCGCGGGGATGTCGCGCGAGAGCGGCATCCCCACCTTCCGCGACGCGATGGAGGGGCTGTGGGCGCAGTTCGACCCGCAGGCGCTGGCGACGGAGGAGGGGTTCCGGGCGAACCCCCGCCGGGTGTGGAGCTGGTACGCGTGGCGCCGCCGGAAGGTGCTCGAGGCCGTTCCGCACGCGGGCTACCACGCGCTGGTGGAGCTGGAGGCGCTCGTCCCCGCTTTCACCGTCGTCACGCAGAACGTCGACGGGCTGCACGCGCTGGCCGGGTCGCGCGACGTGGTGGAGGTGCACGGCAACATCCGCCGCGCGAAGTGCCTGGACCGCCACCACCCCTACCCCCGCGACCCGCCGCTCCCCGAGGAAGCAGAGGCCGACCCGCCGCCCTGCCCCGTCTGCGGCTCGCCGCTGCGCCCCGACGTGGTGTGGTTCGGCGAGATGCTGCCGGAGGATGCCGTCGCACGGGCGTGGCGGCTGGCGGAGCAGTGCGACGTGCTCCTCCTGGTCGGCACCTCGGGCACGGTGTGGCCCGCCGCCGAGCTCCCGCACGTGGCCAAGCGCTCCGGCGCGCGCGTGATCGAGGTGAATCCCACCTCGAGCGAGCTCACCCCGGTCGCGGACGTGTTCCTCCAGGGTCCGGCCGGTGAGGTGCTCCCGCGCCTTGTCCGTGCAGTTGCCGAGTTGAGATAACGCATCTCACACGGAGACACGGAGGAACGGAGAGAGGACGCCGGGTGAGATGCCGAGCTTGGCGGCGAGCGCGGCGGGATGCAGGATCGAGAGGTCGCGGATGCGTAAGTCACCGGTGTCGGGATCGCGTGTCGCGGCTCCCACGAAGTCGGCGAGGTTGTAGGTCGCGAGGTAGCGTGCACGACCGGCCAGAGCCGTCTCCAGAACTCCGCGGTCCTCCACGTCGCGGAGCGGCATCACACCCCCGCCGGCCACGATCGGGTTCGGAAGCGCCGCCAGCTCCGCGATCAGCTCGGTTCGTTCGGTCGCCAGCTCGAGGCTGAGCCGCAGCGGCGGACGGCAGAGCACGGAAGTAAGGCGCTCCAGCATGGCTCGGGAAACGACCAGGTCGAATCGACCCGCACGACAGGCGTCCACGAGCCGCACGGGCGTGGAGTCGTGGTGGCCCTTCACTTTTGCGATCTCCGCCGCCACGAAGACGTTGAGGTCGAGGCAGACTCGTGTCCGCCCGTCAGCCACTTCTCGCCCCCGCGGTGCCCTCGCCGGTCATCTCCACCGCGATCCGCGCGATCTCCTCCTCGGTCAGATCACCCACGGGGAGTGAACCGCGCCGGCTCACCTCGGCCGCGATCCGGGCGTCGGTCAGCTCCCACTTCGCGCTCAGCAGCGCCCGGCTCACCTCCAGGATCGCCCGTTCCAGGGCGGCGGTGTGCGCCTCGTCGTCGACGGCGCTGAGCTCCAGATAGGCGCGCCGCGCGGCTGCCGGAAGCATGGCGTACAGCTCCAGCGCGGTGCTGCTCACCTGCGCCTGCTTACGACCCTCCTCCCGCATCACGTGATCGATCTTTTCCTTCAGCTCGGCACTCGTATAGGCGGAGATCGTCGGCATGGTCCTCCTTTTTTGCAGTTCTTCCGTTCCAAAACATACCAGATCAGGTCGATGGAATCAATGAAATCCATAGAAGCCATATATCCGTGAACGTACCTGCCCGCAGGAGATGAAACCGACTGCCACCTCGCGTTAACCCCCGCCAGCTACACGGGATGGCATGCTCCGTGCGCCCTCCTGCGCCCCGGCAGGAGCCGGCGCGGAGGCCGGCGGCCACGCGGGAACCGTAGAGCAGTGAAGGTCATGATGAGACCCCACCCGGCCCCCACCCCGGCCCCCGACGACGCCCAGCCCCAGCGCGCCTTCACCCGCCGCATCGAGTGCGATGGGAGCGGCTATGCCGCGGCCCCGCTCGGCCCCGCGCGCGGCGGCGGGAGGCGCGAGCCGGATCGCTGGCGGGAACCCCGCGGCGACGTCCGCGGCTGAGGCGCCGCCTCCACCCCTTCTTCCCACTCATGTCGGAAACCCAGGCGGCACACCCCGGCGCGCACGTCGGCGGCCTCGACCCCGAAGACCTGCGCGTCGCCCGCCTGCGGGCGCTGCGCGGGCCCAACTTCTGGCGGCTGGCGCCCGTCATCGCCTGCGACCTGACGCTGGGCGCGCTCGAAGAGGTGCCCACCACCCGCATCCCCGGCTTCAACCAGCGGCTGGTGGAGCTCCTCCCCACGCTCCGCGAGCACCCCTGCTCCCGCGGCGGCGAGGGCGGCTTCATCGCGCGGCTGGAGGAGGGGACGCACCTCCCTCACGTGCTGGAGCACGTCGCGCTGGAGCTGCAGAGCCTGGCCGGCTCCGACGTCTCCTTCGGGCGGGTGGTGGAGAGCGGCGACCCCGGGGTGTGGTGGCTGATCGTGGCCTACGAGGAGGAAGACGTGGGGCTGCAGGCGGTGCGCGACGCGGTGAAGCTGGCGCGCGCCTGCATCGCCGGCGAGGCCTTCGACGTGGCGGGGACCGTCGAGGACCTGCACGACCTGCGCGAGAACGTGCGGCTGGGCCCCTCCACCGCCGCCATCGTGGAAGAGGCGGTGCGCCGCGGCATCCCCGTGCGGCGGCTGAACTCCTTCTCCCTGGTGCAGCTCGGGCTGGGGAAGAACCTGCGCCGCATCCAGGCGGCCATGAGCGACTGGACCAGCGCCATCGCCGTCGAGATCGCGCAGGACAAGGACGACACCCGCCGCGTGCTGGGCAACATCGGCCTCCCCGTCCCCCAGGGCGACACCGCCACCACCCTGGACGGCGCCCTGGAGGTGGCCGAGGAGATCGGCTACCCGGTGCTGCTCAAGCCCCTCGACGCCAGCCACGGCCGCGGCATCTCCGGGCGGCTCGACGACGAGGCGCAGGTGCGCTCCGCCTGGGCGGTGACCAGCGCCTACGGCCGCCGCGTGGTGGTGGAGCGCTACGTCCACGGGCGCGACCACCGGGTGCTGGTGGTGGACGGGAAGCTGGTGGCGGTGGCCGAGCGCGTTCCCGCGCACGTGGTGGGCGACGGCGCGAGCACCATCCGCCAGCTCATCGACGCCGCCAACCGCGACCCGCGCCGCGGCCGCGGCCACACCCGCACCCTCACCCGCCTCCCCGACGACGGGGTGACGGAGGAGTTCCTGCGCACCCGCGGCCTCACCTGCGCGTCGGTGCCGGCGGAAGGGGAGACGGTGTACCTGCGCGCCACCGCCAACCTGTCCACCGGCGGCACCTCCATCGACCGCACCGAGGAGATCCACCCCGACAACGTGACCGCCTGCGAGATGGCGGCGGGGATCGTGGGGCTCGACATCGCGGGGATCGACGTGCTCTCGACCGACATCTCGGTGCCCTTCCGCGAGAACGGGGCGGTGATCATCGAGGTGAACGCCGCGCCGGGGCTGCGCATGCACTCGCACCCCACCGAGGGGAAGCCGCGCAACGTGGGCGCGCCGGTCGTCGACATGCTCTACCCGCCGGGGCAGCCGTACACGATTCCCGTGATCGCCATCACCGGCACCAACGGGAAGACCACCACCACCCGGCTGGTGGCGCACCTCTTCCGGCAGACGGGGAAGACGGTGGGCTTCACCACCACCGACGGCGTGTACATCCAGAACCGGCTGGTCATGGAGGGCGACATGACCGGCCCCTTCTCGGCCAACATCATCCTCTCCAACCCCACCGTCGACGTGGCGGTGCTGGAGACGGCGCGCGGCGGCATCCTGCGCGCGGGGCTGGGCTTCGAGGAGTGCGACGTGGGGGTGGTGCTGAACGTGAGCGCCGACCACCTGGGGCTGCGGGGGATCAACACGGTGGAGCAGCTCGCCGAGGTGAAGTCGGTCGTCCCCGCGGTGGTCAAGCGCGAGGGGCACGCGGTGCTGAACGCCGACGACCCGCTGGTCTACGCCATGCGCGAGCGCACCACCGCCGACATCGTCTTCTTCTCCACCCTCCCCGAGGGCGCCAACCCGCTCTTCGAGGACCACCTGGCGCGCGGCGGGATCGGCGCGCGCATCGAGGACGGGACCTTCGTGATCCGCCGCGGCCGGCTGAAGATCCCCATCGGCCGCGTCTCCGAGGTGCCGCTGATGCTGGGCGGGGCCGCGCGCTTCCAGCAGGGGAACATCCTGGCGGCCATCGCCACCGCCTACGTGCAGGGGGTGCGCTACGACACCATTCACTCGGGGCTGCTCTCCTTCTTCCCCTCGCCGTCGATGACGCCGGGGCGGCTCAACCTGCTGCGGGTGGGCGAGGCGCGGGTGCTGGTGGACTACGCGCACAACCCCGCGGCGGTGCAGGGGCTGATGGAGATGGTGGCCGACCTCCCCGCGCGCCGCCGCATCGGGGTGCTGGCGGCGCCCGGCGACCGGCGCGACGAAGACATCCGCGCGGTGGCGGCGCTCTGCGGCGGGCTGGACCTGGCGATCGTGAAGGAGGACGACGACCGCCGCGGCCGCCGCCCGGGAGAGATCGCCGAGCTGCTGGTGGAGGGGCTACGCAGCGCGGGGCTGCACGGCGACCAGATCGAGGTGGTGGCCGACGAGCGGACGGCGGTGGCGCGCTCGCTGGAGGTGATCGGCGACGGCGACCTGCTGGTGGTGCTGGCCGACGACGTGGGCTCGGTGCTGGCCCAGATCCGCCCGCACGCGGCCGCCATGGCCTGATACCAAATCCGGGGATAGCGTTGGCGCATCTCACCGACTCACGTGCTGACGCGGTTATAGATCCTTCGGCCTGCAAGTTATTCCGCAGACGATGGTTACAGCATGGACGGCCTCAGGATGACGTCGTTTGTTTGAGGTGCGTTCAACACCAGGTGTTCAGGCGG
>JBJMPM010000239.1:0-21910 GCA_045803205.1 Longimicrobiaceae bacterium
GACTGTGCATTCGTAAAGACCAGCACAGATGGGTCTCACACGGAGTCAACGGAGTCAACGGAGGAACTGCCTGGCTTTCTCCGTTGACTCCGTTGACTCCGTGTGAGTCCATTCCGTTGGCAGAATGCACAATCAATCAACGAAAACGGTATAACTGGATCTCAACGCAGAGAAAGCGGAGACGCAGAGAGCCACGGCGGCCTCTCTGCGTCTCCGCGTCTCTCTGCGTCCCTCCTGTCGCCACCCCGCCCTCGTGTGGCGGCCACGCCTCGGAGTGGGGCATTCCGGCCGCATCCGCGAACGTGGGAAGACGCTGATCTCCAGCGTTTCCGGCGCCCTCCGAGTGTTGAAATCGCGGCACGCCGGTTGCGCACCTTCTGCGTCACTCAGCGGCGGCCTCTGCGGCAACGTCCTCTCACTGGCGCGTGTAGCCCCTCCGCTTCCCACCGCATGCCGGACACGCGCGGCCCGCCCCAGGGCCGCGCCGCCGATCACTCACCCCCTTCGCCTCGAGGTGCCCCTCATGCCCAGAAAGATCAGGCTGCCCATCGCGTCCCTCTCTCCCTACGAGGACCTGAAGGCGGCGAAGGACACCATGTCGGCGCGGTACCTGAGGCCGCGTGCCGTGGGCGGCTTTCGGGCGCTGGCTGCAGCGTCGTCGCCGAGGCCCGAGAACAACCTGAGCGGGATCGGTGTCGGCGAGAAGTACGTGGAAGGGCGCCCGACCGGGATCCTGGCGGTCAAGTTCCTGGTGCGCATCAAGTACCCCAAGGGGCAGCTTTCCGCGGAAGAGATGCTCCCCGAGGAGATCGACGGGATGCCGGTGGACGTGGAGGAGGTCGGGATATTCCGCCGTATCCGCACCACCGCGCGCAAAGCGGTCAAGGCGCCCAGCCCGCGCACCAAGATCCGCCCCGCCCAGCCTGGCTCCTCCGTCGGCTTCGAGTCGCCCCTGTTCCGGATGGCCGGAACGTTCGGGGCGGTCGCCACCGACGGCGAGCGGCGGTACGTGCTGAGCAACAACCACGTGCTGGCCAACGAGGACCAGCTCCCGGCCGGCGCCCCGATCTTCCAGCCCGGTCTCCTGGACGGCGGCAACCCCGCCACCGACCAGATCGCCGCGCTCACGCGGGCCGTGCCCCTGCAGGCCGCCACCTTCAACAAGGTGGATGCGGCGATCGCGGAGGTCACCGACCCCGCCCTGGTCAAGCGCGACATCCTGTTCATCGGTCCGCCGGCCGGGGTGCAGCCGGCGCAGATCGACATGGCCGTGCACAAGTTCGGGCGCACGACCTCGTATACGGTGGGCCGCGTCACCAGCATCAACACCGACGTCACGGTGCAGTACGAGGTGGGCGAGATCTCCTTCGAGGACCAGATCCTGATCGTGGGGCGCAGCGGGTCGCAGTTCAGCGCGGCCGGCGACTCGGGCTCGCTGATCCTGGAGCGGGGTACCAACTACGGTGTGGGCCTGCTGTTCGCCGGCTCGCGCACGCACACCATCGCGAACCATCTGGGCGACGTGCTCCAGGCGCTGGGGGTGTCGCTCCTGTAGCCACGCACCCGGTACCGGAGAGCCCCATGCCGACGGACGACATCCTGAGCGTGAAGCGCAGGCACTCGCTGGACCTGCTGGGGCGCCCCGGCGTCTCGGGCGTCGGGGTAGAGAAGGACGCGGCCGGCCGCGACGTCTTCGCCCTGCACGTGTCGACGGACGACCCCGGTGTGCTGGCCGGCCTTCCCAGCGAGATCGAGGGATACCCGGTGCGGATCGTCCGCAGCGGCCCCTTCCGCGCCTTCGACGCGCGCGGCTAGACTGCCCCCAGTCCCGTGTTCGCCCGGACGTTGAGCTCGTCGTAGAGACGCTCGGCCTCCGGGCGTTCCTTCGTCGCCAGCGAGGCCAGGATCGCGGCGAGGAAGCCGAGGGGGACCGAGACCAGCGCCGGGTTGTCGAGCGGGAAGACCGGGTCGGCCTGGATCAGGTGCTTCACCGCGGCCGTGGGCGCGTCGATCCCCATCACCGCGGGGCTGAGGATGATCAGCACCACCGAGGCGAGCAGGCCGACCACCATCCCCGCCACCATCCCCTGCGTGGTGAAGCGCCGCCAGTAGAGGGTGAGCAGGATCGCCGGCACGTTCGCGCTCGCCGCCACCGCGAAGGCGAGACCCACCAGGAAGGCCACGTTCAGCGTCCGCAGCGAGATCGCCAGCACGATCGAGAGCGCGCCGATGCACGCCGCGGCGATGCGGGCCACGCGCACCTGCTCGCGCTCGTCGGCCTTCTGCCCGCGCTTCACCACGTTGAACCAGATGTCGTGCGCGAAGGCCGACGAGCTGGCGATGGTGAGCCCCGCCACCACCGCCAGGATGGTGGCGAAGGCGATGGCGGCGACGAAGGAGAGGAACACCTCGCCCCCCAGCTTCTCCGCCAGCAGCGGCGCGGCCAGGTTCTGGTTGGGCGCCAGCACGCCGTCCTTCATCACCCCGATGTTCTGCTTCCCCACCAGCGTGGCGGCGCCGAAGCCCAGGAAGGTGGTCATCACGTAGAACGAGCCGATCAGGATCATCGCCCAGACCACCGAGGTGCGCGCCGCCTTGCTGTCCTTCACCGTGTAGAAGCGCACCAGGATGTGCGGCAGCCCCGCGGTGCCGAAGATCAGCGCGACCCCCAGCGAGATGAGCGAGAGCGGCCCCCACTTCCCGTGGTAGTAGAGCCCCGGCTGGGTGAAGTCGCGCGTGACCGGCGCGGCGCCGCCGGGGCAGGCGCCGTCCTTCAGCGTCCCCACCTCGCAGTACTTCCCCGTGACCTTCGCCACCGCGCCGAAGAACTCGGTGAGCGAGAAGCCGAACTGTGCCAGCACCAGGATGGAGAGGAGGATGGTGCCGCCCATCAGCAGCACCGCCTTGACGATCTGCACCCAGGTGGTGGCCAGCATCCCCCCGAAGATCACGTACACCAGCATCAGCGCGCCCACCAGCACGATGGCCGTGCGGAAGCTGACGGCGGGGATCAGCAGCGAGACGATGGAGCCGGCGCCCACCATCTGCGCGATCATGTAGACCAGGCTCACCGTGAGCGTGCTGATGGCGGCCACGGTGCGCACCGCCGGCTGGCGGAAGCGGAAGGCCAGCACGTCGGCCATGGTGTAGCGGCCGGTGTTGCGCAGCGGCTCGGCGACCACCAGGAGCACGGTGAGGTACGCCACCAGCCAGCCGACGGAGTACATGAACCCGTCGTAGCCGTAGAAGGCGATCAGCCCCGCGATCCCCAGGAAGCTGGCGGCGCTCATGTAGTCGCCCGCCACCGCCCAGCCGTTCTGGAAGCCGGTGATGCTGCGCCCGGCGCTGTAGAACTCGGCGGTGGTGTGGGTGCGCCGCGACGCCCAGTACGTGATCCCCAGCGTGACCACGATGAAGGCGACGAACATCACCAGGGCGGTGTTCACGGCGCCCTCCCCGCCGCGCGCTCCACGATTGTCTGCTCCTGCGCGTCGAAGCCGCGCGCGCGGCGGACGTAGAGCGCCATCACCGCCCACGCCATGGCGAACTGCGAGAGGGCGAAGAGGTAGGCCACGTTGATCCGGCCGACGACGTCGCGCGACATCAGCCCGGGGAAGTAGCCGACCAGGACCGGCAGCGCGAAGTAGTAGACGATGAAGAAGATCGTCGCCGGCACGATGAAGCGGCGCTTCGACGCCACCAGCGCCCGGAACTCCGGCGTGGCCTCGATGGCGGTCCAGTCGTGCTGTGGGGCGTCGCCGGGCGGAACGGGATCGGGCATGCGCGCTCCTCGGGTGCGGCGGCGGATCGGGCCGGGTGATGGACGGCCGGGCGCGGGAGACGGAAGCGTAGGGTATCCGCCACCCGCTGCGTTGACAAGCGCGCGGAGGGCGGCGCCGCGTTGCAGTTCCGCCGCGACGAGAAAAGGTGCAACGCCGTCCTTCTAACGTTCGTGGAGCGCGGGGATGCCCGGCTCCGTCTCCTGGCCCCGCCGGCCGGGGGAGCATGCGGCAGGCCATTGGATGCGGACGGCACAGGCGCACTCGGCAGCGAACGATGGGGTCCGGCCGGCGGGGGAGGAGCGGCGCGGTATTGACGGGCGGGGGAGAGGTCTCGACTTTGGCGGGCGCCGGCACGCGGGTGTGCCGGCGCTCTTCGTTTCATCACCCGGCGGGGCTGAAGTGGCGGACGAGAAGGGGACGGCGCTCCGGCTGGGGCACATCACGTACAGCAACTGCTTCCCCGTGCACGCGCGGGTGATCGACTGCGGTCCGCCGGCGGGCGTATCGGTCGTCGAGGGGGTGCCCTCGTACCTCAACGGCCTGCTGGAGCGGGGGGAGATCGACGTGGCGCCGTCGTCGAGCATCGAGTACGGGCGCCACGCCGGCCGCTACCGCATCCTCCCCGACCTGGTGATCGGCTCGCGCGGGCCGGTGCGCAGCATCCTCTTCCTCTCGCGCCGGCACCCGTCGGAGCTGGGCGCGGCCACGGTCGCCATGCCGACGGCGTCGGCGACCTCGGTGGTGCTGCTCAAGATCCTGCTGGCGAAGCGCTGGGGAGTGCGGCCGCGCACCGCCTGGTTCGACCAGGCGCGCGACGATCCCTTCGCCGGCGGGGCGGACGCGGCGCTCTTCATCGGCGACGTGGCGCTGCGGGGCGACCTCCATCCTCAGCTCCCCTTCCGCTACGACCTGGGGGCGGAGTGGTGGGAAGAGACGGGGCTCCCCTTCGCCTTCGCGGTCTGGCAGGCGGCGGGCGGCTCGGAGGCGCAGCTCAGCGCACTCCACCGAGCGCTGGTCGATTCGCGCGCCTACGGACAGGCGGAGCGCGCGCGGCTGGCGGCGAAGTACGCGGCGCACTTCGGCTTCGCGCCCGAGTTCCTGGACGCGTACTGGGCCGGCCTCTCCTTCGACCTGGACGGGGCGATGGTCGAGGGGCTGCGCGCCTACTACCGCCTCGCCGCGGAGATCGGCGAGATCCCCGCCGCGCCGGAGCTGCGGTGGGTCGAGACAGGATGACCTCCCGGCGTCACGCCGCGGCTCGTCCCCCTCCGCCGACAGGGCTCTGCGCGTCGAGCGGCCCCTTCCCGCCCCCATCCTTCCAACGACAACAGATTCGATCAGGTGGATCCGCGTGGACCCGGCATCGCCGCTACGGGCCTGCGTTCATGCGGTGCGGACGAATGCGCCAGGCGGACGGAGATCGTCCACAGGTAGCGCTCGCGCTGAGTGATCGAAATTTTTTTCTAGAGCACCTGTTGCTCATCCGGCGTGCGGAAGCATTCGTCCGCGGTCGCATCGACGTCGGATGCCGTCCTCGAAAGGTGATCGGACGCGTGGGCTGCCGCTCGAAGCTTTCGTCCGCGTGCGACGATCCTGCGGGGACGAGCAGGAATTGGGAATCGAGAAGATCCCCCTGATGACGCAGTTGAGAGGACCGCGGCCATGGGGAAGGTAGCCGTCCGCAAAAAATTCCGAAGGGCCCCGGCGCATGCCGACACCACGGCGCGCTCAGCGGGCTTTCGCGCCGTGCAGCCATGCGACGCCACCGGCACCCCGCGTCCGAAGTCGTCTCTCGTTCTTCGATCGACGCTCAGAGGGTGTTGCTGAACCCGTTTTTCGGACACCCCTGGGTGTCATCCTGAGGCCCGGCCATATGGAATCAGCGTTCACTCCGATGGCGGCAGGGCCGTGAGGATCTGATTGCGGCCACGTCGGAGCCGGTTGCGGAAGCTCGCGCGGAAGCCACGCCCTCACGTTCACTCGTCGACGCCACGCAGGAAAAGCCAGGCATCGACGAGCGCCGGCGTGGACGCGCCGATGGTGCGGGCTGCCGCGGCGGGCTCCTGCGCATTCCTCGGCCAGATCCGCACGGCCCTGCCGTCTGCAGCGCTGACGCCAGGACCCGTGTGGCCGGGCCTCAGGATGACACCTGTGGCGCCGCGAAATGTGCGCGTTCAGCAACACCCTCTCAGGGTGTCGAGATGGTGAGATCAGCCAGTCGGTGACGACCAGGAGATTGCCATGCCGCCGTTCGAGCCCGCGCCCACCCGGGCGTGGAGGAAGAAACGGTCGAGGCGGTTCCCCGGATGGGCATGGGTATAGCCCACCACCTTCCACCCGCTGAAGCTCCCGATCGCCGCGCCTACCACCACGTCGCTCGCCCAGTGCTTGTTGTTGTACATCCGCGAGAGCCCCACCAGCGTGGCGGTCGAGTACAGCACCAGCCCCGCCGCCCGCCGGTGCGCCGGCCACCACTGCCCGACCTCCGAGGTCGCCGCCGAGGCGGCCGCGAACGCCTTCGAGGTGTGCCCCGAGGGCATCGACGAGAACTCGCTGTGGCGGAACCCGCGGCCGAGCCCGTAGTCGAAGGGCTCATCCACGCTCACCTGCGGGCGCGCGCGGCCGCCGAGCGACTTGACGGCGTCGGTGATCGCCGTCGCCATCACCACCGCCTCCGTGGTGTGCAGCCCCAGGTCGGCCAGGTGCGGCCGGTTCAGCACCCGCCCGCCCACGTAGGCCGCCACGGGGAGGACGTATCCGCCGGGGGAGCCCAGCACTCGCGCGGCAGTGGCGCCGTGCGAGAGCAGATGGCTCGTCTGCACCGTGCTGTCCTGAAGGTCGCGCGCCAGCGCCCGATCCAGCGGGAACATGGCCACCGTCCCCGCCGCGAACGCCCCGGCGATCAGCAGGTCGCGGTGCGTGAACAGCCGCGGCGAGCGCTGCGCCGCCGTATCCGGCCGGCTCAGATCCTGCGCCGCCGCAGGCAAGGCCGCGGCGAGCATCACGGCCACGGCCACCCTTCTTCCAATCGTCCTCATCGTCTCCGCCCCCGGGTCCACCCCTTTCCACGCAAGCGGACTGCCACCCGATCGCCGGAGACCTGGAGCGCGGAGGGCGCGAGCGCGGTAGCTTGTCGCCTCGGAGGCGCTGGCATGCATCCTCCAACCGTGGCCGGCGAAACCCGCGGCGGGTGGATTCCGAATTGTCTGTGCAGACGGATCTGACGAGGCGAGGAGCCCTGGCGTGGATACAGAGGTCGCGGCAGCGCCGGCGGCGGCGCAGAACATCGCACTGCAGCCGATCAAGGACGAGGAGCTGAAGCGCGAGCAGCTCGACAGGATGAAGTTCCGCGCCACCGGCATGCTGGTGGTGGCGACCCTCATCTACATCGTGACGCGACTGCTGGAAGGCCGCTGGCCCTGGCTCGGCTACGTGCGCGCCACCGCCGAGGCGTCGATGGTGGGCGGGCTGGCCGACTGGTTCGCCGTCACCGCGCTCTTCCGCTACCCGATGGGGATCCGCATCCCCCACACCGCCATCATCCCCAACCGCAAGGAGCGCATCGGCCGCTCCCTGGGGAACTTCGTCCAGAACAACTTCCTCTCCCCCGCGGTGATCCGCGCGCGGCTGGAGAACGTGGGGATCGCGGCCAAGGCGGCGGAGTGGCTGAGCCACCCCGAGCACGGCGAGATCGTGGGGAAGCACGCCGCGGCGGCCGTGACCGGCGTGGTGCAGGTGCTGAAGGACGAGGAGGTGCAGGAGCTGATCGAGACCAGCGTGATCCGCCGCGCGCGGGATACGCAGGTGGCGCCCGTGGTGGGCCGCGTGCTCTCGCTGATGACGCACGGCGACCGCCACCAGGAGCTGCTGGACAGCGCGCTGCGGCTCGTCGACCGGCTGGTGGACGAGAACCGCGACGCGCTCCGCGAGCGCATCCGCGAGGAGCTCCCCTGGTGGGTGCCCACGCCCGTCGACGAGAAGATCTACCAGAAGATCATCACCGGGGTGGAGAAGACGCTCGACGAGGTGGCGCAGAACCCCGCGCACCCGCTCCGCCAGCGCTACAACGAGGCGATGCTGGAGTTCATCGAGAAGCTCCGCACCTCGCCGGAGATGATCGAGCGCGGCGAGCACCTGAAGGAGGAACTGCTGCAGCACCCCGCGGTGCGCGGCTACTCGGCCTCGCTCTGGGGCGACCTCAAGGCCTCGCTGCTGCGCCACGCCGCCGACCCGGGGAGCGAGTTCCGCCGCCGCATCGCCCACACCGTGACCCGCTTCGCCGAGTCGATGCGCGGCGACCCGGAGCTGCTGGGGAAGGTGGACGGGTGGGTGGAGAACGCGGTGGTCTACTTCGTGGAGCAGTACCGCGGCGAGGTGGCGGAGCTGATCAGCAGCACCGTGGCCGCCTGGGACCCCGAGGACACCACGCGCAAGATCGAGCTGCAGATCGGCAAGGACCTGCAGTTCATCCGCATCAACGGCACGCTGGTGGGCGGGCTGGCCGGGCTGCTGATCTACACCCTGTCACAGCTCCTGGGGCACTGATACCGCTTTCCAGAATCGGCTGTGCAAAAAGACGTCATCCTGAAGGCGCCGCTGCTCCACGCTAGATCTCGCGCTGAATCGTGGCGGCACCTGAAGGATCTATAGCCGCGGATGCGACACGGCCGGCTGTGTCGCTGCCGAAGTGATAGATCCTTCGGTCGCCGCCAGGCTTCTTCGATTGCGCGAGCCTGGCGCGGCGGCTCCCTCAGGATGACGTCTCTTTTGCACAACCAGGTTCAGGAGGCGATATGAAACGGCATCGGCGATCTAACGGAAGGGACATGTTCGCGACCTCACGCCTGCCCCCGCTCGCCGCGGCCGCGCTGCTCCTGGCCGCCTGCGCCCCTCCCCCCGCCGCGCCGGCGCCGCGCGCGGACGCGCCCGACCCGCTGCTCGCGCGCGTACAGTCCGATACGGCGGCGGGCGCCGACTCGCTCTCGGCGTGGCTGCTGCGCGGATGCCAGGGGAGCGTCGACGCCCGGCGCGGGTGCGTGGAGCGCGCGCTGTACGGCGTGCTGGAGCGCTCGGGGGTGGCGCGCGCCATGGGCACGCTCGACCTGCTGGCCGAACAGGAGCCCGACGTCCGCCGCGAGGCGCACGGCCTGGCACACGCGCTGGGCATCGCCGCCTACCGCGGCCCGGAGACGCTCGCGGCGACCTTCGCGAGCTGCCCCAGCACGCAGATCTCCGGGTGCCACCACGGCGTGATCCAGGGATACTTCCTGGACCTGGCCCGCAGGAGCGGCCCGGTCACGGGCGCCGGGCTGGACGCGCTCTGCCAGCCGCACCGCGGCAACTCGCCGCTGTTCGGCGAGTGCACCCACGGCATCGGGCATGGGCTGATGGCGCTGCTGGACCACCAGGTGCCGCCCGCCCTGGAGCGCTGCGACCTGATGTCGGTGCCGCAGTCGCGGGAGAACTGCTACGGCGGGGTGTTCATGGAGAACATCGTGGGCGTTACTCACCCCGAGCACACCGCCGAGTCGCACGCGGCCATCTCGCGCGAGAGCTCCGCCGGGCACGAGGGAATGGACCACGGCTCGGCGGCGGGCGGCCACGGCGCGCACGGCCCGGCGCCGGCGGGCACCTGGAAGCCGCTGGACGCCGACGACCCGCTCTACCCCTGCACCGCGGTCGCCGAGAAGTACCGCTCCCAGTGCTACCTGATCCAGACCTCGGCCATCCTCCCCCGGGTGAACGGCGACCCGGCCCGCACGGCGGAGATCTGCGCGAAGGCGCCGGGCCGCATGGCGCAGGTGTGCTACGCCAGCCTGGGACGCGACCTCACCGCCTACGCGGGGCGGGATCCGCGCGTGACCGCCGAGCTGTGCGGGCGCGCCGCAGCGGAGGCCCAGCCTTCGTGCATCCGCGGCGCGGCGGTGAGCCTGGTGCAGGTGAACGGCAACCCGGCCGACGGGCTCGCCCTGTGCCGCGTGGCTCCCCCCGCCGCCAAGGCGTGGTGCTACACCGCCGTCGGCGCCACCATGCGCACGTACCTCCCCGAGGCCGGGCGCCGCGAGGCGGCGTGCGCCACGGCCGAGGCGGATTTCGTCGACCGGTGCCGGCTCGCAGCCGGCCTCCCGCAGCGGGCGCGCTGACGCAAGGCGCTGGTGGGCGGGACGGTCCGGCAAGCGCCGCGAAACAAACCTCTGGCGCTTTTGGAAGAATCCCCTACATATTGGGGTGGAGAGGGTGCGGCCCCACACCATGGGCGCCCGCACCAGCCGGAAATCCCCCGCCCGGCGCATGACCGCCGACTCCTGTCCGGGAGCCTGCACTGACCAATCCAATCGAGAGAAGCTGCCCGGCGCGGGCCGTCGCCACGAGCGCGACGGCCGGCGCCTTCGTCTGTTGCTGACCGGCGTTTCTGGGCCGGCGCCCCCGTCGGCCCCGCGGAACCCTCACCGGGAGCAGAAGTGAGGAGAAAGCCCCACAGCGGCGCCCTGCAGCGTGAGCTGGAGGAGCGCATCCGGAGCGGAAGCTGCGTCTACTGCCGGGCGCCTGCGGCCCCGGACCGGCCCCTCACCCGGGAGCACGTGATCCCCCGCGCCCGCGGGGGCCGCAGGAAGGACCTGCGCATCATCGTTCCCGCCTGCGCGAGCTGCAACCACCGCCGCGGCTCCCAGGAGATCGTCCTCTTCCTCCTCGCCCGCCCCCGCCGTCTCGTCGCCTTTCTCGACTACCTGGGCACCCTCCCGCCCGAGACCGTCCGCCAGACCGACCTGCGCGTGTTCGCGGAGCTGTACGCCACGCTCTGGCTGCTGGTGGACAGCGCCTCGGCCGTGGGCCCGTCGTGGCGCGAGCGGCTGCGCCACCTGACCGCGGGGCGGAGGCTGCACCGGCGCCGCTACGCCGCGCGCCGCATCGTGGCCGCCGTGGGCTCGCGGCTGGAGCGCGACCGCGCCCGGGCCACCGTGGCCGAGGGGCCGAGCTGCCTGATGCCCGGCGCCGTGCGCCCGCCCGCGCCGCCGCGGCTCGACGCCACGCTGGCCCGGGCGATGGCCACGCTGGTCGGCACCCTCTCGCTCGCCTGGGAGGTGAGCGCCGAGCGGGTGCTGGAGGAGCTGGAGCGCGAGCGGGGGAAGTCACGCGCGCTGCCGTCCCACCACCCCGACCAGCGGCATCCGCGCGCGTCGGGCTTCGAGGAGTGCGACGACGCGCCGGTGGAGGCGGACGGCGTGCTTTCGCTGGACGGATGGAAGCGCCGCCGGAGCCGGCGTCGGCGCACGCGCGTGGACCAGCGCGGCGGGCGCGGGGCTTGCGGGCGAGGAGGTCGGGCGGCGTGACGGGTGGATCGGTCCTCCCGCCGCCCTGCGGCGGGAGGTGAAGTTCCTTCTGCGCGGGAGGGCAGCATGGACTTCGTGAAGGTCTGGAACGAGGGTGGCACCAGCGGGGCGGAGATGCTGGTGCTGCTGGCGCTCGTGGCGGTGGTCGCGGTGGTGGCGTGGAAGCTGTTCCGGCGCTACAGCGGGCACGCGACGTCGGACGTGAAGGGGCTGCACTTCAGCGAGCACCCCCACGACCCGCCGGAGTGACGATCGCTCACACGGAGGCACGGAGATCTCTCCGTGCCTCCGTGCCTTCGTGTGAGACTGCCGTTCAGAACCAGCGGCTCGATCCAGAGCGCGGGCGGGGGAAGTCGGCGTCGTAGCGGGTGTACTGGCGCTCCCACCCCATCGGCCAGCCGCCGCGCCAGGTGCGGGTGCCGCCGGTGGTCTGGTAGGGCGCGTGGTACTCGCGCATGTCGCCCACCCGGCCGATGCGGTCGCCGCCATACGGCGCGTAGTTCACCGGCCGCTCGCCGGGGTGCTGCTCGCGCACGTAGTCCAGGTTGTAGCTCGCCGTCACGCGGTTGGGATAGCCGCCGTAGTCCGCCCCGTATCCCCCTCGCCCGCCGTAGTCGGCGCCGTATCCACCTCTCCCGCCGTAGTCGCGGCCGTAGCCCTCGCGCGCGCCGCGGAAGTCGACGCCGTAGCCGCCGCCCACGAAGCGCGTGCGCACGGGGTCGCGCCACTCCGCCGTCTGCCGGAAGCCGCGCAGCCCGTAGTCGTATCCCCGGTCGTATCCTCGCATCCTCTCCTCCTCGCCTCGGGTTCGCTGAGACCCGGGGATGGAGCAATCCGCGTTCCGAAAAAGATCGTCTCACGCAGAGACACGAAGACACGGAGAGGATCGGCCTGCCTCTCTCTGCGCCTCTCTGCGTCTCCGCGTGACACGGTCCCTTCCCTGCATGCGCGGTGTACGAAGGCGACACGGGAGACGAGCGGGGGAGAGATCGTGCGGTGACGAAGCTGAACGAGCTGGCACGGGAGTACGAGGCCCGGCACTTTCCGCCCACGCGGCGGCTGGACATCCAGGCCGAGGGGCCGCAGACGGCGCGGGAGCGGGTGCTGCGCTGGGTGCAATCGTTCGCGCACGAGCAGCCGGGGACCGACCTGCTGCTGGTGGTCCAGCGCGGCCGCCACCGCAAGGGACCGGTGCTGCTGGAGATGGAGAAGCTGCTGGACGAGCTCACCGGCGCGCTGATCGACTGGTGGCAGCCGTTCGCCGAGGGGAGCCTGGCGCTGCGCATCGCGCGCGACCCGCGCCGCGTTCCCGCCGCGAAGCCGCCGCCCGCGGTGCAGGGCGAGGGGCGCACCCCGGAGACGGCGGGGGCGAAGTACCTCTCGCCGCTGGCCGACATCCCCCCGGAGCTGCTGCCCGTGGCGGTGCGCGCGGCGGAGCTGCGGCGCGAGCGCGAGGGGCTGGCGGTGCGGCTCGCCGAGGTGGTGCTCGGGGGGATCTGGAACGAGGCGCAGGCCCGCGCCTTCACCGAGGGCGTGTCGTGGGAGACGGCGCTGCGCGAGGCGCTGGAAGAAGAGGAGCGCGCGATCTACGAGGACGACGGGAGTGCCTAGACGGAAGTGCCCAGTGCCTAGTCCCTAGTGCCCAGTATTCCGGTGCCGAGCTCCAGGACCCGTGCCGCACGGCAACACTGGGCACTGGGCACTGGGCACTGGGCACTGGGCACTTTTCTTTTCCGCGCCGGGCGGTAGATTTCCCCCGCCGGACCCGCGGTTCCATCCCTCCCACCCCACGCTCTCCAACGGTGATCTCCATGAGACGCATGCAGTACGCAGCGGCGGCGGCCGCGGCGTGGGCGCTGCTGTCGGCCCCCGCGAACGCCCAGCGCCGCCCCGCCACCCCCGCGCGCCCGCCGGCGGCGGCGGCGACGCAGCCCGCCATCATCCGCGTGGGGCAGACGGTCACCGGCACGCTCAGCGAGCGCGACCCGCGCACCACCGAGAAGGGCCACTTCCGCGTCTACCGCTTCGAGGGGCGCAAGGGGCAGAAGCTGATCGCCACCATGCGCTCCAACGACTTCGACGCGTACCTGACCATCGCGCACTTCGTGGGCGGCATCACCGACGCCATCGCCAGCGACGACGACCGCGGCGGGGGCGAGAAGAACACCGACGCCCGGGTGCGCTTCACCGTGCCCGACGACGGGACCTACCTGCTGGTCGCGCAGTCGCTGGCCGAGGAGGGCGCCGGCGCCTTCACGGTGAACCTGGCCGCCGCGCCCCCGCCGGTGACCGCCACGCCGCGGCCCATCACGGTGGGGCAGACGGTGAGCGGCCGGCTGGACGAGACCGACGCGATCCTCGAGGACGACGACACCTTCTACGACACCTGGATCCTCACGGGGCGCGCCGGCCAGCGGGTGCAGATCGAGATGAAGGCCGACTCGCTCGACGCCTTCCTCTCGGTGGGGCGGATGGAGGGCACCGAGTTCAACTCCATCCGCACCGACGACGACGGCGGCGAGGGCACCGACTCGCGCCTGACCCTCACCCTGCCGGAAGACGGACAGTACGTGATCCGCGCCAACGAGGTGGGGGCGAAGACGGGGGCCTACACCCTCTCGGTCACGGAGCGCCAGGCGGGGCCGACCACCGCCACGCCGCGCCCGATCGAGCCCAACCAGGAGGTCACCGGCACGCTGGGCGACGACGACCCGCAGGGCGAGGACGACTCGTACTACGACTACTGGACCTTCCAGGGGAAGGCGGGCGACCGGCTGCGCATCACCATGAGCGCCGAGGGCTTCGACACCTTCGTCTCCATCGGCACGGTCGACGGGAACAGCTACAACGAGCTCGCCGGCAACGACGACGGCCCCGAGGGCACCAACTCGCTGCTGGAGTTCACCCTCCCGAACGACGGCGTCTTCGTGATCCGCGCGAAGGCGCTCAGCGGCGAGAACGAGGGCGAGTACAAGCTCAAGGTCGAAAAGCTGTAAAACACGGCGTCTCTCACAGAGGCCACAGAGGTCACGGAGGAACTGCGGCAAGTTCTCTGTGACCTCTGTGGCCTCTGTGAGAGCCTTGCCGTTGAAGGCGTCGTCGGCGTATCCTCCCCGCAGACCGCATCCCTTTTTACCGTCCCACGTTGGCCCGATGAAGCGCTTCGCCGCGTACGATCCGCCCGAGTACCTGGACTGGAGCGCCGACCCGGAGGTGATGCGCGACTACCGCGCGCGCATCGACGCCGACCCGGAGCGGGCGGCGGTGATCCGCGGGCTCGACGAGGACGCGCTGCTCGCCCTCTACCGCGGGCTGCTGCGCAACCGCCTGCACGACGTGGCGCTCAAGCGCTGGGTGAAGAGCGGGGTGATCAGCAAGGCGTGGCTGGGGGTGGGGGAAGAAGCGGCCACCATCGGCCCGGTGCACGCGTTGCGGCGCTCCGGCCCGGACCGCGACGTGGTGGCGCCCATGATCCGCAACGCCGGCGCCTGCCACGAGATGGGGATGCCCATCGCCGAGATCTTCCGCTCCTACCTGGGCACCGGCGACGGCCCCAGCGGCGGGCGCGACCTGCACGCCGGCGACCTGGCGTACGGCGTGCTCCCCCCCATCTCCAACATCGGCGACGTGCCGCCGGTGATCGCCGGCATCGCGCTCTCCTTCCTGCAGCGCGGCCAGGACCGGGTGGGGATGACCTGGATCGGCGACGGCTCCACCAAGAACGCCGGCATCCACGAGGCCATCAACTTCGCGGGGGTCCGGCGGCTCCCGGTGATCTTCATCATCCAGAACAACCAGGTGGCGCTGGGCACCCACGTCTCGGTGCACTCCGCCGGCTCGTTCGACGACTGGCCGGCGATGTACGGGGTGGAGGGCGGCCGCTGCGACGGGAACCACGTGCTCGACGCCTTCGCGGCCGTGCGCCTGGCGGCCGATCACGCGCGCGCCGGCGAGGGCGCCTCGCTGCTGGTGGCCGACACCTTCCGCATGGGCGGCCACGCGACCCACGACGAGCGCGAGGCGCGCACCCTGTTCGACGCCGAGACCTTCCGGCACTGGGGGCGGCGCGACCCCGTCGGCACCTACGAGGCGTGGCTGGAGGGCGAGGGGGTGGCGCGCGCCGCGCTGGAGTCTATCGAGGCCGAGGTCGCCGCCGAGGTGGAGGCCGCCGCCGAGGAGGCGCTCCGGAGCCGCGACGCCGCCATGCCGCGGGGCGAGACCGCCGCCACGGGCGTCTACGCCGCCGTATGACGAACCCGGGAGACGCGATGAAGCTCAAGCCGGTGAAGCAGGGGGTCCGCCCCGACCTGCGCGACAGGGCCGCGGCGGCGCCGGAGGGGATGCCGGACAAGGAGACGCTGGAGCGGCGGACGGCCGCGCTCGGGAACCAGCTCAGCGAGTTGCAGGCGGCGCTCTACGCCGAGGCGAAGCAGGCGTTGCTGGTGGTCTTCCAGGCCCGCGACGCGGGGGGGAAGGACGGGGCCATCAAGCGCGTGTTCGGCCCGCTGAACCCGCAGGGCTCGTACGTGGCCTCGTTCCGCGCGCCCACCCCGAACGAGCTGGCGCACGACTACCTCTGGCGGGTGCACTCGGTGGTGCCGGAGAAGGGGTACATCGGGATCTTCAACCGCTCGCACTACGAAGACGTGCTGGTGCCGCGGGTGGAGGGGCTGGTGCCGCCCAAGGTGTGGAAGAAGCGCTACCGGCAGATCAACGACTTCGAGCGGATGCTGGCGCAGGGCGGGACCCGGATCCTCAAGTTCTTCCTGCACGTCTCGAAGGACGAGCAGAAGAAGCGGTTCCTGGAGCGGATCGACGACCCGTCGAAGAACTGGAAGTTCCGCGAGGGCGACATCGCCGCGCGGGAGAAGTGGAACGACTACCAGCGCGCCTACTCGGCGATGATCCGCCGCTGCAGCACGCGCTGGGCCCCCTGGTTCGTGGTGCCGGCCGACGACAAGCGGCTGCGCGACTACCTGGTCTCGCGCGTCGTGGTGCGCGCGCTGCGGCGGATGAACCCGCAGTTCCCCCCCGCCGAGGGCGACATCCTCTCCTGGCGCGACCGCATCGTTTAACTCCAAATTTAAAAAACGGGCATCACGCAGAGACGCAGAGGAACTGAGAGTACGCAGAAAACTACTGCGCTCTCTCAGTTTCTCTGCGTCTCTGCGTGAAACGTTCTGTTCAGAAGACGCTGACGCTCAGGTACTTCCGCGGGTTGGCGCGGATGTCGGTGGTGAGCTGGTTCAGGTTGGCGATGGCGCTGTTCAGGTTGGTGTACAGCGCGTCGTCGGTGGTGAGCTTCCCCAGCGTCCCCTCGCCCCGCTCGATCCGCCCCGCCACCACCGCGAACGAGCGGCTGGCGGAGTGGAGCTGCGCGGTGGCCGCGTCGAGCCGCGCCGTCAGGCTGTCGGTGCGGGCGATGGCGCGCGCCAGCTCCGGCCGCGTGGCCGCGTTCTCCACCCCCGCGGCGCTGCGCCGCAGGCTGGCGGAGAGCGCCGAGAGCTGCACCCGCTGGTCCGCCGCCAGCGCCGAGAGCGCGGCCATCATCGCCTGCAGCTCGCGGGTGCTGGCGTGCACGTTCCCGATCGCCTCCTGCGAGAGGAGGAGGTTGGCGCGGGTGAGCAGGGTGTCGGCCTTGCCGCCCACCGTCTTCGCCGTCCCCGCCAGCTCGCCCGCCACCCCCGAGAGCCCCTGGTCCTGGTCGGCGCTCGCGAGCCGGTCGCCGTTCCCGGCGATCTGGCGCGAGGTGCCGGGGAGCACGTCGGCCACGATCTCCCCCAGCAGCCCCTTGGCGGTCAGCCGCACCCTGGAGTCGCGCGGAAAGGTGTACTGCCCCTCGATCTCCAGGCTCATCTTCACCCCGCCGGGCACCAGCTCGAGGTCCGACACGCGGCCGATGTTCACGCCGGTGAGCTGCACGGGATCGCGCAGGCGGATGCCGGCGGCGTCCCTGACCACCGTGCTCACGTTGTAGCGGCCGCGGAAGGTGCCCGGGTCGGTGAGGATGAAGAGCGCCGCCAGCACCGACAGGACGCCGATGAGGACGAAGATCCCCACCTGCACCTCGCGGCGCGGGGACCGGGTGGGTTGAACGGTAGCCATAGTTCCCGCGGTCAGGTTCGGTTGGTGGTACGCGCCCTCACAGCGCCGCCATCTCGTCGTCGGGCACGTCGCGCTCGATGAAGGCGCGCACCAGCGCGTCGTCGCTGGCGCGGAACTCGTCGCTGGTGCCCACGAAGCGGATGCGGCCTTGGTCCAGCAGCGCCACGCGGTCGGAGATCGGCAGCGTTCCCTCGATGTCGTGGCTCACGATGATGCTGGTGACCCCCAGCTCGCCCGCGAGCTGCGCGATCAGCCGGTGCACCACCGTGCCGTTCACCGGGTCCAGGCCGGTGACCGGCTCGTCGTAGAGCAGGATCTCGGGCTCGCCCACGATGGCGCGCGCGATCCCCACGCGCTTGCGCATTCCGCCGGAGAGCTCGCTGGGGAGCTTGGTGAGCACCTTCTCCGGGTCCAGGTTCACGTGGTCGAGCGAGCGGACCACGCGGCGCAGCACCTCCTTCTCGCCCCACTCCTTCTGCTCTTCGTCGGTGAGCCCCTGGGCCACGTTCTCGTAGACGGTCATCGAGTCGAAGAGGGCGGCGTTCTGGAAGACGTAGCCCACCTTCTTGCGCACCTCGCGCATCGCCTTGCGCCCCCCGCGGAACACCGAGATCCCCTCCACCACCACGTCGCCGCGGTCGGGGTGGATCAGCCCGATGGTGGTCTTGAGCAGCACGCTCTTCCCGGTGCCGGAGTGCCCCACCACCGAGATGGTCTCGCCGCGCCCCACGGTCAGGTCGACCCCCGCCAGCACCGGCTGGTCGAAGGCCTTCCACACGTCGCGGTACACCACCATCGGATCGCCCACGGCGGGCTCGAGCGTCATCGAAGAACCGAAGTGCCTAGTTCCTGGTGCCTAGTGCCAAGTACCTGGTGCCCAAGCCTCGGCCCCGGTCGCATGCTCTGTTCCGTTTCCCCCCGCACCCACCCCGCAGACGTCATCCTGAGGCCGGCCACCCGGTCTCCATCGTTCGCGCCGGTGACGGCAGGCCGAAGGATCTATACTCGACCCTCGGAGCCAGCTCGCGGAAGCGCCGCGAAGGCTGGCATCCCCATTCCGCCTCCCCTCAGTTCAGCAGCAGGGGCGGGAAGAGCGCGTCGATCACCAGCACCGTGAGCGTCATCAGCACCACCGCGCTGGTGGTGGACCTGCCCACGCCCTCGGCGCCGCCGCGGGTGGCCAGCCCCATGTGGCTCGCCACCAGCGGGATCACGAAGCCGAAGGCCACCGCCTTCAGCTCGCTGTACAGCATGTCCCAGTTGTGCCAGAAGAGCCCCGCCCCGTAGCGGAACGCCGGGATCCCCAGGTGCACCGTGGCCTGCGCGGCGATCATCCCGCTCACCACCCCGGCCAGGTTGCACATGGCCACCAGCACCGGCACCACGATCACGCCGGCGATGATGCGCGGCGCCACCAGCGTGCGCACCGGGTCGCGCCCCAGCGAGTAGAGCGCGTCGATCTGCTCCGACACCTGCATGGTGCCCAGCTCGGCGGTGATGCGCGCGCCCACCCGGCCGATCAGCACGATGGCCGTCATCACCGGGCCCAGCTCCAGGATGATGGAGCTCGCCACCACGCTCCCCAGGATGTAGAGGGGGATGCCGCCGGTGAACTGGTAGCCGCCCTGCTGCGAGGTCACGATCCCCCCCAGCATCCCCGTCACGATCACGATGGGGATGGAGCCGATCCCCATCCAGTACATCTGCCGCGCCACGTCGCGCATGGCGATGCGGCCGGTGACGAGGTAGACGAGGGTGCTCCACACCAGCGTGGCCATGTCGCCCGTGTGCGCCGCGAAGCCCTCGGCCGAGCGCCCCACCCCCGCGAACACGCCGGTCAGCGCGCGCCCGGGCGAGAACCCCGCCTTCCGCGCGGGAGGGGCCGCCCGCTCCTCCATCGTCGTCGCCATTCAAAAGCCTTTCGGGCCGGTCGAGCATCGTGCCGCGCGCCGCCGCACGGCCGGGGGAAACTAGTGTCTGGGCGCCCGAGAATCCACAAAAACAAAAAACCCGTGCCTCACACGGAGTCAACGGAGTCAGCGGAGAGCTCCGTCGACTCCGTTGACTCCGTGTGAGACCCCCGCCGTTTCAGTCCGCCGACTGGTAGCCGCGCTCCAGCGCCGCCGCGGGCACCGGGTGCTCGCGCGGCACCTGCCGGGGCGCCGGCGCCGACCCGCCGCCACGGCGGAAGCGGCCGAAGAGCCACTCCCGGGTGTCGGCCAGGATCTCGTACACCGTGGGGATCACCAGCAGCGTGAGCAGCGTCGACGCGATCACGCCACCGATCACCGCCACCCCCAGCGGCGCGCGGAACTGCGAGCCCTCGCCGCGCCCCAGCGCGATCGGCGTCATCCCCGCCACCAGCGCGAAGGTGGTCATCAGGATGGGGCGGAGCCGGATCGCCCCCGCCTCGATCAGCGCCTCGCGCAGCGGCGTGCCCCGCTCGTGCGACCACTTGGCGAAGTCGATCAGCAGGATGGCGTTCTTCGCCACGATCCCCGCCAGCAGGATCACCCCGATCAGCGACATCAGGTTCAGCGTGTTCCCGCTGAGCCAGAGCCCCAGCATCACCCCGATCAGCGAGAGCGGGAGCGAGCAGAGGATGGCCAGCGGGTCCAGGAAGGAGCCGAACTGCACCACCAGGATCAGGTACATCAGCATCACCGCCACGCCCAGCGCGAAGAAGATGCGCCCGAACACCTCCTGCTGATCCTGGGTCTCGCCGCCCTGGGTCACCGCGTACCCGGCCGGGATGCGCACGCGCTCGCGGATGCGCTGGTCGATCCCCGCCACCACCTCGGTGAGCGGCGCCCCCTGCGTGTTCGCCTGCACCGTGATCACGCGCTCGCGGTCCAGGTGGTCGATCTGCGCCGGGCCCAGCCCCTGCCGCACCTCGGCCACCTGGCCGAGCGGCACGGTGGTGGTGCCCTGCGGCCCCTGCAGCACCAGCGGCATGGCCGACAGGTCGGCCGCGCGCCGCCGCGCCTCGGGCTCGAGGCGCACCTGCACGTTGCGGGTCTCGCCGCTCGGGTCCACCCAGTCGCCCGCGTCGATCCCGGCGAAGGCCGGGCGCAGCGCCTGCGCCACCTGCCCCGCGCTCACCCCCAGCGACCCCGCCAGCCCGCGGTTCAGCGCCACCTCGAGCTCCGGCTTCTGCCCCTTGGTGGAGAGGTCCACGTCCACCGCGCCCGGCACCTGCCGCACCTCGGCCATCACCTGGTCGGCCAGCCGGTTCAGCGTGGTGATGTCGGGGCCGCGCAGCTGGATCTGGATCGACTTCTGCGGCCCGAAGCCGCCGGTGGAGAGCGAGGCGGTGACGCCGCCCACGTGCGACGCCTGTTCGCGCACCTCGGCGGCCAGCTCCTCCTGGCCGCGCTCGCGCTCGGCCTTGGGGATCAGGCGCACGTAGATGTCGCCCTGGTTCACCGTTCCCTGCTGCCCGCCCACCGTGCTGTAGGTGTACGCCACCTCGGGGTGCGTGCGGGCGATCCGCGCCACCTCCTCGGCCTTCTGCTGCGTGTAGTCGATGTTCGACCCGGCCGGGGTGTCGATGTGCACGATGACCTCCGAGCGGTCGTCGGCCGGGAAGAACTCGCCCCCCAGCTTCGCGAACGCCGGCGCCATCCCCCCCGCCACGAACATCAGCACGATCCCCGCGACGGCCACCACCGCCTTCAGCGCCTTCGGCGGCCTGGCGGCGGCCAGGAAGAGGGCCAGCGCCACCCCGATCCCCAGCACCACCCCGAAGGCGATCAGCCCCTTCACCGGGAGCATCAGCGCCCCCACGAAGCACGACATCGAGAGCACCACCATCGACGCGCGGTGGTCCAGCGCCCAGGCGATCACCCCCTTGTAGTCCTCGGCGCGGCGCGCGAACCAGGCGTTGAAGTGGTCGAGCACGCGGCCCACGGGCCCCTTCTCGTGGTGCTCGCGGTGCGGGTCGGGCCAGTACGCCGAGAGCATGGGGTCCAGCGAGAAGCTCACGAAGAGCGACACCAGCACCGAGCTGGCAATGGTGAGCGCGAAGGGCGCGAACCACTGCTGCGCCAGCCCCCCCATGAAGGCGATGGGCACGAAGACGCAGACGATGGAGAAGGTGGTGGCCGCCACCGCCAGCCCGATCTCGTCGGTCCCCTCCATCGCCGCGTTGTAGTGGTCCTTCCCCATCTCCACGTGGCGCACGATGTTCTCGCGCACCACGATGGCGTCGTCGATCAGGATGCCGATGGCCAGCGACAGCCCCAGCAGCGACATGGTGTTGAGGGTGAAGCCGAACGCCCACACCGCCACGAAGCTGGCCAGCACCGAGATGGGCAGCGCCACCCCGGTGATCACCGTCGACCGCCAGGAGTTCAGGAAGAGGAACACCACCAGCACGGTGAGCAGCGCGCCCTCGAGCAGCGTCTCCTGTACGTTCTTCACCGAGCGCGTGACCCGGTCGCCCGAGTTCTTCACCACGTCGAGCTTCACCCCGGCGGGGAGGCCGGCCTCGATCTTCCGCACCTGCGCGAGCACCGCGCTGGCCACCTGGGTGGTGCTGTAGCCGCTCGACTTGATGATGTCGATGCCCACCGCCGGGCGGCCGTTGAAGAGCGCCAGCGAGGTGGGCTCCTCGGTGCCGTCGCGCACCGTGGCCACGTCGCCCAGCCGCACCACCGTGCCGCCACGCTCGGTCACCACCAGCTGGCGGAA
>JBJMPM010000308.1:0-13093 GCA_045803205.1 Longimicrobiaceae bacterium
GCGTACGCGATGGACCCCGCTCCCTCGTGCACCAGGAAGAGCGGGGGCTGCGAACCGGACGGACGGATGGCGATCGCCCGGTCGTCCTGGACCCCGGGTTCCGAGCCGGAAACGCGCGCGGAAAGCGATTCCACCGTCGGATGCGAGAACAGGTGCGCCAGCGGAGCCTCCACCCCCAGCACCTGCCGCATCCGCGACATCACCTGCACCGCCAGGAGCGAGTGCCCGCCCAGCTCGAAGAAGTTGTCGTGGCGGCCCACCCGCTCCACGCCGAGCACCTCGGCCCAGATCCCGGCCAGCGCCTCCTCGGTCTCGCCCACCGGCGCCGCGTACTCCTGGGCCGCATAGGCATCCCCTTCCGGGGCGGGGAGCGCCCTGCGGTCCACCTTCCCGTTCGGGGTGAGCGGATACGCCTCCATCCACACGTACGCCGCCGGCACCATGTACCCCGGCAGGCGATCGGCGAGATGCGACTTCAGCGCGTCCACGGCGACCGGCTCATCCCCCAGGTAGTAGGCCACCAGCCGCCGGTCGCCGGGCACGTCCTCGCGCACCAGGACCACCGGAGCGCGCACGCCCGGGTGCTCCGCGAGCCGCGCCTCGATCTCGCCCAGCTCGATCCGGTAGCCGCGCACCTTCACCTGGAAGTCGGTGCGGCCCAGGTATTCGATCTCCCCGTCCGCGCGCCGGCGCACGCGGTCCATCACCCGGTACATCCGCGCTCCCGGCGCGCCGAACGGACAGGGGACGAAGCGCTCCGCCGTCATCGCGGGACGATTCGCGTACCCGCGCGACAGGCCGTCGCCCGCGAGGTAGAGCTCGCCCACCACACCCACCGGCACGGGCTGGAGATGGTGATCGAGGACGTACGCCCGCGTGTTCGCCACCGGCGTGCCGATCAGCACCTGCTCCGCGCCGCGCGGGACGACGGAGTACGTGGAGTAGGTGGTGTCCTCGGTGGGCCCGTAGAGGTTGCCGACCTTCTCCACCGTCCCCAGCCCGTACAGCCCCTGCGCCAGCGCGTTCGGCAGCGCTTCGCCGCCCAGGTTCAGCGTCTTCACGCTCGCCGGGATGCCGCCGCCGCGCAGCAGCTCCGCCGCCGCGCTCGGCACCATGCTGACGTGCACGACCTCTTCCTCGGCGCCGGGCAGCTCCAGCGCGTTCTCCACCAGCACCAGCTTCCCGCCCCAGCAGAGGGTGCCGAAGACCTCCGCCACGCTGACGTCGAAGTTGATCGAGGTGGAGAAGAGCACCGACGAGCGTTCCTCGTCCGTTACGTTCTCCCGCAGCCAGTGCAGCAGGACGGCGACGGAGGAGTGGCGGATCATCACCCCCTTCGGGCGGCCCGTGGACCCGGAGGTGAAGATCACGTGCGACAGGTTTTCGGGACCGGCGCCGCTCTCCGGCGCAGCGGCGGATTCCGCCGCGATCGCGTCGCGCTCGCGGTCGAGCAGCAGCAGCCCGGCCGCGCCGTCCGGAAGACGGTCCGCCAGGCTCGACTCAGTGATGACGAGGGTGACCCCCGCGTCCTGGAGCATGTAGCCCAGCCGCTCCCGCGGGTACGCCGGGTCCAGCGGCACATAGGCGCCCCCCGCCTTCAGCACGCCCAGCATCGCGGCCACCAGCTCCGGCGTGCGCGGCAGACAGATGCCCACGCGCACCTCCGGCCCCACGCCGCGGCGCCGCAGCGCGTTCGCCAGCCGGTTCGCCCGCGCCTCCAGCTCCGCGTACGTCAGCCGCTCGCTCTGCCAGGAGAGCGCGACGGCCTCCGGCGTCCGCGCCGCCTGCGCGCGGAACAGGTCGTGGACGCACGCGCCGGCGGGGTACCCCGCGTCGGTGGCGTTCCACTCCTCCACCACCCGGCGCCGCTCCGCCTCGTCCATCAGCGCCAGCCGCGACAGGCGCCGGTCGGCGTCGCGCCCCGCCTCCTCCAGCAGCCGGCACAGGTGCCCCAGCATCCGCGCGGCGGTGCCGGGCTCGAAGAGGTCGGTGCTGTAGGTGAGGGTGGCGTCCAGCCCCTCCGCGTGCGGCGCGAGCTCCAGCAGGAGGTCGAACTTGCTGGTCTCGCGCGCGGGCGAGAGGCGGCGGGCGGACAGCCCCGGGAGCGCGCCGGCCGCCGTGTCGGCGTCGCGCAGCGTGAACATCGCCTGGAAGAGCGGCGAGTGGCCCAGGGAGCGCTCCGGCTGCAGCTCGGCGACCAGCCGCTCGAAGGGCACCTCCGCGTGCCGGTAGGCGTCCAGCGACGCCGCGCGCACCCGGCGCAGCGCCTCGCGGAAGGTGGGGTCGCCCCCCAGGTCCGCGCGCAGCACCACGGTGTTGACGAACAGGCCGACCAGCGCCTCCTCCTCGCGTGTGGCCCGGCCGGCCACGGGGATCCCCACCACCACGTCGCCGCTCCCGGCGTACCTCGCCAGCAGCGCCTGGAACACGGCCAGCAGCGCCATGTGCGGCGTGGCGTCCTCCTCGCGCGCCAGCGCCTCCAGGCGCTCCCGCGCGGCGCGCGGGAGCGCGGCCCGGAGCTGGGCGCCGCGGTGGCTCCGCGCGGGGGGGCGCGGGCGGTCGGCGGGAAGCTCCAGGAGGGCGGGGGCGCCGGCCAGCCGCGCCTTCCACCAGGCCAGCTCGCGCTCCAGCGCCTCGCCCCCCAGCCGCGCGCGCTGCGCTTCCGCGTGGTCGGCGTACTGCGCGGCGAGCTCCGGGAGCGGCGACGCCCGCCCCTCCCGGAAGGCGCCGTACAGCGCGCCCAGCTCGCGGAAGAGCACCTCCACGCTCCACGCGTCGCCCACCGCGTGGTGCATGCAGAGGAGGAGGACGTGGTCGTCGTCGTCCAGCCGCAGGAGCGCCGCGCGGAAGAGCGGCCCGGCCTCCAGGTCGAAGGGACGCGCCGCGTCCTCGGCGGCGCGGCGCTCGGCCGCGTCCTCGCGCACTGCCGCGGGGAGCGCGGAGAGGTCCTCCACCGCGAGGGTGAAGCCGCCGAAGGGCGCGATCACCTGCACCGGGGCGCCGTCGGCCTCGGCGAAGGTGGTGCGCAGTGCCTCGTGCCGGCGCACCACCTCGCCCAGCGCCCGCTCCAGCACCGCCGCGTCGAGCGCGCCGCGCAGCCGCCGCGCCTCGGGAAGGTTGTACACGGCGCTCCCCGGCTCCAGCCGCTGCAGGAACCAGAGCCGCTCCTGCGCGAACGACGCGGGGACGGTGCGCAGCCGGCTGATCCGCTCCACCTGGATCCGGCGGAGCAGCTCCAGCTTTTCGCCGCGGGTGAGGCCGGCGGCGGTCTCGGGGGGCACGGTCAAGGGTTCGCCCCTGCTCAGGGTTGCGCGGCCTCGAATTCGGACATGGTCGCTACGTTTTCATGGATCCTGCGCTCGATCTCTCCCGCCATGGCGTCCAGCGTCGGCATCGAGATCACGGTGCGGATCGAGGTTTCCTGGTCGAACGTGGCCTGGACGTCGGCGAGCAGGCGCATGATCAGCAGCGAGTGCCCGCCGGGATCGAAGCAGCGGTCGCGCACGCCCACCCGCTCCCGGCGCATAACCTCCCCCCAGATCCCCGCCAGCACGTCCTCCACCGGCGTCCCTGGCGCCACGTGCCGGTCCGTGTCGGCCACGTGCTCCCGTGCCGGCAGAGCCCGGCGGTCCACCTTCCCGTTCGGCGAGAGCGGGAGTGCGTCGAGGAAGACGTACGCGGACGGCACCCTGTACTCCGGCAGGCGGCGCCGGTCGGCGTTCCCGGCGAGCTGTGCGTGGGGGGCGTGGGGGGCGGGGGCGCGGCGCACGGCTACCTGGGCAGATCCGCCCGGACCGCGCTCACCGTCGCCGACAGGGGTTGGAGGACGTCCGATCAGCAAGTACGTCCACAGCCTGTTTTCACCACGAAGAAAGCTCGTAAGGCGCCAAGCCTGCAGCGCTATGTCACCAATGGGATCCCTTTGACTTTGCCAGCTTCGAATCAATCCAGCACCCGCGCATAGCCGTACGACCTCAATTTAAAGGACTGCTCTCATACGATGACTTCCCTGGTCGTATAAGTCAACTCCCTGCAACAGAATTTGGCGGTAATCCATAGCGAATACACGCCAGTCCAGCGCTCGTTGTATGGCAACCCTTGTTTCAAAGGAAACCAGTTGAAATGCATTGAGCCCTACCATGACATCAAAGATGCGCCGGTTTGGCGGCATGACGCCGCGGAAGCACTGCTGTCCGGTAAAAAGATGCGTTGCAGCAACGAGATACGGAACGAGGCTGGTGCATTTCTGCAAACTAGCGTGTCAACGCCAGGAAAAAGCAGCATTCAACTGAAGAAGTCGTTTGCTGAAGCCATATTGAAAGTGTAGGGATTCACCTGCTGACAAGCAGGATGTCAGGCAGATTTCTTGGTAGTCACACGAAAACCTGCAGCCGCTGATCCGAGCGGAGTTGAAATCGGCGCGGCTGCATTTTTCGTATAATACCGTCTTCCGGACTCGACTGTGCATTCCCGACGGACTCCTGAGCGGCGCTCGAAGAATCTCTGCGCCGAACCTTGGCGACAGCCGGCCTCCCACTCGAACCTCCGGGACGCAGTCATCCGCTCCCGCGGCTCCGGCGCGGGCCAAAGCGCTGTCAACTGCGTCATCGGATGATGGTTGCAGCGCAAGTGAGCCCCGGTGCGTAACCCTGGCCGACAGGCGCCTCCTGCCGTGACGCGGGATACGGCGAAGGGCGGGCCCGCTTCGAGGAGCTCGAAGATGCGGCGGGCGCACGGACTTCCCGGTGCGGCACGGACCACGGGTGGGGAGTATCAGCCAGATTGATTTGATATGTCGGAAATTTCCGACATGTCAGGCCGGGACCAGAGAGGGAGGAGCCGAGCCGAAGGCCGTCCAGGAAAGAGGCGGCGGATACGCATGTGCGCTCGCCCTGCACTCATCTCCCCCGATGACGCAGTTAGCGATCCTGGGGTTGCGCTCCTGGGGGCGGGGCTCGGGACGATGTCCGTGGCGGGGCGGAATGCACATCCAATCTCTCCAATCGGTATAACTGGTTGTTTTGCACGCAATTGCGCCATCGCCAAGTTTGCTCGGCCGGACAGCAGTGCCGCGGAAGAGTCCTTCGTGTGCTGCGGTGACCAGGTGCTTGAGGAAAGGCAAACCTCGGAAGAGCACCTCCACGCTCCACGCGTCGCTCACCGTGTGGTGCATGCAAAGGAGGAGGACGTCGTCGTCCGGCCGCAGGAGCGCCGCGCGGAAGAGCGGCCCGGCCTCCAGATCGAAGGGACGCGCCGCGTCCTCGGCGGCGCGGCGCTCGGCCCTCCCCGGCTCCAGCCGCTGCAGGAACCAGAGCCGCTCCTGCGCGAACGACGCGGGGACGGAGCGGAGCCGGCTGATCCGCTCCACCTGGATCCGGCGGAGCAGCTCCAGCTTTTCGCCGCGGGTGAGGCCGGCGGCGGTCTCGGGGGGCACGGTCGAGGGTTCGTCCCTGCTCAGGGCTGCGCGGCGAGGAGCCGATCCAGCTCCTCGTCGGAGAGCGAGTCGATGGCCGCCAGCACCCGGTGCGGGCTGGAGGCCGCGTCCGGCCGCGCCCCCGCCGGGGCCGCCACCCGCGAGCGAGCGGCCAGGAAGGCCGCGAAGCGCTCGATGGTGGGGTGCTCGAAGAGGGAGACCACGGCCACGCCGCCATCCAGCTGCTCGCGCACGCGCATCACGGCGCGGGCGGCCAGGAGCGAGTGCCCACCGAGGTGAAAGAAGTTGTCGCGCACCCCCACCCGCTCCCGCCCCAGCACCTCGGCCCAGATGGCCGCCAGCGCGGCTTCGTCCGGAGTGCGTGGCTCCACGAAGGCCGCCTCGGCTACCGCCGGGTCCGGCGCGGGGAGGGCTCGCCGGTCCAGCTTGCCGCCGGGGGTGAGCGGGAGCGCGTCCACCTTCACGAAGGCGGCGGGGACCATGTGCTCGGGGAGGCTCCGCCGCAGGCGGGCGCGGAGCGCGTCCGCGTCCACGTCTCCCACCACGTAGGCGACGAGCCGCCTGTCTCCGGGCATGTCCTCGCGCACGGTGACGGCGGAGGCGCGCACCGACGGATGCTCGCGCAGCGCCGCCTCGATCTCCCCCGGCTCCACGCGGAAGCCGCGGATCTTCACCTGCTGGTCCAGCCGCCCCAGGAACTCGAGAACCGCAGTGCGTGAGTGCGTGAGTGCGGAAGTGCGCTGGTCTTGCGCGGAAGCCGGCGCACTTCCGCACTCCCGCACTTCCGCACTTTCTGTTTCTTTCCACCGTGCGCGGTCGCCGGTGCGGTACATCCGCGCGCCGGGGATGGACGAGAAGGGATCGGGGACGAAGCGCTCGGCGGTGATGCCCGCCCGGTCCAGGTAGCCGCGCGCCACCCCCGCCCCTCCCAGGCACAGCTCGCCCGGGACGCCCACCGGCTGCGGGTGCAGGGCGTCGTCGAGCACGTACGTGCGCGTGTTGGAGAGGGGGCGGCCGATGGGGACCAGGCCGTCGACCTGGTCCACGCGGTGCGCGGTGGACCAGACGGTGGCCTCGGTGGGGCCGTAGAGGTTGAGGAGAGCGCCGGGGAGCGCGGCGTGGATGCGCGCCGCCAGGTCGGGCGGAAGCGCCTCGCCGCCCAGGAGAACGCGGCGGAGGCCGGCCAGCCCGTCCACCCCCGACTCGGCGAGCGCCAGCCCCAGGAGGCTCGGCGTGCACTGCAGGTGGGTGACGCCGTGGCGGAGGAGGTGGCGCGCCAGCGCCCCCGCCTCCGCCGTCCGCGCGAAGTCGGGCGCCACCACCACGCGAAAGCCCCGCGAGAGCGTCCACAGCAGCTCGAGCACGTGGATGTCGAAGCCCACCCGCGTCACCGCCAGCCACGTCCCCGCCTCGCCGCCCTCCAGCAGGTGCGGGTCGATGGCGGCGAAGAAGGAGCACGCGGCCTCGTGCGTCACCAGCACCCCCTTGGGCCCTCCGGTGGAGCCCGAGGTGTAGATCACGTACGCCGCGTTCCCGGGGAGCGCATCCGGGCGAAGCGGCGCGTCCGGCTCCGCCGCGATCGCCGCCGCGTCGCCGTCCACCGACACCACGCGCATCCCGGCGGCACCCGCGACCAGGCCGAGCAGCGACTCCTGCGTCACCAGCAGCGCCGCGCCCGCGTCCTCCACCATGCAGGCGAGCCGCGCGGCCGGATACGAGGGATCGAGCGGGAGGTACGCCGCGCCCGCCTTGAGGACGGCGAGGAGCGCCACGACGAGGTCCACCGAGCGCTCCAGGCACACCCCCACCCGCGCCTCGGGCCGCGCGCCCAGGCGCGCGAGACGGCGCGCGAGGCGGTTCGCCCGCGCGTCCAGCTCGCGAACCGTGATCCGGTCCTCCTCGAACACCACCGCCACCGCGTCCGGCGCGCTCGCCGCCCGCGCGGCGATCAGCTCGTGCACGAGGCCGGCGGGCGCCGCGGGAGCGACAGGGTTCCAGGAATCCACCACCCGGCGGCGCTCCGCCTCGCCCAGGAGCGGGAGCTCCGCCACCGGGCGGTCGGGATCCCGCACCAGCCCCGCCAGGAGCGCGTGGAAGTGATCGACCATGCGGAGGATGGTGTCGCGCGCATAGAGATCGGTGCTGTACTCCCACACCATCACCACCTCGTCCGCCTTCTCCGCCACCCCCTGCTCCGCCCGCGGGATCACCACCACCTGCAGGTCGAACTTGGCCGAGCCGTTCCCCTGCGCCTCCTCCACCTCCACCTCCACGCCGCCGAACGAAAGCTCCGGCATGGGCGCGTTGTGGAAGGAGAAGAGGACCTGGCAGAGGGGGAGCGTGCCCCTGCCGCGCTCCGGCTGGAGGCGCCGGACCACCCGCTCGAAGGGGACGTCCTGGTGCGCGTAGGCGTCCAGCGTGGTCCCCTGCACGCGCCGCAGGTGCTCGCGCACGGTGGGGTGGCCGTCCAGGTCGGCCCGCAGCGCCACCGTGTTCACGATCATCCCGATCACCCCTTCGAACGCCTTCTGCCCGCGGTTCCCCACCGCGCTCCCCACGCAGAAGTCCCGCTGCCCGGAGTAGCGGGAGAGGAGCGCCTGGAAGGCGGCCAGCAGGGTGACGAAGAGGGTGACCCCGTGCTCGCGGCTGAAGGCGCGCGCCTCCGCCGCCAGCGCCGGGGAAAGCCGGACGCGCTCCACCGCGCCGCGGAAGCGGATGGCGGGGGGGCGCGGGAAGTCGGTGGGAAGCTCCAGCGTCGGGACCCCGGCCAGCCGCCGCTCCCAGAAGCCGAGCTTCGCCTCCGCCGCCTCGCTCTCCATCCACCGGCGCTGCCACGCCGCGTAGTCGGCGAACTGCAGCCCCGGCTCGGGGAGCGGGGAACCCTCGCCGCGGAGGAAGGCCAGGTAGAGCGCGCGCAGCTCGCGGAGGAAGACCCCGAACGACCAGCCGTCGTGCACGAAGTGGTGCTCCACCACCAGCAGCACGTGCTCCCCGGGCGAGCGCCGGAGCAGGCTCCATCGCACCAGGGGGAGGCGGGCCGCGGTGAAGGGGCGCATGAATTCCTCGCGCACGCGCTCCGCGAGCTCCGCCTCGTCCGCCACCTCGCGCACCGGGAGCGCCACCCGCCAGGGGGCGTGGATCCGCTGCACCGGCGCACCGCCCACCACGGGAAAGGTGGTGCGGAAGATCTCGTGGCGGCGCACGATCTCGGTGAGGCTCCGCTCCAGCGCGCCCACGTCCAGCGCCCCGCGGAGCCGCAGGAGCGCCTGGGCGCGGTACGCCATCTGCCCCGGCGCGAGCTGCTCGAAGAACCAGGCCGCCTCCTGCGCCACCGACAGGGGAAGCGCCCCGTCGCGGGGGGCGCGCTCCGGAGCGGGGACCCCCGCCGCGCGGCCGCCGCCCGCCGCGTCCAGCAGCGCCGCGACCTCCGCGACGCTCCCCGAGCGGAGGAGGACGTGGGGCGGCACCTCCACCCCGAACGCCTCGGTGACCCGGGCCAGGACGCTCATCGCCCGCAGCGAGTGCCCGCCCAGCTCCAGGAAGGGGCGGTCGGCGGGGACGCGCTCCATCTTCAGCACCTCGCCCCAGATCCGCGCCAGCGCGCGCTCGGTGGCGGTCCGGGGCGGCGTCCCCGCCGGCGGGGTGGAGGGCCCGGGGCGCGGGAGGCGCGCGCGATCCACCTTTCCGCCGGGCGAGAGCGGGAGCTCCGCATGGCGGACGAAGTTCGAGGGGAGCATGAACGGAGGGAGGCGCTCCGCCAGCCACGCGCGCAGCTCCGCGTCGGAGGGCGCGGCGGGGCCGGGGACCAGGTGCGCCGCCAGGGTGAGCAGCCCGTCGGCCGCCTCGTACGCGGCCACCGCCCCCGCGGCCACGCCGGGGTGCGAGAGGAGGACCCCCTCCACCTCGTCGAGCTCCACCCGGTGCCCGCGCACCTTCACCTGCCGGTCGATGCGGCCCAGGTACTCCAGGCGCCCGTCCTCCCGCGCCCGCGCCAGGTCGCCCGTCCGGTACATCCGCGCCCCGGGCTCGCCGGCGAACGGGTCGGGAACGAAGCGCTCGGCCGTGGCCGCGGGGCGCCCGTGGTAGCCGCGCGCCACCCCGCCGCCTCCCGCGCACAGCTCCCCCGCCTCGCCGGGCGGCGCCATCCGCCCCCCCTCCGCCACCACGTACGCCCGCACCCCCGGCAGCGCCCGGCCGATGGTGACGGCCTCGCCCGCGGCGCAGTCGCCCATCGTCACGCACACCGTGGCCTCGGTGGGGCCGTAGGCGTTGACGAAGCGGCGCCCCTCGCCCCAGCGCTCCACCAGCGCCGCCCCGCACGCCTCCCCCGCCACCACCAGCACCTCCAGCGCCGGGAGCTCCGCGGGCGGGAGGGCGGCGAGGACGGAGGGGGGAAGGGTGACGTGGGTGACCCCGCGCTCGCGCAGGAGCGCCGCGAAGCCGGGCCCGGGGAGGAGCTCCTCCTGCCGCGCCAGGACGAGGGAAGCGCCCGCCCCGAACGCCTGCCCCATCTCCGCCACCGAGGCGTCGAAGCTCGTCGGCGCGAACTGCAGGACGCGGCTCCCCGGGCCGGCGCCCAGCAGCGCGGCCTGCGCGCGCGCCAGGGCCGCCACGCCGCCGTGCGCCACCATCACCCCCTTGGGGCGTCCCGTGGAGCCGGAGGTGTAGATGAGGTAGGCCAGGCTCCCGGCCTCCACCGCCACGCCGGGCGAGGTGGCGGGGAGGCGGGCGGCCTCGTCCTCCGCCTCGTCCAGGAGGACGACCCGCCAGGGCCCGGCGGGGAACCCCGGTGCCAGGCCGGCGCGGGTAAGGAGGAGCGGTGCCGCCGAATCGGCCAGCATGGACGCCAGCCGCTCGGCCGGGTACGAAGGGTCGAGGGGAACGTAGGCGCCGCCGGCCTTCAGCACCGCCAGCACGGCCACCACCACCCGAGGGCCCCGCTCCAGCGAGATCGCCACGCGGACTTCGGGCCCCACGCCCAGCGCCCGCAGGTGGCGCGCGAGCCGGTTGGCCCGCGCGTCCAGCTCACGGTAGCCCAGCCGCGTCTCCCCGGACACCAGCGCCACGGCCTCCGGCGTGCGCGCCGCCCACCCCTCCACCAGGTGATGGAGGGATTCGGTGCGCCCGGCGGGTGGCTGGTCGACGCGGGGCCCGGTCTCGGTGGCCATGACGCTCATGGGCGGCGACCAGGCTGCGGGTGGTGCCGCTCCCGCGTCGGGAACACGGGATGCCGCTCGACAACCGCCGCTGGACGCAGATTTCCGGGGCTCGAAGGGCGGCATCGTCCTCTCACGTGGCATCTGGGTTCTCACGCGGAGCAAACGCTCCTGTCCATTTGCGCTCAGGGCGTCTCGACCGGCGCCGCGGCGGGCGCCTGCGCGGGATCGCCAGTTTGCGTGCGCCGAGCGGCCATGTCTCCCGGGTGCCCCGGGGCGAATCGCGTACGTCCACGGTCACCGGCGACTCCTCACGCCCGGGACGCGTTCAGAAACAGTCGTCAATGGGCAGCCTACCAGCACACGAAGTGACGCTGTAAACCCACACCGCGCCACGTTCTCCGATCAGTTTTCCTTTACCTGCTCCGCAATGCACCCTCGGTGCACGCGTTTTCCCAATTTACTACTCGCAAGTCCCAAAACAAGTGGTCAGTGTACCTCGAGGTGCTGACACCTGGTGAGCGCCTGACGAGGTGCCCCCGGGTCGATGCAGCCGCCGCACTGGTGTGAGGAGATCACAGCCGAGCCACCTGAGCCGGTGACGGAGTGGATTCGTGAGTCAGGGACCGTGTGACCCAGCTGCCGATTCGAGTGCGAGCGAGATCTCCTCTCGCACCCACTCGTCGGTCTCGACCTCGACACGGGAAGAGAGCGCCTGCATGGCTCCGGCCGTTCCAACTTGGCCCAGAGCCCACGCCACGTGCCCGCGGACCAGCGGCTCCTCGTCGTTCAGCGCGGCGGCGAGCGCAGGGACGGCCTCGGGCGAGCCCCAGTTGCCGAGCGCAACGGCGACGTTGCGGAGCAGGCCGCGGCGCTTCGTCCGCTTGATGGGCGAGTCCTTGAAGCGGCGGCTGAACTCCTCCTGCGTCATCGTCATCCACTCGATCAGCCGCGCGCCGTCCAGCCCCTCGCGCGCAAGGAAAGCCGCCTCGTCCGTGGGCTCGGCGAAGCGGTTCCAGGGGCAGACCTCCTGGCAGATGTCGCAGCCGTAGACGCGGTTGCCGATCAGCGGGCGCAGCTCGCGGGGGATGGGGCCCTTCAGCTCGATGGTCAGGTAGCTGATGCAGCGGCGCGCGTCCATCAGCGGGGCGCCGGTGGGGTCGCGGCCGAGGAGCGCGCCGGTGGGGCAGGCGTCCAGGCAGCGCTGGCAGGTGCCGCAGTGGTCCTTCGCGAAGGGCTCGTCGTACTCGAGCTCCACGTCGAGCAGCACCTCGCCGACGAAGAAGTACGAGCCGCGGCGCGGGTGGATCAGCATGGTGTTCTTCCCGTGCCACCCCAGCCCCGCGCGCGACGCGAGCTCGCGCTCCAGCACCGCGCCGGTGTCCACGTACGCGCGTCCGCCCACGGGAAGGAGCTCGGCCGAAATCCACTCCTGCAGCGCGATCAGCCGCTCCTTCATCAGCTCGTGGTAATCGTCGCCGCGGGCGTAGCGGGCGACGACGGCGCGCGAGGGATCGTCCGCCTCCGCGGGATCGTCGTCCGCGGGGGCGTAGCCGAGCGCGACCACCACGGCGGAGCGGACGCCGGGAACGAGCACCGCCGGGTCCTGGCGCTTCGCGACGGCGTCCTCGCGCGCCATGTAGCCCATCTCCCCGTGCATCCCGAGCGCGACCCAGCGCGCGTAGGCATCGCCGTGCTCGCTGGGATGCACGGGGGCGATGCCGACGCGGTCGAAGCCCAGCTCGAGGGCCCGGCCGCGGATCAGGCCGGAGAGCGCATCAGGAGAAAGCATGCGCCCGGTACACCGATGCGGCCTGTGCCGTGCCGCCTGTATTCCGCCACCTCAAGCACGGTCAAATCCCTTTTATTTTGCCGCTTTGCAGGCCACCATGCCTGCATGCGAACTACGAACGAGATCACCGGCCGGATCGTCGATGCGGCGTATCACGTTCATACGACAATCGGCCCTGGATTGCTGGAGTCCGTCTATGAAGCCGTGCTCGCTCGCACCCTGGAGCGGCGCGGGCTGATGGTCGAACGTCAGAAGCCAATTGCCTTCGTTTTCGAAGATATGCGGTTTGAGGAGTCGTTCCGCGCGGATCTCCTCGTGGAAAACCGCGTGCTCGTGGAGCTCAAGTGCGTCGAGAAGCTCGCCCCGGTGCATGGGAAACAGGTTCTCACCTATCTGCGCCTGCTCGACCTGCCGATCGGGTTGCTGATCAATTTCGGCGCGGCGCGTCTGCAGGAAGGCCTCCACAGGATCCTGAACGCCCGCTCCTCTGAGGCACCACCTGTCTAATGTCTCACACAGAGGGACCAGAGGTAGCAGAGAAGGTTCCTCTGGTCCCTCTGGTCCCTCTGTGTGATACCAAATCCGGGGATAGCGTTGGCGCATCTCACCGACTCACGTGCTGACGCGGTTATAGATCCTTCGGCCTGCAAGTTATTCCGCAGACGATGGTTACAGCATGGACGGCCTCAGGATGACGTCGTTTGTTTGAGG
>JBJMPM010000416.1:0-5476 GCA_045803205.1 Longimicrobiaceae bacterium
CTTGCCGAAGAACTCCTTCACCACCTCCTGGATCTTGGGGATGCGGGTGCTCCCGCCCACCAGGATCACCTCGTCGATGTCGCCCGGCTTCAGCCCCGCGTCGTCCAGCGCCTTCTGCATGGGCGGAATGGTGCGCTGCACCAGGTCGTCCACCAGCTGCTCGAAGCGGGCGCGGGTCAGCGTCACGTTCAGGTGCTTGGGGCCTTCCTGCGTGGCGGTGATGAAGGGGAGGTTGATGTCGGTGGACGCGGTGGTCGACAGCTCCATCTTGGCCTTCTCCGCGGCCTCCTTCAGGCGCTGCAGCGCCATGGCGTCCTTGGAGAGGTCGATCCCCTGGTCCTTCTTGAACTCGTCCACCAGCCACTCGATCACGCGCTGGTCGAAGTCGTCGCCGCCCAGGTGCGTGTCGCCGTTGGTGGCCTTCACCTCGAAGACGCCGTCGCCCAGCTCCAGGATGGAGATGTCGTAGGTGCCGCCGCCCAGGTCGTACACCGCGATCTTCTCGTCCTTCTTCTTGTCGAGCCCGTAGGCCAGCGCGGCCGCGGTGGGCTCGTTGATGATGCGCAGCACCTCGAGGCCGGCGACCTTGCCGGCGTCCTTGGTGGCCTGCCGCTGGGCGTCGTTGAAGTACGCGGGCACGGTGATCACCGCCTGGGTCACCGTCTGCCCCAGGTAGTCCTCGGCGGTCTGCTTCATCTTCTGCAGGATCATCGCCGAGATCTCGGGCGGGCTGAAGGTCTTGTCGCCCACGTTCGGCACCTTCACCTGCGCCATCCCGCCGGGGCCGCTCACGACCTCGTACGGGACGATCTTCTCCTCGCTCTTCACCTCGGACTCCTTGCGGCCCATGAAGCGCTTGATGGAGAAGATGGTGTTCTTGGGGTTGGTGATCGCCTGGCGCCGGGCCACCTGGCCCACCAGCCGCTCGCCGTCCTTGGTGAACGCGACCACCGACGGGGTGGTGCGGCCGCCTTCGGCATTGGGGATGACGACGGGATCGCCGCCCTCCATCACGGCCACCACGGAGTTCGTGGTGCCCAGGTCGATCCCGATGACCTTCGCCATGGGGTGCTCCTTCGGATACGTGTTGTTCAGGTTGGAACGAATGCCTGCTGCCTGCGCGGAAGAGCAACGCACATGCCACGTATTTCCATGGATTTTCCTGCGATTCCGACAGGAGACCGCCATTTCGGCGGACGACTGAACAGCCGTTTCGCGCAGAGACGCGGAGGAACAGAGAGAGCGCAGTCGAAGTTCTCTCAGTTCCTCTGCGTCTCCTGCGTGAAACGTTCTGTCGCAGCCTGCTTGCGTCGCGCCTGAGCCCGGGCGTATGCTGGCCCGGCTTTTGATCGCCCGTGCAGCAGCTTTGCCGAAGTCCGGCCATCCAACCCGGAGACCCACCTTGAGGACGCTCCTTGCGCGTGCGGCGCTCGTCGGCGCCGCCTTCGTCTCGGCGTGCGGGCCCGTCGCCGAGCCGCTCGTGGCACCCGTGCCCCGCGGCGCCGCGGCCGACACCGCGCCGCGGCCGCTGCTGCAGCCGGTGCAGGTCCCGCCCGAGTTCCAGCAGGCCATCCAGCGCGGCACCCGCAGCGCCACCGGCGCCCCGGGCCCGCGCTACTGGCAGAACCGGGTGCGCTACACCATCGAGGCCACCCTCGTCCCCGACTCGGTGAAGGTCACCGGGCGCGAGCGCGTCGTCTTCACCAACCACTCGCCGGACCCGCTCCGCTTCGTCGTCCTCAACCTCTACCAGAACCTCTTCCGCCAGCTCACCGGCGGGCTGCTGGTCACCCGCCTGGTGGTGCAGGGGCAGCCCATGCCGCGGCTGGTGGCCGCGCAGATCGAGCAGAACCTGGCGGGGGTGAACGTGACGCCGGGGTGGTTCGAGAACGGCACCCTGGGCCGCGTGTACCTCCCGCGCCCGCTGGCGACGGGCGACAGCGCGGTGTTCGAGATCGACTGGAACTACCGCGTGCCCCCCGCGACCGCGCCGCGCACCGGGTGGGAGGACGCGCTGGGCGGCCGCGTGCTGCAGGTGGCGCAGTGGTATCCGCAGATCGCGGTCTACGACGACGTGGCGGGGCCCGACGTGACCCCCTACACCGGGAACGCCGAGTTCTACACGGACTACGGCGACTTCGACTACGCCATCACCGCGCCGGCGGGGTGGCTGGTGGCGGGGACCGGCACGCTGCAGAACCCCGAGCAGGTGCTCACCCCCGCGGTGCGCGAGCGCCTCGCGCGGGCCATGCAGAGCGACACGCCGGTGCACGTGGTGGGGCACGACGCCGAGAACATGGGGCGCGGCACCCTGCCGGGCACCAACGGGCGGGTGACCTGGCGCTTCAGCGCGCGCGACGTGCGCGACGTGGCCTGGGCCACCTCGAACCGCTACAACTGGGACGCCACCCGCGGCGCCATCCCCCAGCCGGGGGGCGGCGTCAAGCACATCCCCGTGCACGCCTTCTACCGCTCCGGCGCGCCCTTCTGGGACAGGGCGATCCGCCACGGCGACCACGCCATCGAGTTCCTGAGCCGCGAGGAGGTGCCCTACCTCTACCCGCAGATCACGGTGAGCGAGGGGCCGATCTACGGGATGGAGTACCCGATGATCGTGTTCGTGGGGCGGCCCGAGGCGAGCGAGAAGGAGCTCTACGCCGTGGTGGGCCACGAGGTGGGGCACGAGTGGTTCCCCATGATGGTGGGCGGCGACGAGGCGGTGGCGGCGTGGATGGACGAGGGGATCAACACCTACCAGGAGGCGCTGGCCTACAACGACTACTGGCGGGGGACGGACCACTGGGCGGAGTCGCGCGGCTACTACCTGGCCGTCGCGGGGCGCCGCGCCGACATGCCGCTGATGACCAACGCCGACCAGCTCGACAACCTGTCGCTGGGGGTGGCGGGGTACTACAAGCCGGGGCTGGTGATGCGGGCGCTCCGGGCCACGCTGGGCGACTCGGTGTTCCAGGCGGCCATCCGCACCTACCAGCGCGAGTGGCTGTTCAAGCACCCGTACCCGTGGGACTTCTACAACACCTTCGAGCGGGTGGCGGGGCGCGACCTGGACTGGTTCTGGTACCCGTGGTTCTTCACCCGCGCCACGCTGGACCTGGCGGTGGGGCAGGTGACGCCGTCGGCGGGGAGCGTGTCGGTGACGGTGCGCGACCTGGGGCAGGTGCCGGCGCCGGCCTTCATCGCGGTGACGACCTCCGCCGGGGTGGTGCGGCAGACGGTCCCCGTGGAGCGCTTCCTGACCCCGTCCAACACGCGCTCGGTGACGGTGAGCATCCCCGTGCAGGGTGCGGTGACGCGGGTGGAGGTCGACCCGGAGCAGCTCTTCCCCGACGTGAACCGGCGCAACAACGTCTGGACCGGCTCCTGACGAACTGATTCGTCTCGCCCAGAGGCCCGGAGGACCAGAGGACCGCTCTGGTTTCCGGGCCTCTGTGCGAGATCTGCCCGAGGACCCTCCGTGAGAAAGATCCTCCTTCTCCTCGCCCTCGCCGCTCCCGCGGCCGCCGCGGCGCAGGACACGATCCCGGTCTCCGAGGCGTTCCGGCGCGGGGTGGCCGCGGGAACGCGCACCACCACGGGGATGCCGGGGCCGCGCTACTGGCAGCAGGTCGTCTCGTACACGATCCGCGCGGAGCTCGACCCGCGGACCACGCTCCTGCACGGCAGCGAGCGCATCGTCTACCGCAACCGCTCGCCGGACGTGCTCCGCGCGATCGTCCTCAACCTCTACCAGAACATCTACTCCGAGAGCGTCCCCCGGAACCGGCGCGCGCCGAACACCGGCGGGGTCGCGCTGGAGCGCGTGGTGGTGCAGGGCTCCCGCCTCGCCGAGCAGCCGGCGGCGGCGATCGGGGTGATGCGGCAGGTGGAGCGGCCGGCGGCCGGCTACGCGGTCGACGGCACCCTCGCGCGGCTGATGCTCCCGCGCCCGCTGGCTCCCGGCGACAGCGCGGTGCTGGAGATCGACTGGCACCACAAGGTCCCGCCCGCGCCCACCTTCCGCACCGCGTGGGAAGACGCGCTCGGCGGGCGCGCCTTCGTGGTGGGCCAGTGGTATCCGCAGGTGGCCGCCTACGACGACGTGAACGGGTGGGACGCCACGCCCTACCTGGGCGACGGCGAGTTCTACCTGGAGTACGGCACCTTCACCGTGGGCCTCACCCTCCCCGCCGGCTGGATCGTCGGGGCGACGGGGGCCCTGACGAACCGCGAGCAGGTGCTCTCTCCCCAGACGCTGCAGCGGCTGGAGCGGTCGGCGACGTCGGACTCGGTGGTGCACGTGGTCACGGTGGCGGACCTCGCCTCGGGCGCCGCGCTGACGCGGCCGGCGAGCGGGAAGCAGACCTGGTGGTTCAGCGCGGCGGGCGTCCGCGATTTCGCCTTCGCCGCGTCGGACCGCTACCTGTGGGACGTGGCCCGCACCAGGGTGCTGGACGAAGCCGGCCTCGGGTACGTCCTTCCCGTGCACGCACTCTACCGGCCCGGCGCGCCGGGATGGGACCGGGCGTGGCGCTACGGGCAGCACGCGCTCGTCTTCCTCAGCCGCCTCCTCACCCCGTACCGCTACCCCCAGGCCACGATCGCGGAGGGGCCGATCGCGGGGATGGAGTACCCGATGATGGTCTTCATCCACCGCCCCGAATCGGCCGAGGACCTGCAGTCGGTGATCGCGCACGAGCTCGGCCACGAGTGGTTCCCGATGCTGGTGGGCTCGGACGAGGCCTCGTACGCGTGGATGGACGAGGGGGTGAACAGCTACTTCGAGGACCGGGCGCACGAGGACTTCTTCCCCGGCACGCCGCCGGGCGGCTCGGTGAGCTCCTACCTGCGCGTCGCGGGGCACGACAACGAGGTGCCGCTGATGCGCCACACCGACCTGGTGTCGCCCTACGGGGCGCGGACAGTGGCGGCGTACACCAAGCCCGCGGCGGTGCTGCCGGCGCTGCGCGCGGTGCTGGGCGACGCCGCGTTCGACCGGGCGCTGCGGGAATACGTGCAGGCCTGGAGCTACAAGCACCCGCAGCCGTGGGACTTCTTCAACACCTTCGAGCGGGTGGCGGGGCGCGACCTGGACTGGTTCTGGCGCCCGTGGTTCTTCGAGACGGGCGTGCTGGACCAGGCGGTGGAGTCGGTGCGCCCCGCCAGCGGCGGCGTGGACGTGGTGCTGCGCGACCGCGGCGACGTCGCGATGCCGGCCTTCGTCACGGTGACCGCGTCCGGCGGAGCCGTCACGCAGCGCGAGCTGCCGGTCACCGCCTGGACGGGCCCGCGCGGCTCGCGCACGGCCACGCTCCGGGTGCCCGTCTCCGGCGCCGCCACGCGGGTGGAGGTCGACGCGCGCCGCTCCTACCCCGACGTGAACCGCGCCAACAACGTCTGGACCGGCTCCTGACCGGGTGTTGCTGAACCGTTCTTCAGACACCCCTGGGTGTCATCCTGAGGCCCGGCCACATGGAAT
>JBJMPM010000005.1:0-4081 GCA_045803205.1 Longimicrobiaceae bacterium
TACATGGTGCCGGCGGCGTACGTGTGGATGGAGGCGTATCCGCTCACCCCGAACGGGAAGGTGGACCGCAGGGCGCTCCCCGCCCCGGAAGGGGATGCCTATGCGGCCCAGGAGTACGCGGCGCCGGTGGGCGAGACCGAACAGGCGCTGGCGGACATCTGGGCCGAGGTGCTCGGCGTGGAGCGGGTGGGCCGCCACGACGACTTCTTCGAGCTGGGCGGGCACTCGCTACTGGCGGTGCGGGTGATCTCGCGCGTGCGGGAGGTGCTGGGCGCGGAGGTGGGGATCGCCGACCTGTTCGAGCGCCCGGTGCTGGCGGATCTCTCGCGCGCCATCGAACACGCGGCGCGCACCGAGCTCCCGCCGATCGAGCGCGTGGACCGCGGCGGGCGGCTGCCGCTCTCCTTCGCGCAGCAGCGGCTCTGGTTCCTGGAGCAGTTCGGGGACCTGGGGAACACGTACCACATCCCCACGCGGCTGCGGCTGCAGGGGGAGATGGACCGGGGAGCGCTGCGGCGCGCGCTGGATGCGATCCTGGCGCGCCACGAGGCGCTGCGCACGACCTTCGTGGAGGTGGACGGCATCCCCGAGCTGCGGATCGCGCCGGCGGAGGCGAGCCGGTTCCACCTGGTGGAGCACGACCTGGCCGGGGATGCGGACGCGAGGGCGGAGCTCGGCCGGCTGATGGCCGAGGAAGCGCGTGCGCCCTTCCACCTGGAACGGGGGCCGCTGATCCGCGGCCGGCTCGTCCGGCTGGCGGCGGACGATCACCTGCTCCTTCTGACCCTGCACCACATCGTCTCCGACGGCTGGAGCATGGAGGTGCTGACGCGTGAGCTGGGCACGCTCTACGACGCCTTCCGTCGCGGGGATGCGAATCCCCTCCCCCCGCTGCCGGTGCAGTACGCCGACTACTCGGTCTGGCAGCGACGCTGGGTGGAGGGCGACATCCTCCGGCAGCAGGCGGCGTACTGGACGAGCACGCTCGCGGGCGCGCCGGAGCTGCTGGAGCTCCCCACCGACCACCCCCGGCCGGCGCAGGTGGACCATGCGGGGGCGCCCCTGGGGGTGGTGCTGGACGAGCAGCTCACGGCCGGGCTGAAGGCGCTGGGGCGGCGCCACGGGACCACGCTGTTCATGACGCTCCTGGCCGGGTGGGCGGCGGTGCTCGGCCGGCTGTCGGGGCAGGACGACGTGGTGATCGGCACGCCCACGGCGGGCCGCGGGCGCCGCGAGATCGAGGGGCTGATCGGCTTCTTCGTCAACACGCTGGCGCTGCGCGTGGAGCTGCCCGGGGCCCGGACGGTGGCGGAGCTGCTCGGGCAGGTGAAGAAGCGCGCGCTCGAGGCGCAGCATCACCAGGACATCCCCTTCGAGCAGGTGGTGGAGCTGGTGCAGCCGGTGCGCAGCCTGGCGTACACGCCGCTCTTCCAGGTGATGTTCACCTGGCAGAACACGCCCGAGGCGGCGAGCGGGGCCTCGCTTCCAGGGCTCGACGTGGGCGGCGTGGGCGCCCCGCCGCAGGTGCGGGCGAAGTTCGACCTGTCGCTCGCGCTGCAGGAGGCGGGTGGGCGCATCGTGGGGAGCGTGGTGTACGCCACGGCGCTCTTCGAACAGGCCACCGTCGAGCGCCACCTGGCGTACCTGCGCCGGGTGCTGGAGGAGATGGTCGCCGACGACCGCCAGTCGGTGGACGCGCTCCCGCTGCTGCCGGAGGCGGAGCGGCGCCGGGTCGTGGAGGAGTGGAACCGCACGGAGGCCGAGTATCCGGGCGAGTGGTGCATCCACGCGCTCTTCGAGGCCCAGGCGCAGCGGACGCCGGCCGCCGTCGCCGTGGAATACGAGGACCGCGCGCTGGCGTACGCCGAGCTGAACGCGCGCGCCAACCGCCTGGCGCACCACCTCCACTCGCTGGGCGTGGGTCCGGACGCCCGGGTGGCGCTCTGCGTGGAGCGCGGGGTGGAGATGGTCGTGGCGATGCTGGCCGTGCTCAAGGCCGGCGGAGCGTACGTGCCGCTGGATCCGTCGTACCCGGACGAGCGGCTGCGCTACATGCTGGCCGACAGCCGTCCCGCGGTGCTGCTGGCGTCGTCGGCGCTGGCGGAGCGGTTCGCGGGGAGCGGCGTGCCGATGCTCGACCCCGCGAACGAAGCGGCGTGGGCGCATCTCCCCGCCACCGATCCGCGGCCGGCGGGGCTCTCGCCCGACCACCTCGGCTACGTCATCTACACCTCGGGGAGCACCGGACGTCCCAAGGGCGTGACGGTGCCGCACCGCGGCGTGGCGAGCCTGCTGGCGGACGTCCAGCGTCGCGCGCCGATCGGCGAGGGCGACGGGTGCAGCCTGTGGACCAGCACCAGCTTCGACGTCTCGGTCTACGAGATCTTCTCCGCGCTGCTGGCCGGCGGGCGGCTCTGCATCCCGCGCGACGAAGTGCGGCTGGAGGCGGGCGCCTTCCTCGACTGGATGGAGGCGCGCGAGGTCCGCAGCGCCTACCTGCCGCCGTACTTCCTCCCCGAGCTGCGTGAGCGCGTCTCCCGATCGCCCGGGCGAACCCGGCTGCACCGCCTGCTGGTGGGGGTGGAGCCGATCGCCGAGCCGCTGCTGGCGGAGATCCGGCGGAGCGTCCCCGGGCTGCGGATCATCAACGGCTACGGGCCCACCGAGACCACCATCTGCGCCACCCTCCACGACGTGCCCGACCCGGCACGTGGCGAGCGGGTGACGCCGATCGGCGCGCCGGCGGCCAACACCCGCGTGTTCGTGCTGGATGCGCGGATGCGGCCGGTGCCGATCGGCGTGGTCGGCGAGCTGTACGTGGGCGGCGCCGGGGTGGCGCGCGGATACCTGGACCGCCCGGCGCTGACCGCGGAGCGCTTCGTCCCCGACCCGCTCTCGGGCGAGCCGGGCGCGCGGCTGTACCGCACGGGCGACCTGGGCCGATGGCTGCCGGAGGGGGCGCTGGCGTTCGCCGGCCGCACCGACGCGCAGGTGAAGATCCGCGGCTACCGCATCGAGCTGGGAGAGATCGAGGCGCGGCTGGCGGAGCATCCGGCCGTGCGCGAGGCCGTCGTCCTGGCGCGCGAGGACGCGCCGGGGGAGAAGCGGCTGGTGGCGTACGTGGCCGGCGGCGAGGCCGCGTCGGCGGAGGCGCTGCGGACGCACCTGGGCGCGGCGCTCCCGGCGTACATGGTGCCGTCGGCGTTCGTGCGGCTCGACGCCTTCCCGCTCACGCCCAGCGGCAAGGTGGACCGCAAGGCGCTGCCCGCGCCGGAGGGCGACGCGCTCGCCACGCGCGGCTACGAGGCGCCCGAGGGCGAGACCGAACAGGCGCTGGCGGACATCTGGGCCGAGGTGCTGCGCGCGGAGCGGGTGGGCCGCCAGGACCACTTCTTCGAGCTGGGCGGCCACTCGCTCCTGGCGGTGCAGGTGATCTCGCGGGTGCGGCAGCGGCTGGAGGTGGAGGTTGCACTCGCCGAGCTCTTCGAGCGCCCGGTGCTGGCGGATTTCGCGCGGGCCATCGACGACGCGGCGCGCACCGAGCTCCCACCGATGACGTCGACTTCGTCGGTCATGGACCCGGAAAGACTGCTGAAGCTCGCCCGGGCCGCCAAGCTCCAGCGCAGCTCGGCGGTGGCGCCCATCGAGCCGGTGGAGCGTGGCGGCGCGCTGCCGCTCTCGTTCGCGCAGCAGCGGCTCTGGTTCATCGAGCAGCTCGAGCCGGGGAGCACCGCCTACCACATGCCCTCCGCGCTGCGGCTGCGCGGGCCGCTGGAGGCGCGCGTGCTGGAGCGCGCGCTGGGCGAGGTGGTGCGCAGGCACGAGGCGCTGCGCACCACGTTCGGCGAGACCAGGGGAGAGCCCTTCCAGGTGGTGCACCCCGCGCGCACGGCGCGGCTGGAGCTGACCGACCTGTCGCACCTGGCCGCGGGAGAGCGCGAGACCGAGGCCCGCCGGCTCGCCCGGGAAGAGACGCAGCGTCTCTTCGACCTGCGCCAGGGGCCGCTGCTGCGCACCCACCTGCTGCGCCTGGGTGAGGAGGAGCACGTGCTGGTGCTGGCCATGCACCACGTCGTCTCCG
>JBJMPM010000042.1:0-5266 GCA_045803205.1 Longimicrobiaceae bacterium
ACGGAGAGGCTGGGTGGTTCTCTCCGTGTCTCCGCGTCTCTGCGTGAGACGCCATTCGCCGGCTCGTCCCCGCGCCGGGCCGGGTCGTCCCCGCGGCGTTGTCGCTCGCGGACGGCGCGCCTACATTCTTGCGCCGCATCCGCTTGCGTTCCCCTCGCCCCCGCCATGCCGACGCCGACTTCCCCTCCCTCGTCCACGGCCGCCCCGCGCCGCCGCATCGCGCGCGACGTGCTGGCGGTGGGGGGGGTGTGGACGCTGGTGGGGACGCTCGCCGCGCTGCAGCGGGGCCTCTCGCGCCTGTACGACGGGCAGCAGGTGCAGTGGGGGATGCTGCTGCTCGGCTACCTGGCCGACTGGTACACCTGCGCCATCTTCACCCCCGCCCTCTTCTGGATGGTGCGCCGCTGGCCGCCGGAGCGCGTGGGCTGGGGGCGCGCGTCCGCCATCTACGTGGGGCCGCTCTGCGCGATGGTGGTGGGGAAGTACGCCGCCCTCATCCCGCTGCGCCGGCTGCTCGGCGACGACGAGAGGCGCACGCTGGGCCAGATGCTGGCCGAGGGCTTCTTCCCCGAGTTCCTGGCGCTGGCGTCGGTGCTCGGAATGGTGCTGGCGCTGCACTACTACCGCTCCGTTCGCGCGCGCGAGCGGCGCGAGGCGGAGCTGGAGGCGCTGCTGGCCGACGCACGCCTGCAGGCGCTCGCCGGGCAGCTCCGTCCGCACTTCCTGTTCAACGCGCTGCACGGCGTCTCCACCCTCATGCACCGCGACGTCGACGCGGCCGACGAGATGCTCTCGGAGCTGAGCGCGCTGCTGCGCACCACGCTGGACCGCGACGGCGTGCAGGAGGTGCCGCTGGCGGAGGAGCTCGCCACGGCGCGGCACTACGTGGAGATCATGCGCGTCCGCTTCGGCGACCGGCTGGCGGTGCACGAGGAGGTCGACGGCCGCGCGCGGGACGCGCTGGTGCCGCACTTCGTGCTGCAGCCGCTGGTGGAGAACGCCATCGAGCACGGCATCGCGCGCGACCCCGGCGCGGGGCGCATCTGGATCCGCGCGCGCGCCGACGGCGGGCACTGCACCATCGTGGTGGCGGACGACGGGCCGGGGCCGGCGGGCGGGAGCGAGGCCGCGGTGCGCGAGGGCGTGGGCCTCAGCAACACGCGGCGGCGCCTCGCCGCGCTCTACGGCCCCGACGCCACCCTCATCCTCTGCCCGGGCGAGGGGCGCGGCACCGAGGTCATCGTGCGCATTCCTTACCATACGAACGGCGTCTCACACGGAGTCAACGGAGTCAACGGAGAGGTGCCAGCCGGTTCCTCCGTTGACTCCGTTGACTCCGTTGACTCCGTGTGATGCCAGGTTGCTTTACGGATGCACAATACGATGACCTTTCGCGCGGTGATCGCGGACGACGAGCCGCTGGCGCGCGAGCGGCTGCGGACGCTGCTCGCCACGCAGCCGGGCGTCGAGCTGGTGCGCGAGTGCGGTGACGGGCCGGCGACCGTCGCCGCCGTGCGCGCGCTGCGCCCGGACCTCCTCTTCCTGGACGTGCAGATGCCGGGGCTCGACGGCTTCGGCGTGCTGCGCGCGCTGGACGGCGACGAGGCGCTGCCGGAGGTCGTCTTCGTGACCGCCTACGACCAGTACGCGCTGAAGGCCTTCGAGGTGCACGCGCTCGACTACCTGCTGAAGCCCTTCACCCGCCGCCGCTTCGCGGAGGCGATGGAGCACGCGCTGCACCGCCTGTCGCTGCGCGCGTCGGGGAGCACGGCACCGGAAGTGGCGGCGCTCCTCGACGCGCTCCGCGGCGAGCGCGAGCGGCCGGACCGCATCGCCGTGCGCACCGGGCGCGGGGTGCACTTCGTGAAGCCCGAGGACGTCTCCTGGGTGGAGGCCGAGGGGAACTACGTGCGGCTGCACACCCCCGGCGGCGCCCACCTGGTGCGCGGCACGCTCAAGGAGGTGGAGGCGCGGCTGGGCCCGCGCCGCTTCGTGCGCGTGCACCGCTCGGCGCTGGTGAACCTGGACCGCATCCGCCGCCTGGAGCCCTGGTTCCACGGCGAGTTCGTGGTGATCATGGAAGACGGCACCCGCCTCACCTCCAGCCGCACCTACAGCGGCAACCTCCGGCGCCTGGCCGGCTGATCCCCGTCTCCGGGCCGGGTCGTCCCCCCGCCCGTCCGCGTCGTCCCCATACCTTCGTAGCCCCGCGCGGCGATCCGTAGCTTCTGCGGCGAACCTCAGCCAATGGAGCCGCCCATGCCCCGCATCTTCCGCACGATCGTCCTGGCCTCCGCCGCGCTGCTGGCGGCCCTCCCCGCGCGCGCCCAGGCCGCCGCCGACTCCGCCGCCATCCGCGCCGCCGCGCTCGACTACGTCGAGGGGTGGTACGCCGGCGACGGCGCGCGGATGGAGCGCGCGCTGCACCCCGAGCTGGCCAAGCGCAACGTCTTCACCGACCCGCAGTCGAATCGCAGCCGGCTGATCCAGATGAGCGCGCTCACCCTGATCAACGGGGCGAGGGGTGGCGGCGGCTCCGGCATCCCCGCGGCCGACCGCAAGCGTGACGTGGCCATCCTCGACCTCTACGGGAACGCCGCGAGCGTCCGCGCGCGCATGGCCACCTGGATCGACTACATGCACCTGGTGAAGTGGAACGGCCGCTGGGTGATCGTGAACGTGCTCTGGGAGAACGATCCGCCGCAGGCGCCGACGGGTGCATCACCCAACCCTCGAGGCGACCGCTGACACCAAGAGACCGTTGAGAAATGTCGTCCGGATGGTGTCATCCTGAGGCCCGGCCTCGCCTCATCCCATGTCGCGGTGAGCGTCGCGGGGCCGAAGGATCTGGCCACGGCCGCCACGGGGCGCGCAGCGGAAGCCGCACAGTAGCAGCGGCCACGTCATGCGTCGGCCGCCGCGAGCCTGGTGACGCTGCCGCGCCCAAGCCTCGTGGCGCTCCGGCTAGATCCCTCGGCTCTGCGGAGATCGGTGCGGCCGTGGGTTCATTGAGGCCGAGCCTCGGGATGACACCGGTGTGGTTCCGCTGCTTTCTCAAATCCTCCAAACACCGCATCCAACCGGGAACGAGCCATGATCTCGCGCGCACGATTCTACGCCGTCGCGGCCGCGCTCTTCGCGACCTGCGCCGCTTCCGCCGTGGAGCTGCCGGCGCAGGCGGCCGGCCCGATGGAGCTGGCGGGCCTGTGGAAGGCGAAGCGGCGGTTCGGGCCCGAGGCGCGGGGCCCGCTCCTCCTCACCCGGACCGGCGCCGGCTACACCGCCGACCTGATGGGCTTCACCGTGCCCGTGCGCGCGAGCGGCGGCGAGCTGGCCTTCGAGCTGCCGAACCGGACGGGCTCGTTCCGCGGCAAGCCCCGGGCGGGCGGCGCGATCCGCGGCTTCTGGTTCCCGGCCGGGATGAACGCCGCCACGCCCGTCACCCTGGCGCCGGACGGACCGGGCCGCTGGGCGGGCCAGGTGGTGCCGCTGGACGACGAGCAGACCTTCTGGCTGCTCGTGAGCCGGCGGCCCGACGGCACCCTGGCCGCGCTGCTGCGCAACCTCGAGCGCGACTACGGCGGGCTGCTCGGCGTGCGCGGCGTGGTCCGCGGCGGCGACTCCATCGGGCTGGTGGGCGGGCGGAACCCGCGGGACAGCGTGGTGATCCGGGGAACGGTCGATACCGCGCGGCGGGTGCTCACCCTGGTCTTCCCCAACCGGGGCGGGAGCTACGACTTCAGCCGCGACGACGACGAGCTGAGCGCCTTCTACCCGCGCGGCCGGCGCCCCGGCCGCTACGCCTACCGCGCCCCCCCGCGCCTGGCCGACGGCTGGGCCACGGCGAGCGCCGAGGAGGTGGGGATCGATCGCGCGGCCCTGGAGCGCGCCGTCCAGCAGGTCGTGGAGCTGTCGATGGACTCGATCAACGCGCCGCAGGTCCACGCCGTCCTCGTCGCCCGGCGGGGAAAGCTGGTGCTGGAGGAGTACTTCCACGGCGAGCACCGCGACCGGCTGCACAACGAGCGCTCGGGCTCCAAGAGCGTCACCGCCACCATCGTCGGCGCGGCGATGCTCGCGGGCGCGCCGCTGCGGCTCTCCACCCCCGTCTACCCGGTGATGAGCGGCGGCGCGTTCCCGGCCGGCCTGGAGCCGCGCAAGCGCGCGATGACGCTCGAGCACCTGCTGAGCATGTCGTCCGGCTACTTCTGCGACGACAGCGACGACAACGCCCCCGGCCGGGAAGACGGGATGTGGGAGCAGGAGGAGGAGCCCGACTTCTACCGCTTCACCCTGCGGCTCCCGATGGCGTACGCGCCCGGCGAGCGGGCCATCTACTGCAGCGTCAACCCCAACCTGGCGCTGGGGATGACCGGGGGGGCGGCGGGCGAGTCGCCGTACTACCTCTTCGACCGCCTGGTCGCCGCCCCGCTCGGCATCCGCCACTACGCCTGGGGGACGGACCGCGCCGGCAACCCCTACGGCGGCGGGGGGATGGCCCTCACCGCGCGCGACTTCATGAAGTTCGGGCAGCTCATGCTCGACGGCGGCACCTGGAAGGGCCGGCGGATCCTCGGCCGCGACTTCGTGGAGCGCGCGTCGTCGCCGCTGGTGAAGATCAACGGGCAGCGCCCCTACGGGCTCGCCTGGTGGTCCCAGGAGTACACCGTCGGGAATCGCACCGTCCGCGGGTACGCCGCGCTGGGCAACGGCGGGCAGATCGTGATGGTCTTCCCCGAGCTCGAGCTGGTGGTCGCCACCAACGGCGGAAGCTACGGCAGCCGCGGCTGGCGCTACCAGGGCGGGGTGCTCATCCCCAGCCTCATCCTCCCCGCCGTCCGCTGAACCGGTCATCTCACGCGGAGACGCGCAGACGCAGAGAGGCGCGGCGCTCTCTCTGCGTCTCCGCGCCTCTGTGTGATACCGCTTCCAGAATTCGCTCGGCATGAGGACGTCATCCTGAGCTGAGGCTGAGAGGGTGTTGCTAAACGCGCACATTCCGCGGCACCACAGGTGTCATCCTGAGGCCCGGCCACACGATCCTGGCGTCAGCGCTGCAGACGGCAGGGCCGTGAGGATCTGGCCGAGGAATGCGCAGGAGCCCGCCGCGGAAGCCCGCACCATCGACGCGTCCACGCCGGCCCTCGTCGATGCCTGGCTTTTTCCTGCGTGGCATTGACGAGTGAACGTGAGGCCGCGGCTTCCGCGCGAGCTTCCCCAGCCGGCTCCGGCGTGGCCGCAATCAGATCCTCACGGCCCTGCCGCC
>JBJMPM010000051.1:0-5485 GCA_045803205.1 Longimicrobiaceae bacterium
ACGGCCTCACGTTCACTCGTCGATGCCACACAGGAAAAGCCAGGCATCGAGGAGCGCCGGCGTGGACGCGTCGATCGTGCGGGCTTCCGCGGCGGGCTCCTGCGCATTCCTCGGCCAGATCCTCACGGCCCTGCCGTCTGCAGCGCCGACGCCAGGACCCGTGTGGCCGGGCCTCAGGATGACACCTGTGGTGCCGCGGAATGTCCGCGTTCAGCAACACCCTCTCAGGGGAGATCGCTACACTTTCGCTCGCACCCAGATGTCGCCCCACGAGCGGACGGTGCCCTCGCGGACGAGCTCCGGCAGGCGGCGCAGGAGCTCGTCCGGCGGCAGCCAGTCCGGGAGGACGAAGCGGGGCGGGGCGGTGAGCGCGAGGTTCGTCTCCACCTCACCACCCCGCGAAAGCATTTCCAGGCACGCGGCGGCGCGGTCCAGGGCGAAGTCGACGTACTCGAAGGAGACCAGCGGCAGGGGATGGGGAAGGGTGGCGAAGACGTCTTCCTCGCTCCCCTCCACGTCGACCTTGCAGTAGGCGGGGATGCCGTAGCGGGCGATCAGGTCCGCGAGGGTGAGCATCGGCACGTCGAGTGCGCCCACGGCCTCGCCCAGCCAGTCGCGGCGCAGGCTGGAGGCGGCGTGGTGCGGGCGCAGGTGCAGCGTCGCCACGCCCGGCGCGCGGCCGACCACGGCGGGGAGCGCCACGAAGCCGGGATGCGCGCCGCAGCGCGCCCTCAGCTCGGCCAGGCACTCCGGCTGCGGCTCCACCGCCACCACCCGCGCGCCGATGCGCAGCAGCGGCTCTGCGACGTCGCCCACGTTGGCGCCCAGGTCGAAGACGAGGGCCCCGGGCGGGACCAGCGCGCGGTAGAAGGCGAGCACCTCCGCCTCCCTCGCGCGGTCGCGCCGGGAGAGGACGAGCCGGCGCAGGGCGCGGGCGCGCGGGTACAGGCCGGTGCGGATCAGGAGGTCGCGCAGGCGGGACATCGGCGGAGGCTAGCGCGGACGCGATCGCGCGGCAAGCACCGGAGTGCCTGCCGCGCGATCGCCGTTTCGCCTCCCTCCGCCGCGGTTGGAGCCGCGATGATCACCCAGCGGTTGCCGAGGTGTTCGCCAATTTCACGGAATGCGCACCTCCGCGTACGTTCCCGGGGCAGCGGCGGCGACAGCGGTCGCAACGAGCTCAGCCGCCGCTCTGATCCGCGGCCAGCTCGTGGTGGTGAGGACTACGACCGCGATGGCGCGGGAGAGGAGGTTCTGCTGGTACTTCAGGTTCCCATCGGTGGTGACCAGGACTTCGAACCCCTCGCTCTCCGCCGCGGCGAGCAGTTCGCCGTTCTTGAGCGTGGACCAGCCACGCTCATACGCAGTAGACACCTCGTGCCCCGGCAGAAGCCGCCTGAGTGGCGCGGGAGTACCCTGGTCGAAGAGGACGCGCACTTACGCCGCGAGTGCGCTTCGGGCGGCGTGTTCCAGAACTGCACGCGCCTGTTCCAGGGTTACGCCGGGAAAGAGCTCCACGAACTCGCCCACTGGAACGCCGTCTTCCAGGTTTTCGAAGAGGGCCGCAACGGGCACCCGCGTGCCGCGGAAGAGCCACGTGCCGCTCACCCGTTCGGGATCGCGTTCCACCGTGGGGCAGGTAGACCAGTCGATCATGGCAGGTACGAAGGCAAACGGAGGATGGCGCTCATGCGCGCGTAATGCGCGCTTCCCGGCGCGTCCGCTGAACGGATCGCGTCCGGACCGCGCATGAAGTATAAGCGACGGGGACGCTGCCAGGCCAGCGCTTACGCCGGCCTGTCCAGTGTCGCCGCGGTGGCCGCCCGACAAGAGCGTGGTTGTCTTCACCACCGTCACCCGCCCGCCGTGCTAGTGCGGGATCTGCTCCAGCGGGATCATGGGCGGCGCGGGGGGGAGCATCTGCATCCGCGCCAGGAAGAACGGGTACGAGGCGTTGTCGCTGGCCAGCCGCGGCACCGGGTGCGGCATCGCCCGGGCGATGGCGCTCTCGGTGGCCGCCAGCCGGTGGGCCGTGTTGGGGTGCGAGCTGAACCACTCCAGGTCCGAGCGGCTGGGGTCGGAGCGCTCCTCCCGCATCAGCCCCTGGAAGAGCCGCACCATCCCCTTGGGGTCGATGCCGGTGGCGATCAGGTACTTCACCGCCTCCTGGTCGGCGGCGGCCTCGTCGGCGCGCGAGTGGGCGGCGCTCCAGAGCTGGTTCCCCATCTGCAGCGCCTGCTGGTCCAGCAGCGGCCCGCGGCCCAGGATGGTGCGGTAGAGCAGGTTGCTCATGGAGCTGGTGCGCATCTGCCGCTGCAGGTTCTGCGCGCCGTGCCGCAGCGCCACGTGCGCGATCTCGTGCGCCAGCACCCCCGCCAGCTCCGACACGTTGCGCGTGCGCTCGATGAGCCCCCGGTCCACGTAGATGTACCCGCCCGGGAGCGCGAAGGCGTTCACCGCCTCGTTGTCGACGATGTAGAAGTGGTAGCGCAGGTCGGGGCGCGCGCTGTGCCGGGCGATGAGCTGCCCCAGGTCGTTCACGTAGAGCGAGAGCGGCACGTCCTGCACCAGCGGCACCCGCGCGTTCACGCTGGCGGCGATCTGGCTCCCCAGCTCCTTCTCGCGCGCCTCGCTCACGCACCCGCCCACGCCGGGGAGAAGGAGGAGCCCCAGGGCCGCGCCGCGGGCCCCCGCGAAGGCGCGGGCCCGCGGCGCGCGGCCGGCGCGCATGCTCACCGGCGGTCCTGCGGCGCCGGGGTGAGCGAGCGCACGCGGGCGCGGAAGTTCTGGAACTCGCGGGTGTCGGTGACCAGCCGCGCGTTGTTGGCGCCCGGGGTCGCGTTGATCGCGGCGGTGGTGTTCTGCACGCGTTCCGCCGACCCCGGGTGGGTGGCGAACCACTGCTCCACCTTGCTGGGCTGGCGCTGCTGCTCGTTCATCAGCTTGGCGAAGAACTGCGGCAGCCCGTGCGGGTTGTAGCCGCTCCTGATCATGTAGGCGATGGCGTCGCGGTCGGCCTCGTTCTCGGCGCCGCGGCTGTAGCCGGCGAACACCGCGGTGCCGCCCACCTGGATGCCGGCCCGCTCCGCGGTCGACGGATTGCGGCGCATCAGCACGCCGTAGAGCACGGCCAGGGCGGTGTTCGCGTTCTGCTGCCGCTGCGCCTGCTGGATGCCGTGGCGCTCCACCACGTGCCCGATCTCGTGCGCCAGCACCCCGGCGAGCTGCGACACGTTGTCGGCGCGCTCGATGATCCCGCGGTTCACGTAGATGTGGCCGCCGGGGATCGAGAAGGCGTTGACAACGTCGGAGTTCACCACGTAGAACGTGTACGGGATGCCGCGCGGGTCGGCCTGCGCGGCGATCTGGCGGCCGAGCTGGTTGATGTACTGGTTGGTGTAGCTGTCGCGCAGGATCGGGAGCTGCGCGTTGATCTGCCGCGCGTAGTCTCCGCCGGCCTGCACCTCCTGCTGCGTGGTCATCGCCGGCGCGCACCCGCCCGCCGCCGCGGCCCCGCCCACGGCGAGCGCCAGGGCGCCCGCGCGAAGGCTCGTAAGTCGAATGCTCATAACGTTCTCCATCCGCTCGGGGTTGACCGCTCCGGGGGATGGGGGTGGCAAGTTGCGGACCAGATGCCGGACCCCCTGACCCGCCGCGAGGAGCGGCTGCTCCGCGCCCTGGCGGAGCGCAAGCACCGCGAGGCGGAGGGGCTCTTCGTGGCCGAGGGCGTGCGCGCCGTGGAGGACCTCGCGGCCTCGCCGCTGCCCTTGCGCTTCGCCGCCGCGTCGTCCTCGCTGGAGGACACCCCGCGCGGCGCCGCCCTGCTGCGCGCGCTGGAGCGCCGCGGGACACCTGTGCGCGCGGTGGACGAGCGCGCCCTCGCCGCCCTGGCCGGCACCGAGCACCCGCAGGGCGTCCTCGCCGTCGCCACCATCCCCCGCGCCGGCCTCGACGCGCTGCGGCTGGACGCCGAGCCCGCCGCGGTGCTGGTGCTCGACGCGGTGCAGGACCCCGGCAACTTCGGCACGCTGGTGCGCACCGCCGAGGCGCTGGGAGCGGCGGGGGTGATCGCCCTCCCCGGCACCGTAGACCCCTGGAACCCGAAGAGCGTCCGCGCGGCGATGGGCGCCTCCTTCCGCCTCCCCATCGCCGCGGCGGGGTGGGACGAGGCCGGTCCCTGGCTGGCCGGGCGCGGGGTGGCGGTGGTCGCCGCCGTGGTCGGGGCCGACCCGCTCCCCTCGCCGCCGCCGCGGCGCGCGGCGCTGGTGCTGGGGAACGAAGGGGCGGGCGTGGGGGAAGAGACGCTCGCGCGCGCCGGGGTGCGCGCCGGCATTCCGCTCCGCGGCCGCGCCGAGTCGCTGAACGTGGCCGCCGCCGGCGCCATCCTCCTCCACGAGCTCCTCCGCTGACGCCGGCCCCGATGCCCGACTTCCTGCTCGTCGCCTACGCGGCCCTGATCGGGGCGTGCGTGGGCTCGTTCCTGAACGTGTGCATCTACCGCTGGCCCGAGGGGCTGTCGGTGGTGCGGCCGCGCTCGCGCTGCCCGGCGTGCGAGACGCCCATCCGCTGGCACGACAACCTGCCGGTGGTGGGGTGGCTGCTGCTGCGGGGGAAGTGCCGGGCGTGCGGGGCGCCCATCTCCATCCAGTACCCGCTGATCGAGCTCACCACCGCCTCGCTCTGGGTGGCGGCGGTGCTGCGCCACGGCTTCGGCTGGCAGGCGCTCTCGTCGGCGCTCTTCTTCACCCTGCTGCTGGGGATCGCGCTCACCGACGCGCGGAAGTACATCATCCCCGACGAGTTCACCTGGGGCGGGCTGGCGATCGGGCTGGCGCTGGCCTTCGCGCCGGGGGGGATCTCGCCGCTGCAGTCGGCGCTGGGCGCGGCGCTCGGCTTCGGCGTGCTCTGGGTGATCGCGGTGCTGGGCGAGGCGGTGTTCCGCAAGCCGGCGATGGGCGGGGGCGACATCAAGATGATGGCGATGGTGGGGGCCTTCCTGGGGCCGCCGGGGGTGCTGCTCACCATCTTCCTGGGCGCGCTCTTCGGCTCGCTGATCTTCGGGCCCATCAGCCTGAAGACGGGGAAGCTGGTGCCCTTCGGCATCTTCCTGGCCCTCGGCGCCGGCATCACCGAGCCCTGGGGCCAGGCGATCGTGGCGTGGTACCTCAGCACCTTCCTCCACCCGGCGTGATGTAGAGGAGCGAATGGCACAACGGTTTGAAGATACGATTCGAGATTATTTGGTCGAAGACATCAGCCTCCTTGGGCAGGATCTAACTGTGATGGAGAAGGAGAAGTACGTACCGCACCATCTTGGAACCAGAGGTTTCATCGACATTCTGGCAAAGGATGGCAGAGGGAACTTTGTCATCATCGAATTGAAGCGAAGTGGTGCTTCATCGCGGGAAGCAATCCATGAGGTGTTTAAGTACGTGGAAGGAATCAAACAGCAACAGCTTGCGAACGATGGAGAAATTCGGGTAAT
>JBJMPM010000055.1:0-28783 GCA_045803205.1 Longimicrobiaceae bacterium
GGTGTCATCCTGAGGCCCGGCCACACGGGTCCTGGCGTCGGCGCTGCAGACGGCAGGGCCGTGAGGATCTGGCCGAGGAATGCGCAGGAGCCCGCCGCGGAAGCCCGCACGATCGCCGCGTCCACGCCGGCGCTCGTCGATGCCTGGCTTTTCCTGAGCGGCATCGACGGGTGAACGTGAGGCCGTGGCTTCCGCGCGAGCTTCCGCAGCCGGCTCCGGCGTGGCCGCGATCAGATCCTCACGGCCCTGCCGCCATCGGAGTGAACGCTGATTCCAGGTGGCCGGGCCTCAGGATGACACCCCAGAGGGTGTCCGAAGAACGGGTTCAGCAACACCCTCTCGGGATGACATTTCTCTTTGCACAGCCAATCTCAAGGGCGGTATAAGAGAGAGGCCCGAGGAACGCAGACGAGGAGGAGAGACGACGATGCCCCGGATTCGCCAGGAAGAGCTCCCGTTCGTGGGAAGCTCGCACCAGTTCGTGGGCGCCGACCAGGGCGGCGTGGGCGTCTCCGCGTTCCTGCTGAACGCCCTTCCCGGCCGCGGCCCCGGGCCTCACCGGCACCCGTACGACGAGGTGCAGTTCATCCAGAGCGGGCGCGGCGCGTACACGGTGGAGGGCGTGGAGTTCGAGGCCGGCGCGGGCGACATCCTGGTCGTCAAGGCCGGCGAGGTGCACTCCTTCCGCTGCATCGGGCCCGAGCCGCTCGTGCAGCTCGACGTGCACCTCAGCCCGCGCTTCATCCAGGAGGACCTGTGATCCGTCTCTGCGTGAGACGAATCCTTTTCCGCGGATTCAGCGCTTCTTCCTGAGCAGGGTGCCACGGCAGTTCGCGGCGCCGCAGTGGCAGGGGAAGCGCCGCTTCACGGCCGGCGTGTGCCGGTCGCGGGTGATGAAGCAGTAGTCGTAGGTGAGCTCCTCGCCGGGCGCGATGTCGCGGAGGCTGTCGATGTAGATGCGGCGCTCCTCGATCACCGACTTGCAGTTGGGATCGCAGGAGTGGTTGATCCACCGGGAGATGTTGCCCCCCACGCCCCCGTCGACCACCAGGTCGTCCTCGATGGTGAACAGCAGCGTGTGATAGGGGACGGAGCCGTCCCACGGGTAGCGCCGGTCCCCCTCCTCCTCCGTGATCCGCTCGCCCGTGTACTCGATCAGCCGGGTCCCCGCCGGGATGTGCTCCCGCGCGAAGACTCCCCTGCCGTGAATCCCGGACCGGCGCAGCGCCAGGCGCTGGCGCACGCGAAAGCTCTTTCTCGCCATCCCCGCGGGTCTCCTCCCTCTCCCCCCTCCCTCTCCCCGGCGCCCGCGCGAGGCGGGCGAGGCGCGGCTCTCCGGGGCGCGGCGCCAGAGTCGTGCCCCGGTGGAGACGGCTACTTCCCGTCTGCCTCGCCACGGGCCGCAGCGTCGTTCGCCGCTTCGCCCTCAGGCTCGATCAGGTGCTGGAAGAAGCGGTGGCCGCTACGCCCGGAGCGCACCGTGTCGGGCTCGCGTGCGTACGGGTTGCGCGTGAAGATGGCGTGCCACCAGCGGGTGATCCCGGACCTCCAGCGCGCGCGGCCGTAGGGAGCCACGCTGTGCGGAGCGGCCGCGGGAAAGGCGCCGGCGCCCGGCGGAGCGAGCATTTCGGGGGGAGCGTCGGAAGAGCGTGTCACGATGACCTCGGCTGGTCGTGAGTTTCCTGCGCGGCCGCCCCGATGGGCGACCGGTCCATCCGTCCATCACCCGGTTCCCGGAACGGCCCATCGGCCGCTCCCCGGCGGGCGCCGCACACCTCGTCCTCCCTGTCCGCGCCCGCGCCGGCGCGCCGCCCCTACGCCGGCTCCGCCGGCGGAGCCGCCTTCGCTCCCCGGCGGGGCGCGCGCCTGCGCCCTTTCACCCGCTTCTCGGCCGGCGAGGGCTCCGCCGCCGGCTCGTCCTCGCGCGACGGGGGGGCGGGCGGCGCCAGGAGCGGGAGCCGCACGGTGAACACGCTCCCCTCGCCGGGCTCGCTCTCCAGCGTCACCTCTCCCTCCAGCAGCGTCGCGAGCTGGCGCGTGACCGCCAGCCCCAGCCCCGTCCCCCCCAGCCGCCCCGAGGACTGGTCCACCTGCCAGAACGCGGAGAAGACCTGCTCGGCGTGCTCGGGCGCGACGCCGATCCCCGTGTCGCCGACGCGCAGCAGCACCGAGTCCCCGGTCGTCTCCAGCTCGAGCGTCACCCCGCCCGCCTCGGTGAACTTCACCGCGTTCGCCGCCAGGTTCAGCAGGATCAGGCGGATCTTCCCGGCCTCGGTGCGGAAGGGGAGCGGCCCCTCGGGGATGCGGAGGGTGAAGCCCAGCCCCTTCGCGGCCGCGAGGGGCTCCGCCAGCCCGGCGGCCTCGCGCACCAGCGCGGCGAGGTCCACCTCGCGCAGCCGCAGCACCGAGTGCCCCGCCTGCTGCCGGGAAAAGGTGAGGATCTCGTCGATCAGCGCGAGCAGGTGGTCGCTGGCGGCGCGGATGCGCGCCAGGTCGTGCCGCTGCCCGTGGTTGAGGGGCCCGGGGACCTCCTCCGCCAGCAGGTCGGTGAACCCCTGGATGGCCGTGAGCGGGGTGCGGAACTCGTGCGAGATGGTGCCCAGGAAGGCGGACTTGGCGCAGTCGGCCTCCTCGGCCTCGTGGCGCGCCAGGTTCGCCTCGCCCAGCAGCTCCTCGGCGCGCAGCGCCGTGAAGGTGGCCGCCTCGCGCGCCGCCTCGGCGGCCCGGAGCGCGTCCTGCGAGGCGGCGTAGAGGCGCGCGTTGTCCAGCGCCATGGCGCAGCGGCGCCCCAGGTCCTCGGCCAGCAGCAGGTCGTCGGCGTCGTACTGGCGGCGGTCGCCGGAGACGAAGGTGATGGCGCCGAGCGTCCGGCCGCGCGCCGACATCGGCACCATCAGGAACGAGCACGCGCCGAGCTCGCGCAGCAGCCCCCGGTGCTCCACCTGGGCGATCCCCTCCAGCACGTCGTCGTAGGCGATCACGAACGCCGACTCGCGCGTGCGGATCACCCGCGGCGCGCCGAGCGGGTCGTCGCGGCCGGGCGGGTGGGCGCGGTAGAAGCTCCGGGCCAGGCGCTGCTTCGCGGGGTCGGGGTGGATCACGGCCACCCGGCGGATGGCGTCGTCCGCCTCGACCACGTCGACCATGCACCAGGTGCCGAAGTGCGGGAGCGCCAGGCCGGCGCCGGTCGCCAGGGTGGTCTCGAAGTCGAGCGAGGCCGCCAGGGCGCGGCTGGTCTCGGCCAGGAAGGCGAAGCGGGCGCGGCCGTCGGACGAGAAGGAGGCCGCCTGGGCGGGGCTCCCGTCCATCGCCGCGGCGCCGGGGTCGAGCGGGGTCATGCGTCCTTCGGGTTCGGGGGGTCCGCCGGCAGGGGGGCGGCGCCTCATGCGAGCTGCCCCACCATGCCGCGCACGGCGGCCAGGTACTCGTCGGTGTCGAAGTGGCCGGGGTCGATCATCGCCTGCACCGCGCAGCCGTGGATCCAGCTCACCGCCACCGCGGCCAGCCCGTCCGCCGTCACGCCCGGGAACGCGCCCGGCTCGGCGCGCGGCAGCTCTTCCATGATCGCCTTGAACGCGGCGCGGTAGCGCTCCAGCTCCGCGCCGATGCGCACCCGGATCGACTCGTGCCGCGCGCCCAGCGCCCAGAACTCGAAGAAGAGCCGGGTGTGCCGCGGCTCGCGGGAGAGCCGCGACATCTCCTGCTGCAGGAGCGCGTGCAGCCGGTCCTGCGCGTGCGGGAAGCGGGCGACGTCTTCCGACACGTGCAGCACGGAGGTGGTCTCGATCAGCCAGTCGAGGAGCGCGTGCACCAGCCGCTCCTTCCGCTGGAAGTGGAAGAGCACCAGCGCGTGGCTGAGCTCCGACTCGGCGGCGACGGCCCGGATGGTCAGGCTGCCGATGCCGTCGCGCGACGCCACCTCGAACGCCCCCCGCAGGATCTGCTCGCGCCGTACGTCTTCCGCAGCCCGCTTCCCCGGCATCCGTCTCCCTCCTCGCGAGTCTCCGATATTGACCACTCGTTCAATACATGCTAGCTTGCATTGACCATCTGGTCAATAGCCTTTGCTCGCCAGCGCGCTGGCGCGAGCTGGCGGCCCCCTCCACGACTGAAGGATCATGCCCGGTCACCCCCGCCCGACTCCCGCGACCGCCGCCCTTCCGCCGGCGCCCGCCCCGCGTGGGCGCCGGGGTGGGGGTGCGGCCGGCCCCGGGAGCGGCGACGAAGGGCCGGACGCGCGGGAGACGGCGCTGACGGTGGTCGGGATCGGCGCGTCGGCGGGGGGGCTCCGCGCGCTGCAGCTCTTCTTCGAGGCGGTGCCGGCGGAGAGCGGGATGGCGTTCGTGGTGATCATGCACCTGGACCCGGAGCGTGAGAGCCGGATCGCCGCGATCCTGCAGGACCGCGCCTCGATTCCCGTGACGCAGGTCACCGGGCCGGTGGCGGTGGAGGCGAACCACGTCTACGTGATCCCGCCCGGGCACGACCTGGAGATGGGAGCCGGGACGCTCCGCGTGCCGGCGCGCGGGGGCGAGCCCCAGCACCTGCCGGTGGACCTCTTCTTCCGCACCCTGGCCGAGGCGTGCGGCCCCGACGCGGTGGGCGTGGTGCTCTCCGGCACCGGTTCCGACGGCACCGACGGCATCTGCCACCTCAAGGAGCGCGGCGGCATCACCGTGGCCCAGTCGCCCGAGGAGGCCGAGCACCAGGGAATGCCCGCCAGCGCCATCGCGAGCGGCCAGGTGGACCTGGTGCTCCCCGCGGCCGGCATCCCCGCCGAGCTGGTCCGCCTGCGGCGGGAGCTCGCGGCGCCGCGCGGCGCCGCGGCCCACACCGAGGCCCTGCTGGAGCAGGTCTTTTCGGCCCTGCGCGCCCGCACGGGGCACGACTTCAGCCTCTACAAGCGCTCCACGGTGCTGCGCCGGCTCGACCGGCGCCTGGGGTTCACCGGCGCCGGCACGCTGGAGGACTACCTCCCCCTGCTGCGCGGGAGCGCCGCCGAGGCGGCCGCGCTCGTGCGCGACCTGCTGATCTCGGTGAGCGGCTTCTTCCGCGACCCCGAGGCGTTCGCGGCGCTGGAGCGCGCCATTCCCGCGCTCTTCGAGGGGAAGGGGCCCGGAGACGCGGTGCGCGTGTGGACGGTGGGGTGCGCCACGGGCGAGGAGGCCTACTCCATCGCCATCCTCCTCGACGAGCACGCCAGCACCCTGGAGCACCCGCCGCAGGTGCAGCTCTTCGCCACCGACATCGACGAAAAGGGCTACGCCTGGGGCCGCGAGGCGCTCTATCCCGCCGCCGCGGTGGCAGACATCTCCGCCGACCGGCTGCGCCGCTCCTTCACCCGGGAGGCGGGGGGCTTCCGGGTGCGGAAGTCGCTGCGCGAGGGGGTGCTCTTCGCCGTGCACAACGTGCTGCACGACGCGCCCTTCTCGCGGCTCGACCTGATCACCTGCCGCAACCTGCTGATCTACCTGCAGCCCGAGGCCCAGGCCCGGGCCCTGGAGACCTTCCACTACGCGCTGCGCCGCGGCGGACTGCTCTTCCTGGGCCGGTCGGAGTCGGCCGGCGACGGCGGGCTCTTCGCGCCCGAGGCCGGGGCCGAGCGCCTCTACCGCCGCGACGACGCCCCCCAGCGGGTGCCGCCGCGGCCCAGCGCGGCCGACCCCGCGCGCCACTCCGCGGGCCCGCCGCCGGCCGCGCGCGGCGGGCGGCACCGCACCGGCTTCTCCTACGGCGCCCTGCACCTGCGCATGCTGGAGGCGTACGCCCCGCCCAGCCTGGTGGTGGACGAGGGGCTCGAGGTGGTGCACCTCTCCGGCGGCGCCGGGAACTGGCTGCACCTGGGCGAGGGCGAGCCGAGCCGCAACCTCCTCGACCTGTCGCGGGGCGAGCTGCGCGCCGAGCTGCGCGCCGCGCTCTACCAGGCGTTCGAGAAGGGGCTCCCCACCACCCGGCGGGTGCGCGTGGAGGGCGACGGGGCCCTCCCGCTGAACCTGCAGGTGCGCCCGCCCATGGACGACGGCGAGGCGGGGAAGTTCGCCCTGGTGATCTTCGACGAGCACGCGCGCGCCGGGGGGGACGGCCTCCAGGCGCCCGCCTCCCCCGATCCCGCCGTCGCGCGCCTGGAGGAGGAGCTCTCCCGCACCCGGGAGCAGCTCGAGTCCACCAGCGCGGCGCGCGACCGCACGGTGGAGGAGCTGCAGGCGGCCAACGAGGAGCTGCGCTCGATCAACGAGGAGCAGAAGGCCGCCGCCGAGGAGCTGGAGACCAGCCGCGAGGAGATCCAGTCGATCAACGAGGAGCTCACCACCATCAACCAGGAGCACCAGAGCACCATCGAGGAGCAGCGGCGCACCAACGCCGACCTGCAGAACCTGATCGAGAGCACGGAGATCGGCACCATCTTCCTCGATCGGGAGCTGCGGATCCGGCGCTTCACGCCCGCGGTGGAGGCGCTCTTCAACTTCGTCGCGGGCGACCGCGGCCGTCCCCTGGCGCACATCACCCACCGCCTGGACTACCCGGGGCTGGTGGACGACGTGCGCAGGGTGCTCGCCTCGCTGGAGCGCGTCGAGCGCGAGGTGGCGAGCGACGCCGGCGACTGGTTCGCGGTGCGCATCAACCCCTACCGCGCCCCCGACGGCGGAGTCGACGGCGCCGTGCTCGCCTTCTTCGACGTCACCGCGCAGAAGCGGGTGGAGGAGGAGCTGCGCGAGGCGAAGGGGGTGGCCGAGTCGGCCAGCCTGGCCAAGGGGAGCTTCCTCGCCACCCTCTCGCACGAGTTCCGCACCCCCCTCAACGGGATCCTGGGCTACGCCGACATCCTCCACCTGGACGGGCCCCTCACCGAGGCGCAGGCGCGCAAGGTGGAGCGCATCAAGGCGGGGGGATGGCACCTGGCGGGGATGATCGACGAGATCCTGGCCTTCTCGCTGCGCGACGAGGGCCGGCTGACGGTGCACTCCGAGCGGATCGACGCCCGCGAGATCGCGCGCCAGGCGCAGGTGCTGGTGGAGCCGGCCGCCGCGGCCAAGGGCGTGACCTTCGTGCTGGACCTCCCCGACGAGGCCGTCGCCCTCGTCACCGACGCGGTGAAGGTGCGCCAGGTCCTGGTCAACCTCTGCGGGAACGCCGCGAAGTACACCGAGCGCGGCGAGGTCCGCCTGGCCGTCCGCTCCGAGCGGGGCCACGTGGTCTTCGAGGTCCGCGACACCGGCATCGGCATCGCCCCGGAGCACCAGGGCCGCATCTTCGACCGCTTCTGGCAGGTGGACAGCGCCTCCACCCGCTCCTTCGGGGGGCTGGGGATCGGGCTCGCCGCCGCCCGCGAGTTCAGCCGGCTGCTGGGGGGCGACGTGGAGGTGGAGAGCGAGATGGGCGCGGGAAGCACCTTCCGCGTCCGGCTCCCCCTCCCGGAGGGCGGAGCGGAGGACGGCGGACCCGACGAACCCCTTCACCCGAACCGAGGCGGGAGTCCCGCATGTTGAACCTAGGCCAGCGCTCGCTGATGAAGCGCAAGCCCCTCGTCGAAGCGTACGCGCAGGACATCGTGGACACGGTGCGCGAGCCGCTGCTGATGCTCGACCCGGCGCTCCGCGTACGCAGCGCCAACCGCGCCTTCTACCAGACCTTCCTGGTCTCCGCCGAGGAGACGGAGGGCCGGCTGATCTACGAGCTGGGCAACGGGCAGTGGGACATCCCGGCGCTCCGCACGCTGCTGGAGGACGTGATCCCCACCAGCTCGGTCTTCAACGACTTCGAGCTGGAGCACACCTTCCCGGTGATCGGGCGGCGGGTGATGCTGCTGAACGGGCGCAAGCTGCGCGCGGGAAAGCACTCCGAGCTGCTGGTGCTGGCGATGGAGGACGTCACCGAGCGCCGGCGCTCGGAGGACGAGCTGAAGGCCATCGAGACCTACGCGCAGAACATCGTGGACACGGTGCGCGAGCCGCTGCTGATCCTGGACGCCACCCTGCGCGTCAGCTCCGGCAACCGCGCCTTCTACGACACCTTCCGGGTCTCCCCCGAGGAGACGGAGAACCGCCTGATCTACGAGCTGGGCAACGGGCAGTGGGACATCCCCGACCTGCGCACCCTGCTCGAGGACATCGTGCCCAAGAGCTCGGTCTTCAACGACTTCGAGCTGGAGCACGACTTCCCCGGCATCGGGCGGCGGGTGATGCTGCTGAACGCCCGCCGGCTGCAGGCGGGGCACCACGGCGAGCTGCTGGTGCTGGCGATGGAGGACGTGACCGAGCGGCGCGCGGCCGAGGCCGACATCAAGGCGATCGAGACCTACGCGCAGGACATCGTGGACACGGTGCGCGAGCCGCTGCTGATCCTGGACGCCACCCTGCGCGTGAGCTCCGGCAACCGCGCCTTCTACCACACCTTCCAGGTCTCGGAGGAGGAGACCGAGAACCGGCTGATCTACGAGCTGGGCAACGGCCAGTGGGACATCCCCGACCTGCGCACCCTGCTCGAGGACATCGTGCCCAAGAGCTCGGTGTTCAACGACTTCGAGCTGGAGCACGACTTCCCCGGGATCGGGCGGCGGGTGATGCTGGTGAACGCCCGCCAGCTCCAGGCGGGGCACCACGGCGAGCTGCTGGTGATGGCGATGGAGGACGTGACCGAGCGGCGCGCGGCCGAGGCCGACTTCAAGGCGATCGAGACCTACGCCCAGGACATCGTGGACACGGTGCGCAAGCCGCTGCTGATCCTCGATTCGGCGCTGCGCGTGCGCAGCGGCAACCGCGCCTTCTACGAGACCTTCGAGGTCTCGGCCGAGGAGACCGAGGAGCGGCTGATCTACGAGCTCGGCAACGGCCAGTGGGACATCCCGGCGCTGCGCACCCTGCTCGAGGAGATCATCCCCGCCAGCACCGTCTTCAACGACTTCGAGCTGGAGCACGCCTTCCCGAGGATCGGGCGGCGGGTGATGCTGCTGAACGCCCGCCGCCTGCAGGCGGGGCACCACGGCGAGCTGCTGGTGCTGGGGCTGGAGGACGTCACCGAGCGGCGCGACTCCGAGGAGGAGATCGGCAAGGCGCGCGAGGCGGCCGAGACCGCGAACCGCACCAAGAGCCTGTTCCTGGCCAACATGAGCCACGAGCTGCGCACGCCGCTGAACGCCATCCTGGGCTACTCGGAGATGCTGCACGAAGACGCCGTGGAGCGCGAGCTCCCCGACTTCGGCGCCGACCTGGACAAGATCAGCGCCGCCGGCAAGCACCTGCTGGCGCTCATCAACGACATCCTGGACCTGTCGAAGATCGAGGCGGGGAAGATGGAGCTCTACCTGGAGAGCTTCGACGTGGCCGAGATGATCGCCGAGGTGGCCTCGACCATCCAGCCGCTGGTGGGGGAGAACGGGAACACGCTGCACATGGTGCTCGCGCCGGAGCTGGGGGAGATCCGCGCCGACCAGATGAAGGTGCGCCAGGGGCTGTTCAACCTCCTCTCCAACGCCGTGAAGTTCACCCACGACGGGACGATCACGGTGGACGCCGGGCGCGAGTGCATGAACGGCGAGGAGTGGATCGTCTTCCGCGTGACCGACACCGGCATCGGGCTCAGTGCCGAGCAGATCGTCAGGCTCTTCCAGGACTTCACCCAGGCCGACGCCTCCACCACGCGCAAGTTCGGCGGCACCGGGCTGGGCCTCGCGCTGACCCGCCGCTTCTGCCAGATGATGGGCGGCGACGTGACCGTGCACAGCGTGCCGGGCGAGGGGAGCGTCTTCACCATCAAGCTCCCCGCCGTGGTCGTCGCGCCGGCCGCGGAAGCCGACGCCGCCGCGGATGCGGCCGAGGACCTCCGGGAAACCCCCGGAGAGGCCGGCGAGGGCGCCGCCGACGAAGCCGCGGCGCTCTCCGACTGCGGCGACGGGCCGGCGGCCGGCGCGGGCTGCGTGCTGGTGATCGACGACGACCCGGTGCAGCGCGAGCTGATGCAGCGCTTCCTCACCCGCGAGGGCTTCCACGTGCGCGTGGCCGTGGGAGGCGAGGCGGGGCTGCGCCTGGCGCGGCAAATCCACCCGGTCGCCATCACCCTGGACGTGATGATGCCCGAGATGGACGGCTGGACCGTGCTCCGGGCGCTCAAGGCCGACGAGGCGCTGCGCGACATCCCGGTGGTGATGCTCACCATGGTCGACGACCCGGAGCGGGGCTTCACCCTGGGCGCGTCGGACTACGCCACCAAGCCGGTGGACCGCCGCCGCCTCTCGCAGCTCCTGCGCAAGTACACCTGCCCCGACGGCCCCTGCCCGGTGCTGGTGGTCGACGACGACGGCGCGGCCCGCGCGGTGACGCGGAGCATGCTGGAGAAGGAAGGGTGGACGGTGACCGAGGCCGGGAACGGGCGCGCGGCCCTGGAGCTCATGGCGAAGGAGCGCCCCAGCCTGATCCTGCTCGACCTGATGATGCCCGAGATGGACGGCTTCGAATTCACCGACCGGGTGCGCGGCCACCCCGAGTGGCGCTCGATCCCCATCGTGGTGCTGTCGGCCCACGACCTGAGCGGCGCCGAGCGGCGCCGGCTCAACGGCTACGTGGAGTCGATCATCCGCAAGGAAGGCGACTCGCACGAGGCGCTGCTGCGCCAGGTGCGCGACCTGCTCGACGACTGGGCCGCGCCGCGCGCCCTCACCCTGCCCACGGGAGCCGAAGCGCGCTCCGCGTGAGCGCGCTTCGGGAAATGCTCATGCCCAGGATCCTGCTGGTCGAAGACAACGAGATGAACCGCGACATGCTCTCGCGGCGCCTGGAGCGCAAGGGCTACCAGGTGGTGCTGGCGGTGGACGGCCAGAGCGGGGTGGAGATGGCCGCGAGCCACGCGCCGGACCTGGTGCTGATGGACATGAGCCTCCCCGTGCTCGACGGCTGGGAGGCCACGCGCCGCCTGAAGGCCGACCCGGCCACCCGCCGCATCCCCGTGATCGCCCTCACCGCGCACGCCATGTCGAGCGACCGCGAGAAGGCGCTGGAGGCCGGGTGCGACGAGTACGACACCAAGCCGATCGAGCTGCCGCGGCTCCTGGGCAAGATCGAGGCGCTGCTGGCGGCGTCGGCCGCCGCGGACGCGCCCGGGGCACGGCCGTGAGCGCCGGGCCGCGGCCGGCGGCGGGCGAGGCCGACGGGCACGCCCTCCCCGCGGCGCTGATCCACGACCTGCGCTCGCCGCTCACCCAGATCATCGGCTACTCCGAGCTGCTCATCGAGCAGGCGGAAGAGGAAGGCCACGGCGACGACCTGGTGCCCTACCTGCGGCGGGTGCGCGCCGCGGGAGACCAGATGCTGGCGCTGATCGAGGGCAACTTCCACGTGGACGCCGCGGGGCCGGCCGCGCGGCGCGCCGCCGACGACGCCGCGGAGCCCGCCCGGGGCGCGGACGCGGCCGGCGCGGAGCCGCGGCTCTCGGCCTTCATCGTGGCCAACCGCGAGCCGATCCTGGCCGAGTGGGAGGCGTTCGCGCGCACCTGCACCCCGGCCGCGGGGCCCATGGACATCGTGGCGCTGCGCGACCACGCGAGCGAGATGCTCACGGTGATCGCCGCGGACCTCGACACGCCGCAGGGCGCGAAGGCGCAGGCCGAGAAGTCGAAGGGAAACGCGCCGGCGGACGACGACGGGGAGCCCACGGCGGCCGAGGAGCACGGGGCGGGGCGGGCCGAGAGCGGCTTCACCATCGAGCAGATGGTCTCCGAGTACCGGGCGCTGCGCGCCAGCGTGATCCGCCTCTGGTCGCAGGCGCGCGGAGCGCTCGGGCCGGGCGACCTGGCCGACCTGACGCGCTTCAACGAGGCCATCGACCAGTCGCTCGCCGAGTCGGTCACGCGCTACACCCAGGAGCTCGACGATTCGAAGGAGATGTTCCTGGCCATCCTGGGCCACGACCTGCGCACGCCGCTGGGGGCGATCCTCACCTCGGCGAAGTTCATGCTCGAGACGCAGGAGCTGAAGGAGCCCAGCCTCACCCTCACCTCGCGCATCGCCAGCAGCTCCGACCGCATGGTGCACATGGTCGGCGCGCTCCTGGACTTCACCCGCAGCCGGCTGGGCGGGGGGATCCCCATCGAGCGCGCGCCCATGAACATGGGGAAGGTGGTGCACGACGTGGCCGACGAGGTCTCGGCGGCGCACCCGGCCCGCACCATCGAGGTCGACGCGCGCGGCGAGCAGCAGGGGGAGTGGGACGGGGCGCGCATCAGCCAGGCGCTCACCAACCTTGTGGTCAACGCGCTGGAGCACGGCTCGAAGGCGGCGGTCGTGACCGTGGAGACCTGCGGCGACGACGACCGGGAGATCACCATCGCGGTCCACAACCGCGGGCGGGCGATCCCGCCGGAGCGGCTGAACGGGATCTTCAACCCGATGAAGCCCCGCGACCTGACGGAGGAGACCGCGGCCGGCGGACCGCACGGGAACCTGGGGCTGGGGCTCTACATCGCCGACCGCATCGTGCACGCGCACCAGGGGCGGATCGAGGTGGAGTCGTCGGAGGAGCACGGCACCACCTTCACCGTCCACCTGCCGCGCCGCGGGTGACGGGGGACCGCCGCGCGGCACCCCGGTGGGGCTCGCACCTTGCGTCCGGCTGCGGCGATCGGCGCTCTCCGTCCCGCGGACCTTCCACTCCCGCCGCCCGAGGCCCATGCAGGGGGAGCACCCGGTGATCCTGATCGCGGAGCGCGACCAGACCGTGCGCGAGCTCCAGGGGTTCTTCCTGGAGAGGGCGGGCTTCGCCGTCGAGTTCGCCGACGACGGCGAGGCCGCGCTGGCGCGCGCCCGCGCCGCCCGCCCCGCGCTGGTGGTCACCGAGATCCTGATCCCGAAGCTCGACGGCCTGGCGCTCTGCCGCCGCCTGCGCGAAGACCCGCTCACCCGCGACGTTCCCGTGATCGTCTTCAGCATCCTCGCCGCCGCCGCGCGCGCGGGCGAGGCCGGGGCCGACGCGTTCCTGCGCAAGCCCCTGGTGGAGTCGGTCTTCGTGGGCGCCGTCCAGGCGCTGGCCGCGCCGGCGCCCACCGAGGCAATGGAGAAGCAATGGACCACGCAGTGACCCCGGACCGCCGCCGCGCCGCAGACGAGCCCGCGGCCGACGCCCCCCCGCGCATGAGCGTGGGGAACGCCGAGGCCGACTACATCCTGGGCGGCGGGTTCCCGGAGAACTCCATCAACATCGTCATGGGGCACCCCGGCTCGGGAAAGACGATCTTCGCCGAGCAGCTCATCTTCCACAACGCCGGAGGCGACCGCCCGATCCTGTACCTCACCACCCTCTCCGAGCCGCTGGCCAAGGTCGTCCGCTACCTGCAGGGGTTCCGCTTCTTCGACGAGACGAAGCTGGGGACCGAGGTGATCTACGAGGACGTGGGCCCGCGGCTGGCGAAGGAGGGGGCGGCCGCGCTCGTCCCCCTGCTGCAGGAGGCCATCCGCACGCTGTCGCCCAGGATCATCGTGATCGACAGCTTCAAGGCGGTGCACGACCTGGCCCCCTCGGTGGCCGAGCGCCGGCGCATCGTGTACGAGATGACGACGCTGCTCACCGCCTACGGCACCACCGCCTTCCTGCTCGGCGAGTACACCGAGGAAGACATCCTGCGCTACCCGGAGTTCGCCGTGGCCGACGGGATCGTGGAGCTCTCGCGCCGCCGCCTGGGCAACCGCGACGAGCGCTACTTCCGCGTCTACAAGCTGCGCGGGAGCCGCTACCTGGAGGGGGCGCACGCCTTCCGCATCACCGACGCGGGGCTCGACATCTACCCCCGGCTGGTGAGCCCGCGCATGCCGGAAGGCTACGAGCCGGCCTCCGAGCGCATCTCCACCGGCGTCAAGGGGCTGGACGAGATGCTGGACGGCGGGCTGTGGCGCGGCACCACCACGCTGCTGGCGGGGCCCTCGGGGGCGGGGAAGACCACCATCGGGCTGCAGTTCGCGCTGGAGGGCGCGCGCCAGGGCGAGCCCAGCCTGTACATGAACTTCCAGGAGAACCCCACGCAGCTCATGCGCACCATCCGCGGGCTGGGGGTGGACCTGGAGCAGGCGCAGGCGCAGGGGCTCGACCTGGTCTACGCGTCGCCGGTGGAGCTGCAGATCGACAGCATCATCGTGGACATGTTCCGCCGCATCCAGCAGCGCGGCGTGCGGCGGCTGGTGATCGACGCGCTGGGCGACCTGGCCAGCGCCGCCACCGACCCCCAGCGGCTGCACGACTACCTGTACGCGCTGGTGCAGCACTTCGCGGTCAGCACCATCACCAGCGTGCTGAACTTCGAGACCTCGGGGAACACCCTCTCGACCAGCGGGCCGGGGATGCAGAACCCGATGAGCTACCTGTCGGACAACGTGCTGCTGCTCACGGTGGAGGGAAACGAGCGGACGCGGCGCATGCTGCGCGTGCTGAAGACCCGCGGCAGCGCGCACGACACCCGGGTGCGCGAGGTGGAGATCAGCGCGGGCGGCCTCTGCGTCCTGGAATGAGCCCGGCCCCCTTCGACGCGGTGGACCCCGGCTTCCAGCAGCTGCGCCGGCTCACCGAGATCAGCCGCGCGCTGACCTACACCACCTCGCTGGAGCAGGTCACGCGGCTCACGGTGGAGCGGGGCGCCGAGCTGCTCGGCGCCTCGGCCGCCGTGCTGATGCTGGCCGACGCCGAGGGCCTGCTGCACGTCCGCGCCGCGCACGCCGTGGCCGAGGAGCGCGTGGCCCGCTTCCGCGCGCCCCTGGGCGACGAGGTGATCGGGCGGCTGCAGGGGCTGCTCGGCGTGCCCGACGACTGCTTCGTCGCCGTGCCGCTGGTGGTGGGCGGCGCCGTGACGGGGCTGGTGGCGGTCGCCATGCGGCAGCCCTCCACCCCCGCCGACGAGTCGCTCCTCTCCGCGCTGGCCGACCAGGCGGCGGTCGCGCTGGAGAACGCGCGGCTGGGCGGCGAGGTGCGGGTGGAGCTGGAGGACCGCCTGCGCGCCAGCGAGGGCGCGACCAGCGCCAAGGACCGCGCGCTCGCCACCCTGGCGCACGACATCCGCACCCCGCTGGCCGCCATCGACGGCTACAGCGCGATCCTGGAGGAGGAGATCTACGGCCCCGTCAACGACCGGCAGCGCGAGACGCTGGGCCGGGTGCGGATGAGCGGGCGGCACCTGCTCTCGCTGCTCGACAACGTGATGGACATGGCCCGCCTCAACGCGGGCGTGGTGCGGGTGAGCGCGGAGCCGGTGCGCCTGGCCGAGGTGGCTCGCGAGGCGGTGCACATGCTGCTCCCCGCGGCCGAGGCCAAGCTGCAGACGCTGCAGCTCGGCGCCGTGCCCCACGTGACGGTGACGGCGGACGGCGCGCGCGTGCGGCAGGTGCTGGTGAACCTGATCGGCAACGCGGTCAAGTTCACCCCCCCGGACGGCTCCATCACCGTCGCCACCGGCGAGCACGTCACGGCCGCGGGGTCGTGGGGCGAGATCCGGGTCACCGACACCGGCCCCGGCATCGCGGAAGCCGAGCGGGCGGCGATCTTCGAGCCGTACTACCGCAGCGAGGGCACGGCGCAGGTCCCCGGGGTCGGCCTGGGGCTGGCGATCTCGCATGCGCTGGTGGAGCAGATGGGCGGCGCGCTGGAGGTGGAGAGCGAGGTGGGGGTCGGCTCCTCGTTCATCATCCGGCTGCCGCTGCGGGTGGAACCGCCGGACCCCCGGACCAGCGGGCGAGGGTGAACGCCAGTCCCGCAACGAAGTCGGAGCGCCTGTGCATTCGGTCGGGAATTCAAACAGCAATCTCTCACAGAGGTCACAGAGGCCACGGCGGTACTGCACTGCTTTCCTCTGTGGCCTCTGTGACCTCTGTGAGAGCCTCTTCTGTTCAGTGATGACGGAGCGTGTGAATGCAGACGCAGCGCCGCCGGTCGGGACACGCCAGGGCCGCGGCATAGTCCGCGAAGGCGGACTTCGTGCCGTTCCAGCGGCGGGTTTCCAACCCGTCGGCTCCGGAGCGCTGCGCAATCCGCTCTAGCGGGTGGGAGGGGCCAGGTTGCCGCACGCCACCACCGTCTGCGGGTTGCCGCTGGATGCCTGCACGCTGACGAAGTACGCCCCGGCCACGGGCGTGGCGACCGGGAGCGTGGCCGACGCCGAGGCGCGTCCGTCGTCGGCCACCCGCAGCGGCGCGTAGGACGAAGCGGCGCCCAGGAGCCCCTGGTCGGCGCCGCACTGCCCCAGGTGCAGCTGCCACGGGTGCAGGCCGCCCGCCGTGGCGTTCGCCAGCGCGAGCGTAACGGTGGTGCGGCCGTCGGGGGCCGGCGCCATCGTGGCCTCGCCGCTCATCTGCACCGCCCCCGCCAGGCTGCGCGGGCTGGCCAGCGTGGCGTGCCAGCGGGTGTTCAGGTTCACGTCGGCGGCGCCCACCTCCACGTCCGGATTGCGGCCGCACGCGCCGCACGCGGGAAGGAGGAAGGCGGCGAGCGCGATGGCGCGGCGGCGTTGGACATGTTCATCCTCGGTGTGCCGGGGGCACCCTCCGGCACCCGGAAAGGACGGGTGCCGCGGGCCCTCCACGGGCGCGCTGTTGACCAAGTGGCCAATGCTAGCTACTCTATATTGTACAAGTGGTCAATAAGCGGGCACGGACGGAACCCCCTGGGAGGGCGGCTTCGGGATGGCTGAACGAATGAAGCGCAAGCGGGCGCCGGTGGACGTCCGGCGCGAGCAGATCCTGCGGGCCGCCTTCGAGGTGGCGTCGCGCGAGGGGATCGGCGGCCTGACCATCCGGGCCGTGGCCGCCGAGGCGGAGCTGAGCCACGCGCTGGTGCTGCACTACTTCGAGCGCAAGGAGCGGCTGGTGCACGCGCTGCTCGACTGGCTGATCGAGACCACCTCGGTGCTGCACGTCTCGGACGACGTCGCCCGCTTCCCGCGCGCGCTGGACCGGCTGCACGCGCTGCTGCAGCAGGAGATGGCGCGGCTCAGCCACCAGCCGCGCCACACCCGGCTCTTCTTCGAGTTCTGGGCGCTGGGCGCGCGGCACGAGGAGATCCGCTTGCGGATCAGCGCGGAGCTGGCGCGCTACCGCGCGGCGTTCCGCACCATCATGGAGGAGCTCCTGCAGGCCGATCCCGCGCGCTTCGTGGGGGCGACCGCCGACGGGATGGCCGCCATCGCGGTGAGCTGGATCCACGGCTGCGCGGTGCAGGCGATGATCGACCCGGCGCGCTTCGACACCGACGAGTACCTGGCCGCCGTGCGCCGCATCGCCGCGCAGCTCGCCTGAGAGACCAAAGGAGGCTGTCCGGGTGCCCACGAACCTTCCGCCGGCGGCCGCGCGCGCAGACGGGTCCTTCCTGGCCGAGGCCAGCCGGCGCCTGGCCGAGTCGGTGGACTACGAGCAGACGCTGAAGACCGTGGCGGCGCTGGCGCTTCCCCGGCTGGGGGAGTGGTCGATCGTGGACCTGGCCGAGCCCGACGGCTCGATGCGCCGCGTGGCCGTGGTGCACCCCGACCCCGGGAAGCAGGCCCTGGCGCGCCGGCTGGAGACGGACTGGCCCCCGGAGCGCGACGATCCGCTGGGGGTGCCGGTGGTGGTGCGCACGCGCGCGCCGCAGGCCACCGGCCCCGTCACCGACGAGTTCATCACCCGCGCGGCCCGCGACCCCGGGCACCTGGATACGCTCCGGCAGCTCGGCATCGCCTCGGTCGTCACCGTGCCGCTGCTGGCGCGGGGACAGGTCCTGGGCGCCATCACCTTCGTGAGCGGACGGCCCGGGCGCGGGCACACGGACCGGGACCTGGCGCTGGCCGAGGACCTGGCCGGCCGCTGCGCGCTGGCGATCGCCCACATGCGGGTGGTGGAGGAGCTGAGGACGAGCGTGCTCCTGCGCGACCAGGTGCTCGGGTACGTGTCGCACGACCTGAAGAACCCGCTGGGAGCGATCATGCTGGCGGCCTCGCAGATCCTGGACGACGCCCGGGATCCTTCCGGCCGGTTCACCGCACGGGAGCAGATCGGGGCGGCGGAGCGGATCCTGAACGCCACCGTGCACATGCAGCGCCTGATCGGAGACCTGCTGGAGGTGGCGCAGATCGGGGCGGGAGGCGTCAGCATCCACCCGCGGGCGGTGCAGCCGGCCGCGCTGGTCGAGGACGTCCTCTACACCTACGCGCCGGGCCTCGCCGGGCAGTCGCTGCGGATGGAGGCCCACGTGCACGAGGCGCTGCCACCGCTGCTGGCCGACCCCGGCCGGCTGCGGCAGGTGTTCGAGAACCTGCTGGAGAACGCGGCGAAGTTCACCCCGGCGGGCGGCGTGATCACCCTCGCGGCCGCCCGGCTCGACGGCTCGGTGCTCTTCTCGGTCGCCGACACCGGGGCCGGCATTCCCGGCGACGAGATGCCGCGCCTGTTCGACCACTTCTGGCAGGCGCGCCGGGGGGGCGCGGGAAGCGCGGGGCTGGGGCTGGCGATCTGCAAGGGGATCGTGGAGGCGCACGGCGGCGCGATCTGGGCCGAAAGCGCGGTGGACCGGGGGAGCACCTTCTACTTCCGCATTCCCGTGCGGTGATGCCCGGGCGAGCGGCGCCGTCCGCGGCCTCCGGGCCTGGAGGCACGACACACGCAAGGCGGCATGGCCGCGGAACGGAAGGATGGATGTTCTACGATTTCGAGTTCAACGACGACGGCCGGCGCGTGCTGTGCACGCGCGGCGTGCGCAACCCCTCTGCCGGGCACCTCGCCGACGACCGGTGGTGGTACCTCACCCTGGCGCCCGGGCCCCCCGTGCGCCTGATGCGGGTGTCTCCCGGCGAGACGCGTGAGGAGGTGTGGACGAGCGCGCTCCGCCACCTGGACCGGCTGGAGCCGCGCCGAGCGCCGGAGCTCCTCCCCCGCCCGCCGGAGGCGGCGCCGGGATGAAGCAGGGGGGCGGTTCCGGACCCGGATTTGCGCACTCGACGACCGTTGAGAACGTCGAATCAGCGGAACTCCGTGTCATCCCGAGGCTCGGCCCCGACGAACCCGACGCCTCGCGGGAGGCCGTGGCCAGATCCTTCGGCCCTGCGAAGCACCGCGTCGACACAGGGTGAGGTGAGGCCGGGCCTCAGAGGGTGTTGCTGAACGCGCACATTCCGCGGCACCACAGGTGTCATCCTGAGGCCCGGCCACACGGGTGCTGGCGTCAGCGCTGCAGACGGCAGGGCCGTGAGGATCTGGCCGAGGAATGCGCAGGAGCCCGCCGCGGAAGCCCGCACGATCGACGCGTCCACGCCGGCCCTCGTCGATGCCTGGCTTTTCCTGCGTGGCATCGACGAGTGAGCGTGAGGCCGCGGCTTCCGCGCGAGCTTCCGCAGCCGGCTCCGGCGTGGCCGCAATCAGATCCTCACGGCCCTGCCGCCATCGGAGCGAAAGCTGATTTCCTCGTGGCCGGGCCTCAGGATGACACCTGGGGGTGTCCGAAGAACGGGTTCGGCAACACCCTCTCAGGATGACACCATCGGGGCGGTTGCTCGACCGTCTCTGGGGAGGACATCCCTGGGGAGACGGTTTCTTTACCGTCGTCGGGATGACTCCACGAGGTCGGGTTCCCCCAACGGCCTCTCCCGCCGACCGCACCCGCTGCCCCCCGCGAGGGCAGCCATCCACACGCCGCCGTGCCGGGTCGCCCCCGGCCGGAGCGCAATCGGGGCCGTGACGGACCCCGGGTGTCGCTTGCCCGCACACCCGAGGGGAACCGCCCCAGCCCATGCCGTTCAGCACCGCCGCACGATCGTCGTCCCGCGCCGTCGCGCGCCTCTTCGGCCGCCCCGCGCCCGCGCCGCTGGAGCTCTCCGCCGGCCCGCTGCGCGGCGAGCTGCTGGGCGCCGAGGCGCTGGCCGGGCGCGCCCGCGCCACCGCGCGCGCCCAGCGCCTGGCCGCGCCCGCGCGCGGCGCGCGCGCCACGCCGCTGCTGGCGCGGCTCGCCGAGACCCGCCGCATCCTGGACGACGCCCACGCGCGGCTGGCCGCCGAGGCCGGCGCGGGCGCCGACGTGGGCCCCGCGGGCGAATGGCTGCTCGACAACTTCCACGTGGTGCGCGAGCACGTCCGCGAGGTGCGCGAGAGCCTGCCCGCCGGCTACTACCGCGAGCTCCCCGAGCTCGCGGGCGGGCGGCTGGCGGGGTACCCGCGCGTCTACGAGCTGGCCATCACGCTGATCTCGCACAGCGAGGGGCGCGTGGACCTCCAGAACGCCAGCCTGTTCGTGGCGGCGTTCCAGGAGGTGGCGCCGCTCACCCTGGGCGAGCTCTGGGCCGTGCCGGCCATGCTGAGGCTGGGGCTGCTGGAGAGCGTGCGGCGCATGACGCTGCGCACCGTGCAGCGGCTGGACGAGACGGAAGCCGCCGACGCGTGGGCCGCGCGCATCGACACGGCGGCCGCCACGGGGGAGCGGGCGCTGGCGGGCGAGCTCCGGGCATTCGCCGGCACGCATCCCCCGCTCTCGCCCCTCTTCGTCTCCCGGCTGCTGCACCAGGTGCGGCTGGGGCACGGCGGCCTGCCGGCGCTGCAGGGGTGGCTCGCCGCGCGCGGGGTGGCGGCCGAGCGCGCCACCGCCCAGGCCACCCAGCACCTGGCGCTCACGCAGGTGATGATGGCCAACAGCATCACCTCGCTGCGCGGCATCGGCCTGGTGGAGTGGCGCGCCTTCGTGGAGGCGCACAGCGCGGTCGAGGCGGTGCTCCGCGGCGACCCCGCGGGCGTCTACGCGTCGATGACCTTCGCCACGCGCGACCGCTACCGGCACGCGGTGGAGCGCATCGCGAAGGGCGGCGGGCGCGGAGAGGCCGAGGTGGCGCGCGCCGCCGTGGCGCTGGCCGCGGGCGCGGGCACGGCGGCGGAGGGGGATGCCGATCCGCGGCGCGGCCACGTGGGGTGGTGGCTGGTGGACGGCGGCCGCGGCGAGCTGGAGCGTGCCCAGGGGTACCGCCCCACCCCGGGCGAGCGCGTGCACCGCCGGGTGCTCCGCCACCCGGACGCGGTCTTCGGGGGCGGGATCGGCCTGGGAACGGCGGCGGCGCTGGCGGCGGCGCTCGCGCTGGCGCCGCCGCCGGCCGGGGCCCCGCTCCCCCTCGCCCTGGCCCTGGCCCTCGTCGCCGGGGTGCTGGCCACCGACGTCGCGGTGGGCGTGGTCAACCAGCTCGTCGCCGTCTTCCTTCCTCCGCGCCTCCTCCCCCGGCTGGACCTGTCGGAGCGGGGCGGGATCCCGCCCGCGCTGCGCACGGCCGTGGTGGTCCCCATCCTCTTCGACGGCGTGGCGGCGGTCCACCAGGCGCTGGAGCACCTGGAGGTGCAGTACCTGGCCAACCGCCAGCCCAACCTGCACTTCGCCCTGCTGGGCGACTTCACCGACGCGGCCGCGGAGACGCGCCCGGGCGACGCGGCGATCGAGGCCGCGGCGCGGGACGGGGTGCGCGCCCTGAACGCGCGGTACGCGGCCGGCGCCGAGGACGCCTTCTACCTCTTCCTCCGCCCGCGGCGCTGGAACCCGCGCGAGGGCGCGTGGATGGGGTGGGAGCGCAAGCGCGGCAAGCTGGCCGAGTTCAACCGCTTCGTGCGCGGCGGAGGCGAGGGCGCCTTCTCGGCCGTGGTCGGCGACGTGGCGGCGCTGCGCGGCGTCCGTTACGTGATCACCCTCGACGCCGACACCGTTCTCCCCCCCGGCACGGCCGCGCGCCTGGTGGGCGCGCTGGCGCATCCGCTGAACCGCGCCGGCTACGACCCGCGCGCCGGCCGGGTGACGCGGGGCTACGGCATCCTGCAGCCGCGCGTCGGGGTGTCGCTCCCCAGCGCCCACGCCTCGCGCTTCGCCGCCATCCACTCCGGCCACCCCGGGGTCGACCCCTACACCACCGCCGTCTCCGACGTCTACCAGGACCTGTACGGCGAGGGGAGCTTCACGGGGAAGGGGATCTACGACCTGGACGCCTTCGAGCGGGCGACCCACGGCCGCTTTCCCGAGAACGCGCTCCTCTCGCACGACCTGATCGAGGGGAGCTACGCCCGCGCCGGGCTGGCCACCGACCTGGAGGTGTACGACGACTACCCGGCGCGCTACCTGACCCACGCCCGCCGCCGGCACCGCTGGATCCGCGGCGACTGGCAGCTCCTGCGCTGGCTGGGTCCGCGCGTTCCCGGCCCCGACGGACCCGAGCCGAACCGGCTGTCGCTGCTGTCGCGCTGGAAGATCCTGGACAACCTGCGCCGCAGCACGGTGGAGGTCGCCCAACTCGCGTTCTTCGCCGCGGGGTGGCTCCTCCTTCCCGGCTCGCCGCTGCGCTGGACGGGCCTCGGCGTCCTCGCCGTGGCCGCGCCCTGGATCGTCTCGCTCCTGCTGGCCGCCGCGCGCCCGCCGCGGGACCGCTCGTGGCGCGCCTGGTACGCCGCCGTCGGGCGCGACGCGGCCACCGGCGCGCGGCAGGTGGGGCTCGCGCTGGCCTTCCTCCCGCACCAGGCCTGGATCTCGGCCGACGCCATCGCCCGCACCCTCTGGCGGCTGTTCGTCACCCGCCGGCACCTGCTGCAGTGGCAGACGGCGTCGGTGGCCGAGCGCACCGTGTCGGCGTCGCCCCGCGCGGCCTGGCGCGCGATGGGGCCGGCGGCGGCGCTGGCGGCGGGGGTCGGCGCCGCCGCCGTGGCCGCGCGCCCGGGCGGGACGCCGCCGCTTCCCCTCCTGGCCGCGGTCGTCCCGCTGGCGCTGCTCTGGATCCTCTCCCCGGCCATCGCCCACGCGCTGGGGAAGCCGTCCGCGCGCCGCGGCCACCGGCTCTCCCCCACCGCCCGCGCGCAGGCCATGCGGTACGCGCTCCTGCACTGGCGCTACTTCGACCGCTTCGTCACGGCCGGGACGCACGGGCTGGTGCCCGACAACTTCCAGGAAGACCCGGAGCCGGTGGTGGCGATGCGCACCTCGCCCACCAACCTGGGCCTCCAGCTCCTGGCCACCGCCAGCGCCTGCGACCTGGGGTTCATCACCGCGGGGGAGATGGCGGGCCGGCTGGAGACGGCCTTCCGCGCGCTGGAGCGGATGCGCCGCTTCCGGGGCCACTTCTACAACTGGTACGACCTGAACGACCTCTCCGTGCTGGAGCCGGCGTACGTCTCCACCGTGGACAGCGGCAACCTGGCGGGGCACCTGGTCGCGCTGCGGCAGGCGTGCCTGGAGATCGCCGGCCGCGCCCTGGACGGCGGGCGCACGGCGCGCGCGCTGGAGGCGGCGTTCTCGCTCGCCGCCCGGCGCCTGGACGAGCTCGCCACCTCGCCCGCGGTGCTGGGCGACGCCTCCGCGCGCGCGGCCGCGGCGCGGGCGGCGGAGCAGCTGCGCGTCGCCCGCGCGCAGGCCGGCGCGGGCGATGCGCCGGCCGCCGCCGGGACGCTGCGGGGCGCGCTGGAGGGGCTCCGCGCCGCCGGCCTGGCGCCCGACGGCTCCGCGCCCGCCGCGGAGTGGATCGCGTGGAGCCTGCGGCGGATCGACGAAGAGCGCGCGATGGAGCTGGAGATCGGCGCCGGGCCGGGCCCCGCCGGCGGGGACGTCGCCGCGGGGGAGGGGGATGGACGGAGGGAGGGGGAGGATGCGGGCCCGCGGCCGCCGACGCTGCGCGAGCTCGCGGCCGGCTCCACGGCGGCGTCGGAGCTGGTGGCGCGGCTGGAGGCGGTGGCGGAGCGGGCGTACCGGTACGCGCTGGAGATGGACTTCCGCTTCCTCTTCGACGGCGAGCGGAAGCTCTTCTCCATCGGCTACCAGGTGGCGGCGCACACGCTGGACCCGTCGACCTACGACCTGCTGGCCTCCGAGGCGCGGCTGGCCAGCTTCGTGGCCATCGCGCGCGGCGACGTGCCCGCCGGCCACTGGTTCCGCCTGGGGCGCACCCTCACCCACGCGGCCGGCCACACCGCGCTGGTGTCGTGGAGCGGCAGCATGTTCGAGTACCTGATGCCCGCGCTGGTCATGCGCTCGCTCCCCGCCACCCTGCTGGACCAGAGCGGCCGGGGCGCGGTCCGCCGCCAGCAGGCCTGGGGGGCCGCGCACGGCGTGCCGTGGGGGGTGAGCGAGAGCGCGTACAACCTCCGCGACCGCCACCTGACCTACCAGTACCGCGCCTTCGGCGTTCCCGACCTGGCGCTGAAGCGCGGGCTGGGGCGCGATCGGGTGGTGGCGCCGTACGCCTCGGCGCTGGCGGCGGTGCTGGAGCCGCAGCGGGCGCTGGCCAATCTGGGCGTGCTGGAGAAGATGGGCGCGCTGGGGCCGTACGGCTTCCGCGACGCGCTCGACTTCACCCGCCCCGATCCCGGCGCGCGCTTCGCCCTGGTGGGCAACTACATGGCGCACCACGTGGGGATGACGCTGGTGGCCCTCGACCACGTGCTCGAGGGCGCCGCGTGGCAGCGGCGCTTTCACGCCGACCCGCTGGTGCGCGCCGCCGAGCTGCTGCTGCACGAGCGCATCCCGCGGCGGCTGGCGCTGCAGGAGCCGCAGGAGGCGCGGCCGGACGAGGCGCTCCCCGACCCCGACCTGGAGCGGCCAGCGGTACGCGAGATCCACGCGGCCGACACCCCCCAGCCGCACGTGGCGCTCCTGGGCCGGCTCCCGTACACGCTGATGGTCAGCCACTGCGGGTCGGGGTACAGCCGCTACGGCGAGCTGGCCGTCACCCGCTGGCGCGCCGACGGCACCACCGACCACACGGGGCAGTTCTGCTACCTGAAGGACGTGGAGGCGGGGCGCGCCTGGTCGGCCGCGCACCAGCCCGTGTGCGCCCCGGCCGACGTGTACCACGCGCACCTGGCCACCGACCGCGTCACCTTCCACCGCGCCGACGGGCCGGTGGAGACGCGCACCGAGATCACCGTGGTCCCCGGCGACCACGCCGAGGTGCGGCGCGTGACGGTGACCAACACCGGCGACCGCGCGCGCGAGGTGGAGCTGACCAGCTACGGCGAGATCGTGCTGGGCCCCCCCGACGCCGACCGCGTGCACCCGGCCTTCGCCAACCTGTTCGTGGAGACCGAGTACCACCCGTGGTGCACCGCCGTCACCGCCACCCGCCGGCCGCGCTCGTCCGGCGAGGCGCCGCTCTGGTGCGTGCACGTGGTGGACGCCGGCCCGCACCGCGTGGGCGAGGTGACGTGCGAGACCGACCGGGCGCGCTTCCTGGGCCGGGGCCGCTCCACCCGGGCGCCGCTGGCGCTGGAGCGGGACGGCCCGCTCTCCGGCACCACCGGCGCCGTGCTGGACCCCGTGTTCGCGCTGCGCACGCGGCTGCGCCTGGAGCCCGGCCAGTCGGCGTCGGCCGCCTTCACCACGCTGGTGGCCGAATCGCGCGCGCAGGCCTTCGAGCTGGCCGGGCGCTACCACGACAGCCACGCGGCCCAGCGCGCGCTGGACCTGGCGTGGACCAGCACCCAGGTGGAGCTGCGCGAGCTGGGGGTGACGCCGGCGGAGGCCGCCGTCTTCCAGGAGCTCGCCGGCCACCTCTTCTACGCCACCCCCGAGCTGCGCGCGCCCGCCGCCGAGCTGCTGGCCAACCGCGGCTCGCAGCCCCTGCTCTGGGCCGGCGGCGTCTCGGGCGACCGGCCCATCGTGCTGGCCGCCCTCGCCACCCCCGAGGGGCTGCCCACCCTTCGCCAGCTCTTCGCGGCGCACCACTACTGGCGCCGCCGCGGGATGGGCGTGGACCTGGTGGTGGTCGACGAGCAGGGCGCCGGCTACCTGCAGCCGCTCTCCGACGGGATCGCCGACGCGCTGGCCACCTCGAGCGACGCGGGCGCGCGCGACCAGCCCGGCGGCGTGTTCGTGTACCGGCGCGAGCTCCTTCCGGCCGACCAGTTGCGGATGCTGCGCGCCACCGCCCGCCTGCACCTGGAGTGCGACGGCCGCTCGCTGGGCCGCATCCTGGCCGCGCGCCTGGCGCCGGACGAGCCGGCGGGCGAGGGCGAGCCCGACCCCGTGGTGGTGCGCCCCCCCGAGCGGCGCATCGTCCCCGCGCCCGCGCTCCGGCGCCCGCACGGCGGCGGCTCCGCGCCTCCCTCCGGCGCTCCGGCCCTCCCCGCCCGGCGCGCGTCGGATGGAAGCGGATCCGCGGAGGGCGGCGCCGGACCGGAGAGCTCCCCGGCGCTGCGCTTCGACAACGGCTACGGGGGATTGACCGCGGAGGGCGACTACGAGGTGCGCGTGCGTGGCGACCGCGTCCCGCCGGCGCCGTGGGCGAACGTGGTGGCCAACCCCCGCGGCGGGTTCCTGGTCACCGAGCGCGGCGGCGGCTGCACCTGGGCGGAGAACAGCTACTTCTACCGCCTCACCCCCTGGCACAACGACCCGGTGAGCGACCCCCCGGGCGAGGTGCTGTACCTGCGCGACGAGGAGAGCGGCGAGCTCTGGAGCGCCACCCCCGCGCCCGTCCGCCGCGACGACGCGTACGTCGTCCGCCACGGGGCCGGGTGGAGCTCGTTCGCGCACGAGCACGCCGGCATCGCGGCCGAGCTGACGCTGGCGATGGCGGGCGACGACGCCGTGAAGGTCTCCACCCTCCGCGTCGCCAACCGGGGCGCCGCGCCGCGCCGCATCTCCCTGACCGCGTACGTGGAGTGGACGCTGGGCGTGCTGCGCGAGCACACGCAGCACCAGGTGCGCACCGAGGTCGACGAGGCGCGCGGCGCGGTGTTCGCGCGCAACTTCTTCGATCCCCAGTTCGCGGGCGAGGTGGCGTTCTGCGCGCTCAGCGAGCCGCTCGCGGGGCACACCGGCGACCGGCGCGAGTTCATCGGCCGCAACGGCACGCTCGCCGCCCCGGCCGGGCTGCGGGACGAGGCGCTGGGCGGCCGCCACGGCGCGGGGCTGGACCCCTGCGCCGCGCTGCAGTGCGTGCTGGAGCTGGCCCCCGGCCAGGTGCGCGAGGTGGTGTTCCTGCTCGGTGCCGCGGCAGGGGAAGACGAGGCGCGGCGGATGGTGGACGCGTACCGCGACCCCGGGCGCGCCGCGGCGGCGGTCGCGCGCGGGCTCGACGGCTGGGCCCGGCGGCTGTCGGCGGTCACCGTCCGCACGCCCGAGCCCGCCTTCGACGCGATGGTGAACCGCTGGACGCTGTACCAGGCGCTGGCCTGCCGCATGTGGGCGCGCACGGCGCTCTACCAGAGCAGCGGCGCCTACGGCTTCCGCGACCAGCTGCAGGACGTGATGGCGTTCGTGCACGCCGAGCCCGCGCTGGCCCGCGAGCACATCGTGCGCGCGGCGGCGCGGCAGTTCGTGGAGGGCGACGTGCAGCACTGGTGGCACCCGCAGAGCGGGCGGGGGGTGCGCACCCGCTTCTCCGACGACCTGGCGTGGCTGCCGTACGTGGCCTGCCACTACGTGCGCGTCACGGGCGATGCGTCCGTGCTCGACGAGCCCGTCCCCTTCCTCTCCATGCGCCCGCTGGCGCCGGACGAGCACGAGGTGTACGAGCTCCCCGCGGCTTCGGGAGAGGTCGCCGGCGTCTACGAGCACTGCCTGCGCGCGCTGCGCAGGGCGTGCACCCGCGGCGCGCACGGCCTGCCGCTGATCGGCACGGGCGACTGGAACGACGGGATGAACCGCGTGGGGGTGGAGGGGCGCGGCGAGAGCGTGTGGCTGGCGTGGTTCCTGGCCGACACCCTGCGCCGCTTCGCGGTCCACGCGGAGGAGCGGAGCGACGGAGAGGCCGCGGCGGAGCTGCGCGCCACGGCCGACGCGTACGCCGCGGCCGTGGAGGCGCACGGGTGGGACGGGGCCTGGTACCGCCGCGCCTACTTCGACGACGGCACCCCGCTGGGCTCCGCCGGGAGCGACGAGTGCCGCATCGACGCCATCGCCCAGAGCTGGAGCGTGATCTCGGACGCGGGCGACCCCGCGCGCCGGGCGATGGCGATGCGCTCGCTCGAAGCGCACCTGGTGCGCGGGGACGAGCGCCTTCTCCTCCTGCTCGCCCCGCCGTTCGACCGGACGGAGCACGACCCCGGCTACATCAAGGGATACCTCCCCGGCGTGCGCGAGAACGGTGCGCAGTACACGCACGCGGCGCTCTGGAGCGTGCTGGCCACGGCGCTGTCGGGAGACGGAAACCGTGCCTTCGAGCTGTACCAGATGGTCAACCCGCTCACCCACGCGAGCACCCCGGCCGGTGTCGCCGCGTACAAGGTGGAGCCCTACGTGGTCGCGGCCGACGTCTACACCGCGAAGGGGCAGGAGGGGCGCGGCGGGTGGACGTGGTACACCGGCTCGGCGAGCTGGATGTACCGCGTGGGGCTGGAGGCCATCCTCGGCTTCGACCGCCGCGGCGATCGCCTGGTCATCCGCCCCTGCGTTCCCGACGGATGGGGCGAGTACTCCATCGACTACCGCTTCGGCAGCGCGGTGTACGCCATCACCGTGCACGACCCCGCGCGCGTCCGCGCCCTGGGCGCGGAGGTGGCGGAGGTGAGCGTGGACGGCCGCGTGCTGGATGGAGCGGAGATCCCGCTGGTGGACGACGGGGCGCGCCACGAGGTGGCGGTGCGCCCGGTACGGGAGGAGTGATGCCGATTTCGGCGGCTGATCGGCAACAGGCGGTTGGAAACCGCGGCAACCACGGCCCAAAGTCCGCCTGCGCGGACTCCCGGCCGAGATTCCAGGGCGCGCGACCGGCTCCACAGCGAGCCGGAGCGAGCGGACCGCGACGCGGAGGACGTGCAGGGCGAATGAATTCGCTGCAACGACTACACGAAGTCCGCCTGCGCGGACTACTGGCCGCGGCGTTGCCGAGGTGGAGTGGCGCGCGACC
>JBJMPM010000133.1:0-4319 GCA_045803205.1 Longimicrobiaceae bacterium
TTCCGCAGCCGGCTCCGGCGTGGCCGCAATCAGATCCTCACGGCCCTGCCGCCATCGGTGTGAACGCTGATTCCACGTGGCCGGGCCTCAGGATGACACCCGGGGGTGTCCGAAGAACGGGTTCAGCAACACCCTCTGAGGACGGCCACGCAGAGCTTGCGTTGTGCGAAGCGGTCGGCAGTCCGAAGGATCTGTAACCGCAGACGCGACAGGACCGGCCGTGTTGCTGCCGAAGTTATAGATCCTTCGGTCGCCGCCAGGCTTTTCGACGACGCGAATTCCGCGCGGCGGCTCCCTCAGGATGACGTCTTGCTTTTGCACGACCCATCTCAAGAGGGGGGTATCAGATCAGCTGACTTCGGGTGACCAGGAAACAGAGGTCTTGCGACGTGCCGGGTCTGGCGGCATCCTGTCGGGCGCATCCCATCCTCCGCCCCGACCCAACAGGGAGAACTGGCAGCGATGGCGTCACTCCCCGTAGTGCAGGCTCCCGCGCCCGAACGCTTCGGCAAGACGCTCCGGCGCGACCGCTGGTGGACCTCGCCGCTGCTGACCGCGGCCACGCTGCTCGGCGCCGGCGGCTATGCCACCCTGGCCATCATCTTCGGCGAAAGCGCCGCCTACGCGCCGCCGTACCTGTCGCCCTTCTTCTCGCCCTGCCTGGGCGAGAGCTGCCACCCCGAGTTCCGCATCGCCAGCATCCCCACCTTCGGCCTGTCGCCGGCGATCCTGGTGATGCTGGTGGTGTTCGGCTTCCGCACCACCTGCTACTACTACCGCAAGGCCTACTACCGCTCCCTCTTCATGGACCCGCCCGCCTGCGCGGTGGGCGAGCCGTGGGGGAAGGGGTACCGCGGCGAGACCTTCTTCCCCCTGATCCTGCAGAACTTCCACCGCTACTTCCTCTACCTGGCGCTCGTCGTCCTCGCCTTCCTCTGGTACGACACCGCCAAGGCCTTCGACTTCGGCGGGCGCTTCGGCGTCGGGCTGGGATCGATCATCCTCACCGTGAACGCCGTGCTCCTTTCCGGCTACCTGCTCGGCTGCCACTCCTTCCGCCACCTGATCGGCGGGAGCGTGGACTGCACCAGCTGCTCGCGCTTCGGGAAGGCGCGGGTGGGGGCGTGGAAGAAGTCGAGCTGGTTCAACGCCTTCCACGGGAGCTGGGCGTGGGCCAGCCTGGTGTTCGTCTGCTTCGCCGACCTCTACGTGCGCCTGGTCGCCACGGGCGTCCTCCACGACCCGCGCCTCGTCTTCTGACATGTCGACCCACCTGGAGCACGACCACGACGTGCTGGTGATCGGCGCGGGGGGCGCGGGGCTGCGCGCCGCCATCGAGGCGAGCGCCGCCGGCGCCACCGTGGGGCTGGTCTGCAAGTCGCTCCTCGGCAAGGCGCACACGGTGATGGCCGAGGGGGGCGTGGCCGCGGCGCTCGCCAACGTGGACGACCGCGACAGCTGGCGCGTGCACTTCGCCGACACCATGCGCGGCGGGCAGTACGTGAACAACTGGCGGATGGCCGAGCTGCACGCCAGGGAGGCGCCGGCGCGGGTGAACGAGCTGGAGGCGTGGGGCGCGCTCTTCGACCGCACGGCCGACGGGCGCATCCTGCAGCGCAACTTCGGCGGGCACCGCTACCCGCGGCTGGCGCACGTGGGCGACCGCACCGGGCTGGAGATGATCCGGGTGCTGCAGGACAAGGGGGTGCACCAGGGGATCGACGTCTTCATGGAGACCAACGTCACCACGCTGCTGACCGACGGCGGACGGGTGGCGGGGGCCTTCGCCTACGACCGCGAGCGCGGGCGCTTCCGCATCTTTCGCGCGCGGGCCGTGGTGCTGGCGACGGGGGGGATCGGCCGCGCCTTCAAGATCACCAGCAACTCCTGGGAGTACACGGGCGACGGGCACGCGCTGGCCTACCACGCCGGCGCCGACCTGATCGACATGGAGTTCGTGCAGTTCCACCCCACGGGGATGATCTGGCCGCCGAGCGTGCGCGGCATCCTGGTGACGGAGGGCGTCCGCGGCGAGGGCGGCATCCTCACCAACCGCGAGGGGCGCCGCTTCATGTTCGACGACATCCCCGAGAACTACCGCGCGCAGACGGCCGATTCGGAAGAGGAGGGGTGGCGCTACGTGACGGGCGACAAGGAGGCGCGCCGCCCGCCGGAGCTGCTCACCCGCGACCACGTGGCGCGCTGCATCGTGCGCGAGGTGCGCGAGGGGCGCGGGAGCCCGCACGGCGGCGTCTTCCTCGACATCTCGTGGATCAAGGCGAAGGTCAAGGATTCCGAGACGCACATCAAGAAGAAGCTCCCGTCGATGTACCACCAGTTCAAGCAGCTGGCCGACATCGACATCACCAGGGAGCCGATGGAGATCGGCCCCACCACGCACTACGTGATGGGCGGGGTGCGGGTGGACGGCGACACGCAGATGAGCACGGTGCCCGGCCTCTTCGCCTGCGGCGAGTGCGCGGCCGGGCTGCACGGCGCCAACCGGCTGGGCGGCAACTCGCTCAGCGACCTCCTCGTCTTCGGCAAGCGCGCGGGGGAGCACGCCGCCCTCTTCGCGAAGGGGAACGGCGCCGCCTCGATCGACCCCGCGCAGGTGGAGGCGGCCGCCAGGCGGGCGGTCGCCCCGTTCGAGCGCTCCACGACGGGGGGAGAGAACCCGTACGACGTGCAGCACGCGCTCCAGGACACCATGCAGGACCTGGCCGGCATCGTCCGCAACGAGCAGGACCTGCAGCGCGCGCTGGCCGGGGTGCAGTCGCTGCGGGCGCGGAGCGAGGTGGTGGCCGTGTGGGGGAACCGCGAGTACAACCCCGGCTGGCACACCGCGCTCGACCTGCCCAACCTGATGACGGTGAGCGAGGCGGTGGTCCGCTCCGCGCTCGACCGCAAGGAGAGCCGCGGCGGCCACTTCCGCGAGGACTATCCCGACAAGGACCCGGCGGCCGCCAGGTTCAACGTGGCCGTGCGCAAGGCGGAGGACGGGTCGATGCAGCTCGAGCGCGTCCCCGTCCGCGAGCTGCCGGAGGAGCTGAAGGCCGTGATCCAGGAGATGGGGTGATGAGCTGCGGTCTCACGCAGAGACGCAGAGACACGGAGAGGCGGCGGGTCCGCCCGCTCTTCGTCTTCCCCGCGGCCCTGCTGCTGGCCGGGTGCATGCCGGCGGCCGTCGCGGGGGGCTCGCCCGCCCCGGCGCCAGCGGACGACGGGCGGGCGATCGTGGGGCCCAGGTGCGGCCACGGCGACGCGTACGGCCCGACGTTCCTCACCGTCCCGACCTCGTCCGGCGAATATCCCCAGCTCCTGATCGTGACCTTCGACGACCGGGTAGAGAACACCACGGCGACCCTGCCGGCGCGTGGCGACGACCAGTACCCGATCGGGGAATGGTGCACCACGGAGTTCAACTGCCGGGCACTGACCTCCGCGACGGTCGTGTTCGGCCCGCGGCGCCCGGACCGGTCGATCGCCGTGACCATCGATGCGCTCCTCCCCGACGGGACGCGGTTCACCACCACGAGGGTGGCGCAGCCGCGGCCGAAGCCGACCGAGGAGTGCGGGTGAGCGGGATGAACAGCGATCTCACGCAGAGACGCGGAGACGCGGAGAGACCGCGGCCGCGCCCTCTCCGTGCCTCCGCGTCTCTGCGTGATGCCAACAGGAGAGCCAGCCGATGAGCAGCACCGAGGTCACCACGCAGAACCCGTCCCACGGCGACTCGTTCGCGGCCACGCAGACGGCGCAGGACGCGAAAGCCGCGAAGCGCACGCGCCGCTTCCGTCTCTGGCGCGGCGACGCCGGCGGCGGCGACTTCCGCGAGTACGAGACCGAGGTGGTGGAGGGGATGGTGGTGCTCGACGCCGTGCACCGCATCCAGGCCGAGAGCGCGCCGGACCTGGCGGTGCGCTGGAACTGCAAGGCGGGGAAGTGTGGCTCGTGTTCAGCTGAGATCAACGGCAAGCCGCGGCTGATGTGCATGACGCGCCTGAACTCGCTGAACCTGCACGAGCCGGTGACCGTCGAGCCGATGCGGGCGTTTCCGCCGATCAAGGACCTGGTCACCGACGTCTCCTGGAACTTCCGGGTGAAGAAGACGATCCGGAAGTTCAAGCCCCGGCCCGCCGACGAGGCCGACGGCACCTGGCGGATGGCGCAGCGCGACGTCGACCGCGTGCAGGAATTCCGCAAGTGCATCGAATGCTTCCTGTGTCAGGACGTATGCCACGTGTTGCGCGACCACGACAAGAAAGCCGAGTTCGCCGGGCCACGGTTCTTCGTGCGCGTGGCGGGGCTGGAGATGC
>JBJMPM010000431.1:0-3231 GCA_045803205.1 Longimicrobiaceae bacterium
TCTGCCTGGAGCGCGGCCTGGAGATGGTCGTGGCCATCGTGGCCGTGCTCAAGGCGGGCGGCGCCTACGTCCCCCTCGACCCGTCGTACCCGGCCGAGCGCATCGCCTACATGCTGGCCGACTCCGGGGTCCCGGTGCTGCTCGCGCGGGAGTCGCTGCGCGGCGCGCTCCCGGCGCGGGAGGGGGTGGAGGTGGTGAGCCTGGACGGCGCGGCGGAGGAGATCGCGGCCGAGAGCGCGGAGAACCCGGAGAGCGGTGCGGGACCGGATTCGCTGGCGTACGTCATCTACACCTCCGGCTCCACCGGCGCGCCCAAGGGAGCGCTGATCGAGCACCGCAACGTGGCGCGGCTCTTCTCGGCCACCGACGCCTGGTTCGGCTTCCGTCCCGATGACGTGTGGACGCTCTTCCACTCCTACGCCTTCGACTTCTCGGTCTGGGAGCTGTGGGGCGCGCTCCTGTACGGCGGGCGCGTGGTGGTGGTGCCGCACCTGACGAGCCGCGACCCCGAGGCGTTCCACGCGCTGGTCCGGCGCGAGGGCGTCACCATGCTGAGCCAGACGCCCTCGGCCTTCCGTCAGTTCATGCGGGTGGATGCGGAGCGCGGCGGCGAGCTGGCGCTGCGCGTGGTGGTCTTCGGCGGCGAGGCGCTGGAGCCGGCCTCCTTGCGCGAGTGGGTGGAGCGCCGCGGCGCCGAGACACCGCGGCTGGTGAACATGTACGGGATCACCGAGACCACCGTGCACGTGACCTATCGCCCCCTGACGGAGGCGGACGTGTTCGGCGGCTCCGGCAGCCCCATCGGGCGGGCGATCCCCGACCTGCGGCTGTACGTGCTCGACCCGGCGCGGCGGCCGGTGCCGGTCGGGGTGCCGGGCGAGCTGTACGTGGGCGGGGCGGGGGTGGCGCGCGGGTACCTGAACCGCCCGGAGCTGACCGCCGAGCGCTTCGTGGACGACCCGTTCGCCCCGGGCCGGCTCTACCGGACCGGCGACCGGGTGCGGTGGATGGCGGACGGGACGCTGGAGTACCTGGGCCGCCTGGACGAGCAGGTGAAGATCCGCGGCTTCCGCATCGAGCTGGGCGAGATCGAGGCCGCGCTGCTGTCGCACGCCGCCGCGGCCGAGGCCGCCGTCGTCGTGCGCGAGGACGTCCCCGGCGACCGGAGGCTGGTGTCGTACGTGGTCCCGCACCGCGAGCGCGCGCCCTCCGTCTGGAAGATGCTGCGGGCGCGCCGGCTGGGGCTCCCGCGCCCGGAGACGCGGGAGCTCCCCGACGGCTCCGAGCTCTTTCACCTCAACGCCTCCGAGACCGACTTCCTGTACCGCGAGATCTTCGAGGACCGCTCGTACCTGCGGCACGGGGTGGAGCTGGAGGACGGGGACTGCGTCTTCGACGTCGGGGCCAACATCGGGCTCTTCTCGCTCTTCGCGGGGCGCCTGCGGCAGGGGGTGCGGCTCTACGCCTTCGAGCCCATCCCCCCCGTCTTCGAGATCCTGCGGGAGAACCTCTCCCTCTACGACCTGGACGCCCGGGGCTTCGACGTGGGCGTGGGGAGCCGGGAGGAGGAGGTCGCGTTCGACTTCTACCCTCACGCGTCGGTGCTTTCGGGGCAGCACGGATCGGTGGAGGAGGAGCACGCCGTGGTGCGGTCGTTCCTCCGCAACCAGCAGCCGGACGACGAGGGCGGGGCGGGGGCGCTGCTGGACGAGCTGCTGCGGGAACGGCTGGAAAGCGAGCGCTACGTGCGGCCGGTCACGACCCTCTCCCGGGTGATCGACGACTGCGGCGTGGAGCGGATCGACCTGCTGAAGGTCGACGTGGAGAAGGGGGAGCTGGAGGTGCTGCGCGGGATCCGGGAGGAGCACTGGGACCGGATCGGGCAGGTGGTGCTGGAGGTGGACGACGACGGGGAGCGGCTGGGTCGCGTGCTGGCGCTCCTGGAGGCCCGCGGCTTCGGCGCCGCGGTGGAGCAGGACGAGCTGCTGCGGGGGACGGGGCTGTACAACGTCTACGCCGTCCGCCCGGGGTGGCGCGAGCGCTTTCCGGCGTCCGCGCGCGCCGACGCGCCCCGCTGGACGAACGCGCGGGAGCTCGCGCGCGAGCTGCGCGACTCCGTCCGCGGCACCCTGCCGGAGTACATGGTCCCCGCGGCGGTGGTCCTGCTGGACGCGCTGCCGATGACGGGGAACGGCAAGCTGGACCGCCGCGCGCTGCCGGCGCCGGAGGCCGGGGGCGCGGAGGCCGCGTACATGGCGCCGCGGACGCCGGCCGAGGAGGTGCTGGCGGGGATCTGGGCGGAGGTGCTGCGCCTGGAGCGGGTGGGGGTGGAGGAGAACTTCTTCGAGGCGGGCGGGCACTCCCTGCTGGCCACGCGGGTGGTCTCGCGCATCCGCGAGCTGTTCGGCGTGGAGCTGCCGCTGCGGGCGCTCTTCGAGGGGCCCACGGTGGCGGAGCTGGCGGTGCGCGTGGAGGAGATGCGCCGCGCGGAGCTGCCGGTGCTTCCGCCGGTGGTGCCGGTGGAGCGTGACGGGGCGCTGCCGCTCTCCTTCGCGCAGGAGCGGGTCTGGTTCATCGACCGGCTGGAGCCGGGAAGCGCCACCTACAACATCCCCGCCGCGCTGCGTCTGACGGGCGCGCTGGACGAGCGGGCGCTGGAGCGGAGCCTGGGCGAGATCGTCCGGCGTCACGAGGTGCTGCGCACCACCTTCGCCGAGGTGGACGGCTCGCCGGTTCAGGTGGTGGCGCCGTTCGGCGGCTTCGCCCTGCCGGTGGAGGAGCTGTCGGGGCTCGGCGAGGCGGATCGCGAGGCGGCGCTCGGGCGCCGGGCCGGGGAGGAGGCGGCACGGCCGTTCGACCTCGCCGCGGGCCCGCTCTTCCGCGCGGCGCTGCTGCGGCTGGGCGCCGAAGACCACGTGCTGCTGCTCTCGATGCACCACATCGTCAGCGACGGGTGGAGCACGGGGGTGCTCTTGCGGGAGCTGTCGGCGCTGTACGCGGCGTACCGCGAGGGGCGTGAGTCGCCGCTCTCCGAGCTGGCGGTGCAGTACGCCGACTACGCGGTGTGGCAGCGCGAGCACCTGGCGGGCGAGGTGCTGGACCGGCAGCTGGCGTACTGGCGGGAGCGGCTGGCGGACGCACCCGCGCTGCTGGAGCTGCCGACGGACCATCCGCGCCCGGCGGTGCAGACGTACCGGGGCGCGACGGTCCCGGTGGAGCTCTCCCCGGAGC
>JBJMPM010000252.1:0-12981 GCA_045803205.1 Longimicrobiaceae bacterium
AGGGCGTGCGCGCCGCCATCCTCATCTCCGACAAGAAGGGGAGCTGGATCGCCGGCGCCGACATCGAGCAGTTCAAGGATTTCAAGACGCCGGCGGACGGCGAGCTCGCCAGCCGCGAGGGGCAGAAGCTGCTGAGCCGGCTGGAGCGGCTGGTGATGCCCACCGTCGCCGCCATCGACGGCGCCGCGCTGGGCGGCGGGCTGGAGACCGCGCTCGCCTGCTCCTACCGCATCGCCACCGACTCGCCCAAGACCAAGCTCGGCCTCCCCGAAGTGCAGCTCGGCATCATCCCCGGCGCCGGCGGCACCGCGCGGCTGCCGCGGCTGATCGGCCTGGCCGGGTCGCTGGACCTGATGCTCACCGGCAAGCAGCTCGACGGCCGCCGCGCTCGCAGCGCCGGCATCGTGGACGAGACCGTCCCCGCCCCCGTGCTCCTGCGCGAGGCGAAGCGCGCCGCCCTGGCGCTCGCCAACGGTGAGCTCAAGCCGAAGGGCGCCCGCCGCCGCGGCTCGCCGAAGTTCGCGGAGAACCTTCCCGGGCTGCGCGGCTTCATCTTCAAGAAGGCGCGGCAAGGCGTGATGTCGAAGACGCACGGCCTCTACCCCGCGCCGCTGCGCCTCCTGCAGGTGGTGGAGCGCGGGCTCGACCGGCCGGTGGACGAGGCGCTGGAGCTGGAGGCGCAGGCCTTCGGCGAGTTGGCGGTGACGCCCGAGGCGCGCTCGCTGGTGCACCTCTTCTTCGCCAGCACCGCGGCCAAGAACGACCCGCCCGTTCCCGAGGGCACCAAGCCCAAGGACGTCGACCAGGTCGCCGTGGTCGGCGCGGGGTTCATGGGCGCGGGGATCGCCGTCGTCAGCGCCGAGGCGGGGATGGGGGTGCGGCTCAAGGACGTGAAGCCGGAGGCCGCGGCCAAGGGGCTCAAGACCGCGCGCGACACCCTGGTCAAGCGCGCCAAGCGGAAGAAGGCCAAGCCCTTCCAGATCACCGCCGTCACCGACAGGGTGGCCGCCACCACCGAGTACACCGGCTTCCACACCGCCGACGTCGTCGTAGAGGCCGTCTTCGAGGACGTGTCGATCAAGCACTCCGTCATCAAGGAGATCGAGTCGCACATCGGCGACGGCACCGTGCTGGGCTCCAACACGTCGACCATCCCCATCGCGAAGCTGGCGGAGGCGTCGAGCCGGCCGGACCACGTGATCGGGCTGCACTTCTTCTCCCCCGTGGACAAGATGCCGCTGCTGGAGATCATCACCCATCCGGGCACCGCGCCGTGGGTGACGGCCACCAGCCACGCCTGGGGGAAGAAGATCGGGAAGACGCCGATCATCGTGAACGACAGTCCCGGCTTCTTCGCCAACCGCATCCTCAGCCCCTACATGGCCGAGGCGGCGCTCCTGCTGCAGGAGGGGGTGCGCATCGAGGAGATCGACCAGGCGATGGTGATGTGGGGGTACCCCGTGGGCCCCATCACCCTCTACGACGAGGTGGGGCTCGACGTGGCGCAGAAGGCGGGGAAGATCATGGCCGAGGCCTTCTCCGACCGGATGGTCCCCGTGACCGTGATCGAGAAGATGGTGGCCGACGGGCGCCTGGGCCGGAAGAACGGGAAGGGCTTCTACAGGTTCGGCGACGACGGGAAGAAGACGGGCCCCGACGAGGCCGTCTACGCCCTGATCGGCAACCCGCCGCCGAAGCCGATGGAGCACAGGGAGATCCAGGACCGGCTGGGGCTGATGATGGTGAACGAGGCCATCCGCACCCTGGAGGAGGGGGTGCTGCACAGCGCCCGCGACGGCGACGTGGGGGCGGTGATGGGGATCGGCTTCCCCCCCTTCCGCGGCGGCCCCTTCTGGTACGTCGACACCGTCGGCGCCGCCGACGTGCTGCAGCGCCTGCGCGCGCTCGAGGCGAAGCACGGCAGGCGCTTCGCCCCCGCGAAGCTCCTGGTGGAGCACGCGGAAGCCGACCGCCGCTTTTTCCCCGACGAGTAGGGAGTGACCCCCGTGACCTCCGCCCCCGTGCAGGTGGCCCCCGGCGTCCACCGCGTCTCCGTTCCGCTCCCTTTCCCCCCCGGCGAGGTCGCGGCATGGCTGATCGAGGGCGAGGCCGGGCACACCCTGGTGGACACGGGGATCGACACCCCGCTCGCGCGCTACGCCCTGCGCGAGGCCGCGGGGCACGTGGGGGTCACGCCCGAGAGCCTGGCGTACGTCGTCCTCACCCACGCGCACCCGGACCACTACGGCCTGGCCGGGCCGGTGCGCGAGTGGAGCGGTGCGCGGGTGGCCATCCACGAGGAGGAGGAGAAGCTCGCCCGCCGCTTCGTGGACCGCTGGCCCGAGGACCGCGCCGGCGCCGCCGGTGCCTTCGCGCGCCTCGGCGTCCCCGCGGAGGTGGTCCCCGCCTTCCTGCGGGCGAGCGACGTGATCCACGGCTTCTACACCCGCTTCCACCCGGACATCCTCTTCCGCGGCGAGCGCGGGCCGCTGCCGGGGGGCGGGGGATGGGAATGGATCCACACGCCGGGCCATTCGCCGGGGCACGTGACGGTGCACCACCCGGAGCGGCGCATCCTGATCACCGGCGACCACGTGCTCCCGCGCATCTCCCCCAACGTGGGCGCCGACCTCTACGCCAACGAGCCGCTCTCGGACTACCTGGACTCGCTGCTGTCGCTGCGCCGCCTCCCGGTGGATCTGGTGCTCCCCTCGCATGGCGAGCCCTTCACCGACCTGGTGCCGAGGATCGACGCGATCCTCAGCCACCACACCGGGCGCAACGAGCAGATCGAGGCGGTGCTCGCCGCCCGGCCGCTCTCGGCGTATGGCGTGGCGCACGCCATCTTCGGCGACCTCCCCGCGGACAACCTGCTGCACGCGGTGCGCGAGACGCTGGCGCACCTCCACTACCTGGAGCGCCACGGGCGCGCCGTCCGCGTGCCGGGCGGCGAGGTGGAGCGCTGGTCGGTGGCGTGAACGGCGCGCCGGCGGGTTGGAAACCCGACGGCGGGTTAAAAACCCGCCGCTGGAACGGCACGAAACCCGCCTTCGCGGGTTGCGCGTCGGCCGAGGTGTGTTCCGCCGGCATCACGTCGGCCGCCATGATGTGCGGGTCGGCGCGAAGCCTGCGGTTGAATCCGCGAAGGCGGATTTTGTGCTGTTGCAGCGGCGGGTTTCCAACCCGTCGGTTTTCAACCCGGCGGAATGGCGGTCGGCCGATCAGGTCCACGCATGACGGGAGTGCCACGCATGGCGGAGAGCTGGCAGGAGAACCTGGTCACCACGCAGGAGGGGATCGCGCAGATCTGGCGCGAGGTGAAGCGCATCGCGGTGCTGGGGATCAAGACGGAGGCACAGTCGGGGCAGCCGGCCTTCTACGTTCCCGAGTACCTGCAGCGCGCGGGGTACGAGGTCATTCCCGTCCCCGTCTACTTCCCCGACGCCACGCACATCCTGGGGCAGCACGTCTACCGCAAGGTGGCCGACATCCCGGGCGGCGTGGACATGGTGAACGTGTTCCGCCGCAGCCAGGACGTGCCGCCCCACGTGGACGACATCCTGAAGGCGAAGCCGAAGGTGGTGTGGATGCAGAGCGGCATCCGCAACGACGACGCGGCCCGCCGCCTGGCCGAGGCCGGCATCCGCGTGGTGCAGGACCGCTGCGCCATGGTCGAGCACCGCCGCAGCGGAGGGTGAGGGAGCCCTCCGCGCCCTCTCGGTTCCTCTGCGTCTCTGCGTGAGACGGCCGTTGCCGGAGCCTCGGTAGCAGCAGGGTGCCCGTCGTGCGCGCAAGTGCCCGGCGGGCATTGCCGTTTGTTTTTCCGCGTGCTATATGGGTGTGCTTCCGGGCGGGCCAGACGAGAGGGGCTTTCGCGCGGGGTGCGGGGGAGCCGCGGCGGCCGGCGGGGACAAGGACCCCGGCGGGCGGCGGCGGCAACGGTTATCTCGGCTCGGGCACACATGAAGAGAGTCGTCACCACACTGGGCCTCGCGCTGCTCGCGGTCGCCGCCACGTCGTGCCGCGGGTACTCGGCCGACGAGAGCGACGGGCCGGAGCAGCCGATCGCCTTCTACCACAGCGTGCACGCGGGGCAGAACCAGATCCCCTGCATGTACTGCCACTACACCGCCGACCGCTCGGTCGACGCCGGCATCCCCAGCGTGCAGCTCTGCGTGGGGTGCCACGTGCCGGGGAGCAGCATGCCGGGCGCCGTGGCGTCGCAGGCGGCGCTCGCCTTCCCCACGGCGGACCGCGACACCCTGTGGAACCGCAACGCCAACCTGCTGGTGGGCTACTGGAAGCGCGGCGAGGCCATCCCCTGGGTGCGCGTCCACAAGATCCCCGAGCACGCCAAGTTCCCGCACTTCATGCACGTGAACGCCGGGCTGCAGTGCCAGACCTGCCACGGCAAGGTGCAGGAGATGAAGAAGGTCTACCAGTTCTCCTCGCTGCGGATGGGGTGGTGCATCGACTGCCACCGCGGCAACACCGAGCTCTCGGCGGCCGAGGAGGCCTCCGTGCGGCAGCGCTCGTCCTTCGTGCGCCGCGTGCGCGAGCTGGGCGCGCGGGGGAACGACACGCGCGGGGTGGCCGCCACCCGGCCGCGGCAGCGCGCCACCACCGACTGCGTGGCGTGCCACTACTGATGATCACCGCCGGAGAGGGCGGGGCGCGGGCGGCCGGTGCCGCCGCGGGCGCTCCCCGAGCCAGGAGCAAGCATGGCTGACGGAATGAAGAGGCGCGACTTCCTCAAGGTGGTGGGGGTGTCGGGGGCGGGGGTCGCGGCCGTGGGGTGCTCCACGCAGCAGGTCGACAAGCTGATCCCCTACGTCATCCCCCCGGAGGACGTCGTCCCCGGGACGGCCACCTTCTACACCAGCACCTGCCGCGAATGCCCGGCCGGGTGCGGGATCCTGGTGGAGACGCACGAGGGGCGGGTGACCAAGGTGGAGGGGAACCCCGCCCACCCGGTGTCGCACGGCCGCACCTGCGCGCGCGGGCAGGCCTCGGTGCAGGGGCTCTACCACCCCGACCGCTACCGCGGCCCCATCATCGAGGAGAGCGACGTCGGCGCGCCGCGCAACGTGAGCTGGAGCGTGGCCGAGCAGCAGGTGGCGGCCCAGCTCGCGGCGGTGCGCGGCTCCATCGTCTACCTCTCCGGCAACTACACGGGGACGATGGCGCGCCTGGCCGACGAGTTCGCGGCCGCCGTCGGCGCGCGCCGCGTGGCCTACGCGCCGCTGGAGGACACCCCGCGCGGCCTGGACTTCCGCACCGCCGACCTGCTGATCGCCTTCGGCGCGGACTTCCTGGAGACCTGGGGCTCGCCGGTCGACTACGCCTGGCAGTTCGCCCAGATGCACGCCTACCGGAAGGGCGGCGTGCGCGGGCGCTTCATCTGGGTGGGCCCGCACCGGCCGCTCACCGGCCTGAACGCCGACCTCTGGCTGAGCTGCAGGCCCGGCGCCGAGGCGATCGTGGCCGACGCGCTGGCCTCGGGCGACGCCGCCGGCGCGGCCGCGGCCGGCGTCGACGCGCGCAAGCTGCAGACGGCGATCGAGTGGTACCGCGGCTCCCGGCGCGCCGTGGCGCTCGGCCCGGGCGCGGCGCTCCGCTCCAACGCCCCCGCGGGGCTCGACGCGGCCGTCGCTCGCCTCAACCGCGGCGGCGCCGCGGGTCCGGCGGCACGGCCGGCGGACATGCGGCCGATCGTTCAGCTCATCCAGCAGATGAACGCCGGGCAGGTGCGGGCGATCCTGATCGACGCCTCGAACCCCGTCTTCACCCTGCCGGGGGGGCTGAAGTTCGCGCAGGCGCTGAAGAAGGTGCCGGTGCGCATCTCCTTCTCCAGCTTCCCCGACGACACGTCGCGGATCTGCAACTTCATCCTCCCGCAGAGCCACTTCCTGGAGAGCTGGGACGACTACGCGCCGCAGCCCGGCGTGCTCGACCTGGTGCAGCCGGGGATGCGCCCGGTGTTCAACACCAGGCAGGTGGGCGACGCGCTCCTCTCCATCGCGCAGCGGATGGGCGCGGCGATTCCCTCCGCGGGCGGCGCGACGACCTACTACGACTACCTGGTGGCCGCCTGGGCGGGCACCGCGACGGGCTCCGCCTGGCGCGACGCGCTGAAGCGGGGCGGCGTCTTCACCGGCGCGGTGGCAGCGGGCGCGGGTGCTGCTCCCGCCGTCGTCGCTCCGGCCACTGCCGCGGCGGCGACGCCCGCCGGCGCCACGCAGACCCCGGCGGCTCCGGCTCCCGCGCCGGTCGCGGCGGCCCCGGCTCCGGCCGCGGGTGGTGCGGCCGCGCCGACCTTCGAGGGCGAGGCGAACGGCTACGCGCTGGTGGTCTATCCCAGCTACCGCTTCTACGACGGCCGCACCGCGAACCGTCCGTGGATGCTGGAGCTCCCGGACCCGGTCACCAAGGTGCCGTGGGACATGTGGGTGGAGGTGCACCCGCGCGTGGCGGAGCGCCTGGGCGTCAAGCAGGGCGACGGGCTGGAGGTGCGGTCGCCGCACGGGTCGATCGAGCTCCCCGCCTACGTCTGGCCCGGGGTGCGCGAGGACGCCGTCGCCATCCAGATGGGGATGGGGCACGAGGGCTTCGGCCGCTGGACCCAGGGGCGCGGCGCCAACCCGATGCGGCTGCTGGGCGGCGCGGTCGACGCGTCCACCGGCGCCTTCGTGACCTACGGGACGAAGGTGACGCTGCGCGCCACCGGCGAGGGCGTGGGCCCGCGCTTCCAGGGGCTGTACGAGAACGGCGTGCGCATCCAGCACGACCGCGAGGTGGCGCAGGCCATCTCGCTCGCCGCCATCCAGGGGTTCGACGCCCGCGGCCCGGGGATCATCCCCGGCACGGAGCAGAAGATCGAGGAGCTGAAGGGGAACGGCGGCTTCAAGCCGGCCGAGACCACCACCGACCCGGCGGGCGGCTACCCCACGCCGGGCACGGAGTACGGCCAGTACATCCCCGGCGACACGCGCTGGGCGATGGCGGTGGACCTGGCCCGCTGCATCGGCTGCGCGGCGTGCACGGTGGCCTGCTACGCGGAGAACAACGTCCCCGTGGTCGGGCCGACGGAGAACAAGCGCGGGCGCGACCTGAGCTGGCTCAGGATCGAGCGCTACTTCGACCCCGGGCGCGAGAACGAGGCGGCATACCGCGACGAGGCCACGGACGACGTGCGCTTCCTCCCCATGCTCTGCCAGCACTGCAACAACGCGCCCTGCGAGCCGGTGTGCCCCGTCTACGCGGCGTACCACACCCCCGACGGGCTGAACGGGCAGGTCTACAACCGCTGCGTGGGCACCCGCTACTGCGCGAACAACTGCCCCTACAAGGTGCGGGTGTTCAACTGGTTCACCTACGAGTTCAGCGAGCCGCTCAACTGGCAGCTGAACCCCGACGTGACCGTGCGCGAGAAGGGGGTGATGGAGAAGTGCACCTTCTGCGTGCAGCGCATCCACGAGGGCGAGCGGCGGGCGGCGGCCGAGGGGCGCCACGTGCGCGACGGCGAGGTGGTGCCGGCCTGCGTGCAGGCGTGCCCCACCGAGGTGTTCGCCTTCGGCAACATCCGGGACCCCGGGAGCGCGGTGGCGAAGGCGGCCACCAGCAACCGCGGCTTCCGCGCGCTGCAGGAGCTGAACACGCAGCCGGCCGTCGTCTACCTGAAGAAGGTCACGCTGCACGAGCCGAAGAACTCGTCGCACGAGGCCGAGCCCACCGCGGAGATGGGCGGCACCGAGCACACGCCGCAGGCGGGCGCACAGCCGGGAGGGCACTGAGCCATGGCGACCACGACTGAGCCGACCGTGATCCGGTCCGCCTTCCACCCGGACGTCGAGAGCTACGAGCAGGTCAACCGCGACGCCGACCGGCTGCTCACCAAGCCCGGGAAGGGGTACCTGGCCCTCCTCGGCATGGCGATCGGGCTGGTGGGGCTGATGGTGATCGCCGAGCTGCACAACGTCTGGTTCGGCCTGGGGATGAGCGGCCTCACCAACCCGGTGGGGTGGGGGGTGTACATCACCACCTTCGTGTTCTGGGTCGGCATCGGCCACGCGGGGACGCTGATCTCCGCCATCCTCTACCTCTTCCGCGCGCCCTGGCGGCAGTCGATCTACCGCTTCGCCGAGGCGATGACGGTGTTCGCGGTGCTCACCGCGGCGCTCTTCCCGATCATCCACATCGGGCGCCCCTGGTTCTTCTACTGGCTCCTCCCGCTCCCCAGCCAGCGGCACCTCTGGCCCAACTTCCGCTCGCCGCTGCTCTGGGACGTGTTCGCGGTGACCACGTACCTCACGGTGAGCTCGGTCTTCTTCTACATCGGCCTGATCCCCGACATCGCGGCGGCGCGCGACACGGCGACCAACCCGATGCGGAAGCGGGTCTACACCATCCTCTCGCTGGGGTGGAAGGGAACGGACCGCGAGTGGCGCCACTTCACCCGCGCCTACCTCTTCCTGGCCGCGCTGGCCACCCCGCTGGTGCTCTCGGTGCACTCGGTGGTGTCGTGGGACTTCGCGGTCTCCATCGTCCCCGGGTGGCACACGACCATCTTCGCGCCCTACTTCGTGGCCGGCGCCATCCTCTCCGGCGTGGCGATGGTGGTCACGCTGATGGTGCCGGTGCACCGCATCTTCGGGCTGGGGGCGTACTTCACCCCCACCCACTACGACCGGCTGGCCAAGCTCCTCCTGCTCACCTCGCTCATCGTGGGGTACGCGTACGGGATGGAGTACTTCATGGCCTGGTACTCGGGGGAGCTCTTCGAGCGCGACGTGTTCTGGGACCGCGTGACGGGGCAGTACTGGTGGGCGGGGTGGAGCATGATCACCTTCAACGCCTTCGTCCCGCAGCTGCTGTGGATCCCGAAGATCCGGCGCAACCTGAACGCCTTCTTCCTGATCTCGATCTTCGTGAACATCGGGATGTGGTGGGAGCGCTTCGTGATCATCGTGCCGAGCCTCGCCCACAGCTACGAGCCCTGGAAGTTCATGAACTACCACCTCACCTGGGTGGAGGCGTGCATCCTCCTGGGGAGCTTCGGGTGGTTCTTCATGTGGTTCCTGCTCTTCCTGCGCTACCTGCCGGGGCTCTCGATCGCCGAGATCAAGGAGGTGCTGCCCCCGCCCATGCGCCGCCAGGACCCGGCGGACCATGCCGAGGTCGACGCCTCGGGTCAGGCGGGGCTGCTCCCGACCGGTTACTTCGACCACGCAGGGAGCCGATGAGCAAGCTTCGCACGGGCGTGCTGGGCGTGTTCCCGCACCTGGACACGGCCACCGACGCCATCCGGGCGCTGAAGGCGAAGGGGTACGAGCTGACGGTGTACGCCCCCACCCCGCGCCACGAGATCGAGGAGGCGCTGCAGTCGCCGGAGAGCCCGGTGCGCATCTTCACCCTCACCGGCGCCTTCACCGGCACCGCGGCGGGTACGGCGCTGGCGACCTGGACCTCGATCGACCTGCCGCTGATCGTGGGCGGCAAGGAGATCGTGTCGCTCCCGGCCTTCAGCGTGATCATGTTCGAGCTCACCATCCTGATCGGCGCGCTGTCGACGGTGGCGGGGCTCTTCCTCCTGGCGCGGCTCCCGCACATCGGGCCCGAGGAGGCGCCCATGTACCATCCCTCGTTCACCGGCGGGAACTTCGGCGTGTTCGCGCACGCCCCGCGCGACCGCTACGACGAGGTGCAACGGATCCTCTCCGACGCGGGGAGCGAGGAGGTGCTGGTTGACCACCGCTAAGAGGCTGGCGCTCGCCGCGCTCGCGTGCGCGCTGCTGCCGGCGTGCACCGACTGGGCGGGCTACGACATCGACGTGGCCAGCGGGAAGGTGCCGCAGCTCGCCAACATGCGGCGCAGCGTGATTCCCGATCCCTACGCCATGCCGCGCCTGCCGGCGCCGCACACCGTGCCCTCGGGGAGCCCCATGGGCGACCTGCCGGCGCACTTCAGCAGCACGCAACTCGACAGCGTGGCGCCCACGCTGCGGAACCCGTACGCCGGCGGCGTGACGCCCGCGGTGCTGGCGCGCGGCGCGCTGGTCTTCAACAACAACTGCATGGTCTGCCACGGCCCGCAGGGCGAGGGGAACGGGCCCGTGGCGCGGCCGGCTACGGCGGGGGGGAAGACCTTCGGCCGCTTCCCGAGCGCGCCGGCGATCAACAGCGCGCTCACCGCGGGCAAGGCCGACGGCTACATCTACGCGGTGATCGCCGCCGGGCGCGGGCTGATGCCCCCGTACGGCGAGCGGGTGACGCACGGCGACCGCTGGGCGGTGGTGGAATACGTCCGCACCCTGCAGGCGGCCGCCGGCAACACGCCCGCGCGCACGGGGAGCGCGCCGCCCACGGCGGCCGCGCTGCAGCCCGTGGCGCCCGCCGCGCCCGGCACCTCGGCGCAGCAGCCCGCGCCGGCGACCACGACGCCGCAGCCTCCGGCCGCGGCTCCCGCTCCGGCCCCGGCGGCGCCGCCGGCTCCGCGCTGACCGACCGAACGAGAGAGAAGCGAAATGGCAGCGCATCACGGTGAGATTCCCACCCGCGTCCCCTTCCGGCGGCTCGCCGTCTCGGGGGCGGCGTGGGGGGCGATCGCCCTCCTGGTCCTGATCGGCATCGCGGCGGCGTTCCTCGGGGGCGACCGCGAGCGGATGTGGCTGTCGATCCACTTCAACTGGCTCTTCTGGTCGTCGGTGGCGGTGGGGATGGTGGTGTTCGCGATCTCGCAGCACATCACCAACTCCCGCTGGAGCTGGCCCATCCGGCGCCTGGCGCTCGCGGGGGTGGCCTTCCTGCCGCTGAGCTTCGTCCTCTTCCTGCTCAAGCTCCCCGGGCGCCCGGTCTGGTTCGAGCACTGGTGGGGGAAGATCCAGGGCGACCCCATCCTGGAGGCGAAGAGCGCATGGCTGAACCCCACGGGGATGCTGCTGCGCGACGTGCTGGGGCTGGTGGTGCTCTACGGGCTGATGTTCTGGTTCGCCTACCACATGCTGCGCCCGGACCTGCACGGCGCGCCGGGGCCGGGGATCTACCGCACCCTCACCGGCGGCACCTGGCGCGGGGTGGCGGAAGAGGCGCTGCGCTCGCGCAAGCTGGCCATGCGGCTGGCGCCGGTCACCGCCCTCCTCTTCGCGGTGATCTGGGGGGTGATCGCGATCGACCAGGCGATGACCATGCTCCCGCACTGGTTCAGCACCATGTTCCCGGTCACCTTCCTCGTCAGCGCCTTCCACTCGGGGCTGGCGATGACGGCGATCCTGATGGTGTGGGCGCGCCGCCACTTCCGCTTCGAGGACTACATCGGGCGGCAGCAGTTCCACGACCTGGGGAAGCTGATCTTCGCGTACTCGGTGTTCTGGATGTACGTGAACTGGTCGCAGTACGTGGTGATCTGGTACGGCATCCTCCCGCACGAGCAGGAGTTCTTCGTGCAGCGCTTCCATGCGCCCTTCACGCTCGTGGTGGACGTGATGGTCTCGTGCGTGTTCGTCTTCCCCTTCCTCTCGCTCCTTCCGCGCGCGCCGAAGCTGGCGTCGGGGGTGCTGGCGGGGGTGTCGGCGGTGATCGTGGTCGGGCACTGGCTGGAGCGCTTCCTGATCACCTACCCGTCGGTGTGGAACACGGCCGAGCACCCGGGGCTGCCGCTGGGCATTCCGGAGATCGGGATCGCGCTCGGGTTCGCGGGGCTGTTCTTCGGCAGCATCGCGTGGTTCCTGAGCACCTTCCCGGTGCTCCCCTCGCCCGCGGCGCTGGCGACCATCCCGACGCTGCACATCCGGGTGCCGCTGAGCTCGGTGGCGCACTCGAGCTGAGGCGCTGGTGCGGCAGGCAGGCGGTCCCGCGGCTCCCTGGGAGTCGCGGGACCGCTGGCTTTTACGGCCGTCTCACGCAGAGACGCAGAGGAACTGAGAGTACGCAGAGGCTCTCTTTGCGCCTCCGGCTGCTGCGCGTCGTTGGGGCGGTGCAACTTATGGACAGCCTTGACAGTGACTGTAAGGTGTGGTAGTTTTGGAACGGTCCCGATCCGGTCTCGCGCGGAGATCCTCGATGGCTTCCGTACACGACGTCGCGGCGTACATCCTCTCCCGGCGGGGGAGGATGACGGCGATGAAGCTCCAGAAGCTGGTCTACTACTCACAGGCCTGGTCGGTGGTCTGGGATGAGCGCCCGCTCTTCCCGGAGAGGATCGAGGCGTGGGCGAACGGGCCGGTCGTGCGCGAGCTTTACGACGTGCACCGCGGGTCGTTCGAGGTGTGCGAGTGGCCGCGGGGAGACGCGCAGCGCCTGACCTGCGACGAGCGGGCGACGGTCGACGCCGTCCTCGGGTTCTACGGCGGCAGGTCTGCCCAGTGGCTCAGCGACCTCACCCATCGTGAGCAGCCGTGGCTCTCCGCCCGCCGCGGGCTGCCGGAGGGCGAGCGTGGGAACCGCGAGATCACGCTCAGCTCGCTGGAGGAGTACTACAGCAGTCTTCCCACCGACCTCACGGACAACTGAGCTTTTCCTCTCATACCGCTTTGCAGAGTTTCGTTCAGGATCAGATCCTCGAACTGAAGGTCTCACACGGAGTCAACGGAGTTAACGGAGAACTACTCCGCTGACTCCGTTGACTCCGTGTGAGACCTCTTTGGTCAGGAGACTGGAATTCAGAACTGTGCTCGGCAAACTGGTATCGCAGACGCACAGAAGCGCCACGGAGAGATCGTCTCCATTGCCCTCCGTGCTTCTGTGAGAGACCGCCGTTTGGTCCTAGCGCGGCCAGCCGGTCTGCGGGAGGCCGGGGGTGATGCGCAGCGCGTTCTGGTAGTACAGCTTCTTCAGCACCGGGTCCGGGAGGTCGATGCCGTAGAGCTTCCAGAAGGCGTGGTAGGGGCGGTAGTAGTCGAAGTAGTCGTCGTGCGTCTCGAAGACGCGCCAGTAGTACGGGTACTCCTCCGGCTGGAACGAGTCCTTGCCGAAGAGGAGGCGGTC
>JBJMPM010000275.1:0-4387 GCA_045803205.1 Longimicrobiaceae bacterium
CTGACTCACGTGCTGACGCGGTTATAGATCCTTCGGCCTGCAAATCATTCTGCGGACGATGATTGCTGCATGGCCGGCCTCAGGATGACGTCGTCGGGTCGGGTTGCGTCAACATCAAGTGTTCAGGCGGATTTAGTATCAGCGCCTGATGTGCACCGGGCCGAGGGCGACGGCGGGAAGGATGACGTCCGTGTTCGCCCACGGCTCCCAGCGCGTGACGAAGAGCGCCGCCAGCTCGCGCCAGTAGTTCGGCATCCCGGGGATCGGCTGCTCGTCGTACGGGCGGCCGGTCTCCAGCGTCACGTGGGGCACGCGCGGGAGGAGGCGCAGCACCGCGACCTCCATCCCCGTGGCCGACTCGGTGTCGGGAAGGTAGACGTGGCCGGGGTCGTTCGAGTCCGCGCCGTACGTCTCCAGCACCAGCTCCGCCGCCACCTGGTGGAAGGCGGGGAGGTCGCGCGCCGCCACCGCGTAGTCGGCCGCGCGGGCGGCGGGGCGGCCCAGCGCGTCGACGCGGTTGTGCCACGAGGTGAGCGTCGAGGTGGCGATGGGCCCGGGGCGCGAGCGCCCCTGCTGGAAGAGCCACGCCTGCCGCTCCGGCGCGCGCCAGGTCTCTCGGCGCGACGCGCGCACCCCGCGCACCCGGAGCCGCCGCTCGAACTCCACCAGCCGCGAGGCGAAGAGCGGGTCCAGCAGCCGCGTCTCGCCGCGAACGGTGCGCGCCGAGGCGCCGTACGTGCTCCGCAGCACCCGCCACTCCCACTGCTCGTAGCTCTCGCCCAGCGCCGGGTGCGGCATTCCCGGCACGCCCACCACGTGCGTCCCCGGCATCGGCGTGCGCGGCTGGTAGACGGGCACGTCCAGGTACGAGAGCAGCCCGAAGCGCCCCGGCCCGCGCGCCCCGTAGCGGCAGCGCAGCTCGGCGGACGTCGGGTTGCGCCCCAGCTTCGTGATGTCGCGGAGGGTGCACCCCTCCGGCGCGCCGCGCGGCGGGTGCGCCACCGCCGGCGGCACGTACACGGCCGGCGGCGGCGTCACCACGCGGCCCAGCAGCGCCGGCGCGGGCCGCGTCTGCGCCGCGAGCGGCGTCGCGGAAAGGAGCAGGATCAGCGGAGCGGTAGACTTCATCGTGCGGGGAAAATGGGAACGGATGGTACTCCGCGCGAGCGGGCGAGGTTCTCTCTGTACCTCTGCGCCCTCTCTGTTCCTCTGCGTTCTCGGGGCGCAGCCCCCCTTCCCTTGACTTCGGCCGCCCCGCCCCGGACAATGTGCCTCAACGGTTTACGCCCCTTTCCGCCCGAGCCCCGGCCCCGGTGAAGACCAGCTTCTCCACCATCCCCGAGCGGCGCCGCCTGCTGTCGTGGCTCTACCTGGGGCGCGTCGCGCTGGCGGCGGGGATCTTCGTGGCCGCGGCCTGGGCGTGGGAGACCGTGGCCCCACGCACCTCGCTCGGGGCCACGCTCATGCTGGTGGCCACCCTGGCCTTCACCGCCGCCTCTACCTGGTGGTCGCACCTGCGGCAGCGGCCGATGAGCCGCGGCCTCCTCTACCTGCAGGTGCTCTTCGACGCCCTGCTGGTCACGGGGGTGGTGCACGTGACCGGGGCGCGCGACAGCAGCTTCGCCCCGCTCTACGTGCTGGTGGTGGTCGAGGCCGCGGTGATGCTGCCGATCGTCGGCGGGGTGCTGATCGGCGTGCTGGTGAGCATCCTCTACTTCGCCGACGTGGCGTGGAGCGCGCACACCATCGACGCCGCCGTGCTCCTGCAGGGCGCGCTCTTCACCGCCGTGGCGGTGGTCACCGGCTCCATCGGCGACCGGCTGCGCCGCACCGGCGCCCTGCTGGGCGAGATGGAGACGCAGCTCCAGCAGCTCCGCCTGGACACCGACGACGTGCTCTCCGGCATCGCCGCCGGCGTGCTCACCGTGGACGGCACCGGGTGCCTGGCGTACGTGAACCCCGCCGCCGCCGAGCTGCTGGGAGAGGACCTCTCCGGCCGGGTGGGGCACCCCGTGATCGACGAGCTCGACCGGCTGGCCCCCGGCTTCGGGCGGGTGATCCGGGCCACCCTCGAGGAGCGCGAGCCGGTGCGGCGCCACGAGACCGAGGAGCGGGAGGACGGCACCGTGCTGGGGGTGAGCACCACGCTGCTGGAGCGCACCGACCCGCCCTCCGCCACCGCCATCTTCCAGGACATCACCGGCCGCAAGAAGATGGAGGGGCTGCGCCGCCGCGCCGAGCTGCTGGAGGCGGTGGCCGGGCTCTCCGCCTCGCTGGCGCACGAGATCAAGAACCCGCTGGCCTCCATCCGCAGCGCCACCGAGCAGCTCGCCGCCGACGGGGTGGACCCCGAGGACCGCGCGGTGCTGCGCGCCCTGGTGGTGCGCGAGAGCGACCGCCTCTCGCGCCTGCTCACCGAGTTCCTGGACTTCGCCCGGGTGCAGGTGCGCGCCCCGGACCTGCTGCACCTGGGCGGGCTGGTGAAGGAGGCGCTGGACGTGGCCCGTGCGCACCCCCACGCCGAGGGGCGCGAGGTGCGGTTCGAGGTGGACCCCTCCGCCGCCGGCGCCGTGGTCGCGGCGGACGAGGACCTGCTGCACCGCGCGGTGCTGAACCTGGTGCTCAACGCGGTGCAGTGGGCGGGGCCGGGGGGGAAGGTGGAGGTGGCGCTCGACGTGGTGGAGAGCGACATTCTGTCCACCGCGCTCAGCTCCACCCGCGCCGTGCGCATCCGCGTCTCCGACACCGGCCCGGGGGTGCCGGCGGCCGACGCGGAGCACGTGTTCGAGCCCTTCTTCACCCAGCGCCCCGGCGGCACGGGGCTGGGGCTGGCGCTGGTGCAGCGCGCGGCCGAGGCGCACGGCGGCGCGGTGTTCGTCGACGAGCCGCGCCCGGGGTGGAGGACCACCTTCACCCTCTACGTCCCCGAGACCGAGGAGAACGGCGAGGCGGCCCTGTCGCCGCCGGGCCTGGAGGAAGAGCGAACGTGAGCGAGACGCGAGTCCTGATCGTAGACGACGAGACCGCCATCCTCGACACCCTGCGCATCCTGCTCAAGCGCGAGGGGTTCGCGGTGGAGACGGCGGTGGGCGGGCAGCAGGGGATCGACCGGATGCGCGAGCAGCGCCCCGACGTGGTGCTCACCGACGTGCGCATGCCCAGCGTGGGCGGGCTGGAGGTGCTGCTGGCCGCGCGCGAGCTGGACCCCTCGCTCCCGGTGATCCTGATGACCGCGCAGGCGTCGCTGCAGACCGCCATCCGCGCGGTGAACGAGGGGGCCTTCTACTACATCCAGAAGCCCTTCGCCAACGACGAGTTGCTGGCCATCGTGCGCCGCGCCTCGGAGAGCCGCCAGCTCAAGCGCGAGAACCAGCAGCTCCGCACCGAGATCCGCCGCCGCGACCGGGGCGACGCGGTGCGCCCCATCGGGAAGAGCCGCCCCTTCCTGGAGGCGCTCAAGCTGGCCGAGACCGTCGGCCCCACCGACTCGACCGTGCTCATCTCCGGCGAGAGCGGCACCGGGAAGGAGGTGCTGGCCCGCTACCTCCACGAGCTCTCCGGCCGGGCGGACGGCCCCTTCGTCTCCATCAACTGCGGCGCGCTCCCCGAGAACCTGCTGGAGAGCGAGCTCTTCGGGCACGTGCGCGGCTCCTTCACCGGCGCGGTGCGCGACAAGCAGGGGCTCTTCGTGGCGGCCAAGGGCGGCACCTTCTTCCTGGACGAGGTGGGGGAGATGTCGCCCGCCACGCAGGTGAAGCTGCTGCGCGTGCTGCAGGAGCGCGAGGTGATCCCGGTGGGCGCCACGGAGGCGGTGCCGGTGGACGTGCGCATCGTGGCGGCCACCAACCGCGACCTGGACGAGGAGATCCGCCGCGGCGGCTTCCGCAGCGACCTCTTCTACCGGCTGAACGTGATCACCCTGCACCTGCCGCCGCTGCGCGACCGGCCCGACGACGTGCCGCTGCTGGCCGAGCACTTCCTGCAGCGCTTCGCCGCCAGCCGCGGGCGCAAGGTTCGGCTCGTGCCGGAGACGCTCGAGGCGATGCAGGGGTACGACTGGCCGGGGAACGTGCGCGAGCTGGAGAACGCGCTGGAGCGCGCGGCGGTGATGACGCCGGGAGAGGAGATCGGCCCCGATGCCCTCCCGGCCAAGATCACCGAGCGCGCGCCGCAGCCGCTGGTGCAGGCCTCCCTTCCGCCCAACCCCACGCTCGAGATCATCGAGCGGGCCTACATCCACTGGGTGCTGCAGGCGGAGGGGGGGAACAAGACGCGCGCCGCCGAGGTGCTCGGCATCGACCCCTCCACCCTGTACCGCAAGCTGCTGCGCTACGGGATGGAGACGGCCGGGTAACGGAGACGGCAGCTTTCTCACGCAGAGGCGCGG
>JBJMPM010000296.1:0-19401 GCA_045803205.1 Longimicrobiaceae bacterium
AGGACCACGCCCGACCTTTACGGCCGGTGGCTATGGCGCGGGGGATCCACCCGATCCCATCCCGAACTCGGAAGTGAAAACCCGCTGCGCGGATGGTACTGCCGGGGCCACCCGGTGGGAGAGTACGGCGCCGCCGGCCAACTATGGACCCACGCCCGCTTCGATCGCGAGATCCGAGGCGGGCGTGGGTCTTTTTTCGGTACGTTGTTCTCTCCGTGCCTCTGCGAACTCGGGGCGAAGCCCCCCTTGTGGACAGTGCGACTATGGCGCGGCCCACCCGGGTGTGGCATATTCTCCCCAATGCGCGGGCTCCACTGTCCCGCGGCCGCGGCATCTCCCGTCCGCGGTGACCCACCCAAAGCGCCCTTTACGCCAACACGCATGAGCGACACGCCCGAAAACGACATCCCGATCACCGTGCTGATCGTGGACGACGAGGAGCTGCTGGTCAAGAGCTGCGGGCAGATCCTGGCCAGCGAAGGGTACACCGTGTACACCGAGGGGCGCGGACGCAACGCGCTCGAGGTGGTGCGGCGGCAGCGCCCCGACATCGTGCTCACCGACCTGAACCTCCCCGACACCAGCGGGCTGGACCTGCTCAAGGACATCAAGAAGCTGGCGCCCGAGACGCTGGTGGTGATGATCACCGGCTTCGCCACGGTCGACAGCTCGGTCGAGGCGATCCGGGCCGGCGCCTACGACTACATCCCCAAGCCCTTCACCGCCACGCAGCTGCGTATCCTGATCGGGCGCGCGGCGCAGCAGGTGAAGCTGGTGAGGGACAACGCCAGCCTGCGCGACCAGCTCAAGAAGCACTACTCCTTCGAGAACATCATCGGCACCAGCGAGACCATCCAGAAGGTGTTCAGCGTGATCTCGCGCGTGGCGCCGACGGACGCGAGCGTGTTCATCGCGGGCGAGAGCGGCACGGGGAAGGAGCTGATCGCGAAGGCGCTGCACACCAACAGCCGGCGCTCGGCGCGCCCCTTCATGGCCATCAACTGCGCGGCGCTCCCCGACAACCTGCTGGAGAGCGAGCTCTTCGGGCACGAGAAGGGGGCCTTCACCGGCGCCGACCGGGAGAAGCGGGGGCTGCTGGAGGTGGCGGCGGGGGGCACCTTCTTCCTGGACGAGATCTCGGAGATGAGCATGGACCTGCAGGCCAAGCTCCTCCGGGTGATCCAGGAGCGGAAGATCCGCCGCGTGGGCGGCGACGTGGAGATCCCCATCGACGTGCGCTGGGTGTCGGCCACCAACCGCGACCCGGAAACCGCGGTGCGCGAGGGGGCGTTGCGGCAGGATCTGCTCTACCGGCTGAACGTGGTGCCGGTCAAGCTCCCGCCGCTGCGCCACCGCCGCGAAGACATCCCCGCGCTGGCCCAGCACTTCCTCCGCCGCTACGCGCAGGACTACGACCGCGACAACCTGCGCTTCAGCCCCGATGCGATGCGGGTGCTCACCGAGTACGAGTGGCCGGGGAACGTGCGCGAGCTGCAGAACATGGTGGAGCGCGTGGTCTCCCTCTGCCTCCCGGGCCAGGAGATCACGGCCGAGGACCTGCCGGAGGAGCTGTCGGTGCGCGGCGTGGTGAACGGCCGCGGGATGCCCACCTTCTCGGCGGACCTCCCCTTCCACGACGCCAAGACCGACGCCATCACGGTGTTCGAGAAGGAATACCTCTCCGACCTGCTGAAGCGGCACAACGGCAACATCTCGCAGGCGGCGCGCACGGCGGGCATCGACCGCAAGACCATCCACCGGATGCTGGCGAAGTACGAGATCGAGGGAAGGGATTAACCCGATCTCGCGCAGGCACGCGGAGACGCGGAGAGCCACCGTGGCTTTCCCCGCGTCTCCGCGTCTGTGCGCGTGGGCGCTGCTTGGCACGGCGTCGGCGGCGTGCGCGGGAGGCGGCGGCGCGAACCCCGCCGCCGGCATCTCGCCTCCCGCGGAGGTGGTCGGCGCGCCGTTTCGCGAGGCTTCGCCCTACGCGCGCAACGTGTGGGACATGCAGCGCTTCGGCGGCCGCATCTACCTGGGCCACGGAGACGAGATCGGCAACCGGGGGCCGGTGGCGCTCTGGGCCCTGGACCCGGCGAGCGGCCGGCTGGCGGCCGGGTTCACCGCCGACGAGGAACAGGTCGAGAGCTTCCGCGTCCTGGACGGAGAGCTGTACGCGCCCGGCTTCGATCCGCGGTCGGGGTGGTCGCTGGGCACCTTCTACCGGCTGGAGCGGACCGGGTGGGTGCGGCACCGCACCCTTCCGCACGCGTTGCACACCTTCGACCTGGCATGGCACGCGGGGAGGCTCTTCGCCGCCACGGGCGGCCGGGGGCGGCCGGGCGAGCCGACGCTGCTCGCGTCCGCCGACCGCGGCCGCACGTGGACGCCGGTGGCGGAGCAGACCCAGCGGATCTACACCCTCTTCGAGCTGGGCGGCGAGCTCTACGCCGCGCCGAAGCTGCGCACCGACGGCGACACCGCCCGCGCGCTCCTCCGCTTCGACGGCGCGCGCTTCCGCGGCACCGGCGTGACCGGGGCCACTCTCCTCCCGGGGCTCCCGGACACCGCGGGGCGGATGATTCACCCGACCGCCTTCCGGGGCGCGCTGGTGTACGTGGTCGCGGCGGGCGCCATCGACTGGAGGCCCGCCGCGCTCGCCGTCACCCGCCGGCTCGGCGACGCGCGAGCGGTCGCCCTCCCCGATCCGGCCGCCGTCCCCTACGACCTGCTGGTGCGCGGCGACACGCTGTACGCGCTCACCTCCTCGCCCGCCGACTCCGGCTACACGGTGCGGGTGTACGCGACGACCGCCCTGGACCGCTGGCGCGAGCTCTTCCGCTTTCGCTCCCCCGCCTTCGCCCGCTCGTTCGAGGAGATGAACGGCGACTTCTTCATCGGCCTCGGGTGCACGTACCAGAATCCCTCGCCCGCCTCGGGCGTGATCCTGCGCGTACGCCGGAACCGCTGAACGACCTCACGCAGAGACGCGGAGAAACGGAGAGAACGCAGAGGAACCCCTGCGTTCTCTCAGTTTCTCCGCGTTCTCTGCGTGAAACGGCGGTTAGATCATCTGAGCTGGCTGAGCAGCTGGCGGACGGCGGCGTCGAGCTGGGAGTCGCGGCCTGCGTAGCTCTCGCCCACCGGGTGGTCGGCGGCCACGTCCACCGGGCGGGGGGAGCGCTCCATGTTCTCGCCGCTCAACGTGGTGATGCGGCTGCGGGGGAGGCGCACGATGGAGCCGTCGACCAGCGGCACGTTCCAGGTGAACACGATCCACCCCGCCGTCGGCTCGCCCACCACCTTCCCCAGCCCCAGCGCGCGGTATCCCTCGGTGAAGTCTTCCGCGTCCGAGAGGGAGTGGCGGTTCACCACCAGCACGGTGGGGCGCTCCAGCGCGCGCTGGCCGAGCTGGGCGCGCGCGGGGGCGGCCGGGTAGCCGCGCTCCGTCATCACCAGGTAGGGGCGCCGCGCGAACACGTCGGTGGCGTAGACGTTCACGAAGCCGCCGTTGTTGTTGCGGATGTCCACCACCACCCCCTGGCGGGCCTGGTTCTGCGCGTCGAGGTCCACGTAAAGCTGCTGCAGCGAGGCCGCGGACATGTCGAACATGTGCACGTACCCCAGTCGCCCGCCGCTCACCCGCTCCACGTACGCCCGGTTGCGCTCCACCCAGTCGCGGTAGAGAAGCCCCTTTTCCGTCCCCGCGCTCACCGGGCGCACCGCCACCTCGCGCCCCGGCCCCCCGGGCGTGGACGACACCCGCAGCGCCACCCGCCGCCCGACCCGGAACGCCAGCAGCTCGTCGAGGTTGGTGTGCGCGCCCACCGGGGTGCCGTCGACCGCCAGCAGGTAGTCGCCGGGGACGATGCCGCCCGCCACCGCCGCGGGGCCGAGCGGCACCACCTCGGCCACGCGCAGCCGCCCGCTGCGCTCGTACTCCGCCGGGTCCCAGCGCAGCCCCAGGCGGCCGGTCGACGGGGAGAAGTTCCCCGGCGGCGCGTTCACGCCCAGGTGCGAGGCGTCCAGCTCGCCCACCATCAGCGAGAGCACGCGGCGCAGCTCGTCGGGCGTGCGGGCGCCCGCCACCTGGGGGGCGTAGTGGGCGTGCGTCGCCTGCCAGTCGACCCCGTGGAAGCGCTCGTCGTAGAAGTGGTCGCGCAGGTAGCTCCAGGCCTGCTCGAACATCGCCGTCTTCTCCGTGGCGAAGTCCACCTCCAGCTCGGCGTTCACGGCGAGCTGCTTCGGGGTGCCCCCCTCGGCCGCCACCGAGTGGATGCGGCCGCCGTCCAGGTAGAAGAGCTCCTTCGAGTCCGGCGTCCAGTACGCGCTCCCCTTGTCCCCCGAGGTCGAGGTGAGCTGGCGCGCCACCGGCTGGTCGCGCGCCAGCTCGTCGAGCGAGTAGAGGTAGAGGTTCTGCCGCCCGGCGCTCCCGGCGATCATCGCCACCCACTTCCCGTCCGGGCTGATGGCCTGGTAGTCGACGTCCACCCCCACCGGAAGGGTGGAGAGGCGGCGGCGAATGTCGGCGAAGTCGATCCGTACGTTCTTCGGGTCGCCGCGCCGGGCGGCCGAGTCGCGTGCGGCCGAGTCGGCCGGCGGCGCGTCGCCGCGGGCGGGGCGCGCGGAGTCGGGGCGCGCCGGGGTGCCGGGGCTGCGCGGCGTCTCCTGCTGGAAGAGGTCGCGGAACTGGTCCTCCCGGAAGCGCGGCGTGCGCGGGAGGAGGTCGACGCGCGCGAGCTGCGAGGGCTCGGTGCGCTGGCCGGTCTCGAAGAGGAGGAAGGTGCCGTCGGGGCTCCAGGAGAGGGTGTTGCCGCTGGAGTTGGCCAGGAACGACACCGGCCGGCTCTCCCCGCCCGCGGTGGGGACCACGTTCACGTTCAGGAAGAGCCGCTCGCCGGCCGCCGCGTACGCGATCCAGCGCCCGTCGGGCGACCAGGCGAAGGGGCGGTCGGAGGTGAGCGGCGGCGTCTGCAGCAGCCCGGTGGCCAGCACCCGGTCGCGGCCGCCGTCGAGCTCCATCACCCGCAGCTCGCGCCCCGCGCGCACGTAGGCGATCCGCCGCCCGTCCGGCGAGAAGCGGGGGGAGTGGCTCCCCTCGCCGCCGCGGGTGAGGCGCGTTTCCGCGCGCGTGCCGAAGTCGTAGAGGAAGAGGTTGGGTGTGCCGTCGCGCAGCGAGGTGTAGGCGATGCGGCGGCTGTCCGGCGCCCACGCCACCTGCGACTCGGCCGCGGGCGTGGTGGTCGCGCGCGCCGCGTCGCCCCCGTCGCGGCTCCCGGCGGCGAACACCTCGCCGCGGGCGACGAAGGCCACCTTCTTCCCGTCCGGCGAGAGCGCCATCTCCTGGAAGCCGCTACTCATCACCTGCCGCTCCACCCCGGGCCCCGCGGGCGCGCCGCGCAGGGTGACCGCCAGCTCGCGCGCGCTTCCCGTGGCGGTGTCCAGGCTCCAGATGCGGAAGTCGCGCTCGAAGACGATGCGGCGCCCGTCGGCGGAGATGGCGGGCCAGAGCACCCGGCCGTCGCGGAAGCGGGTGAGCGGGCGCGCCGCGCCGCCCGCCAGCGGCCGCGCCCACAGGTTGGGCGCGCCGGTGCGGTCGGAGACGGTGTAGAGGGTGGCCCCGTCGGCGCTCCACATCGGCCAGAGCTCCTTCCCCACGCCGTCGCTGAAGCGCGTGTAGCGCGGCGCGCCGGCGGGGCCGCGCACCAGCCAGATCTCCGACTGGTCGATGTGGCTCCGCCCGCGCCGCCACCACTGCAGGGAGCCCATCCCCCGCGCGCTGATGGCCAGGGTGGCGCCGTCGGGCGAGGGGGCGGAGAAGAACTCGTTCACGTAGCGGTCCGCCGCCACCGGCATGGGCGTGCCGCCCTCCACGCTGACGCGGAAGACGTCGTTCATCGACGCGATGTCGCGGCTGGAGCTGCTGAAGTAGAGCCAGCGCCCGTCGCGCGACCAGCCGTCGAGCTGGTCGTTGGCGTCGTCGAAGGTGATGCGCCGCAGCTCGCCGCTGGCGAAGGTGAGCACGTAGACGTCGCCGCCGCCGCTGCGGGTGGAGACGAAGGCGATCCGCCGCCCGTCGGGGGAGTAGATGGGGCGCGACTCGGTGGCGGGGTGCGACACCAGCAGCCGCGCCTCGCCGCCGCCCGCGGGCACCGTCCACACGTCGCCGCCGGAGACGAAGGCGATCTCGCTCCCGTCCGGCGAGAGCGAGGGCTCGGCGAGGGAGGCGGCCGGCGCGGGCTGGGCGTGCAGCAGCCGCGCAGAGAGGAGGAGCGCCGCCGCGGGCGCGAGGGTGCGAAGGTGCATTGGGACGGCTCGAGGTGGATGGAACGGACAGATTCGCCCCACGTTGGGGCTTCCGGCTCATGCGCGCCAGAGGGGGAATCTCACATGGGCTCGACGGAGCCAGGGACGATGCGGCGGGAGGCGGCCGTCACTTCTTGCTGCGCGAGCACCGCGCACGCAGGTTGGCGGCAATTCCCCCACCGATCGAGCAAAGATGAAGGACGCATTCACCATCCGCCGCGGGAGCGCGAGCGATGCGGCGGTGCTGGCGCGGCACCGCGCGGAGATGTTCCGCGACATGGGTGACCTGCCCGACGAGCTCTATCCGGAGCTGGTCGACGCCACCCGTGCGTGGATGGAGCGCGGGATTCCGGCGGGTGAGTACGTCGCGTGGCTCGCCTCGCCGGCGGGGTCGGACGAGGTGGTCGCGGGTGCGGGGATCCACCTTCGCCCGCTGATCCCGCGCCCGCGCGGCCGCCGCGCGATCGAGCGGGGGCCGCAGGGGCTGATCGTGAACGTCTTCACCGAGCGTCCGTGGCGCCGCCGCGGCGTCGCGGAGCTGCTGATGCACGCGCTGATGGCGTGGGCCCGGGCGAACGGCATCACCAGCCTGGTGCTGCACGCCTCGCCCGAGGGACGGCGCCTGTACGAGCGCCTCGGCTTCGAGCAGACGAACGAGATGAAGTACGTCGGCTCGCCCTCTCCGTGAACCAGGCCCGGTAAAAGCATCTCACGCAGAGACGCAGAGACACGGAGCGAGCCTGGACGGTTCTCTCCGTGTCTCTGCGTCCCTGCGTGAGACGATCTTTGGGGACGGTGTGCGGGCTACGGCTCCTGCCAGGGGAAGGGGAAGGAGCCCGCGGCGCTCCGCGGCGAGGCGGCCGGCTGAGGGCCCGCCAGGCGCGGCCCACGCGGGGCCATGCCGAGCACGGCGCGCGCCAGGTCGCGCTCGATGGGCTCGGGCGCGGCGAAGCCCTGGTTCATCAGCACCACGATGGCCAGGCGCTCGGCCGGGTACCACGCCACCTGCGCCCGGAAGCCCGAGACGGCGCCGTCGTGGTGGAGGTAGGGGCCCGCCTCGGTGGTGTCGACCATCATCCCGAAGCCGTAGGTCATGCGCAGGTGCGGGTCGGGCGACGCCGCCGGGGTCGTCATCTCCCGGTACGACGCGGGGGCCAGCACCCGCCCCTCGCCGAGCGCCACCGCCCACCTCGCCAGGTCGCCCACGGTGGAGCAGAGCGACCCCGCGGCGAAGAGCACCGAGGGGTGCCAGGGCGCCGCGCGCACCGCGCCGCCGCGGCGGTCGCGCCCCCAGCCGGCGGGGAGGGGCGTGTGCGCGCGGCTGCCGCAGTACTCCGTCTCCTCCATCCCCAGCGGCGCCCAGAACTCGGTCCGCAGGTGCTCGGGATACGAGGCGCCGGTGACGCGCTCGATCACCAGCCCCAGCAGGTAGTATCCCGAGTTGCTGTAGCGGAAGGCGGTCCCCGGCGGGAAGATGAGCCGGCGCCGGGCGAGCGAGTCGACGAGCTGCGCGGGAGAGAGGGGGCGGCGGAACTCGCGGAAGAAGTCGGTGAAGTTCGGCACCCCGCCGGTGTGGTTCAGCAGCCGCTCCAGGGTGACGTCGCGGTACGCCGCCGGGAGCCCTTCCACGTAGTCGGTGACGGGATCGCCCAGCCTCACCCGCCCCTGCTCCGCGAGGCGCAGCACCGCCGCCGCGGTGAACTGCTTGCTGATGGAGGCGATCTGGTACGACGTGGCCGCGGTGGCCGCCCGCGGACGCTTCGCGCGCTCGGTGCCCCAGCCGCGCTCCAGCACCGTGCGCCCATCCTTCACGATCGCCACGCTGAGCCCGGGGATGGCCTGGTCGCGCATCGCGCGGCGGGCGATGGAGTCCACCGCGGCGGCCAGGCGCAGCGAGCCGACCGCGTCCGAAGGAGGAGTCAGCGCGGCGAGCTGGGCGCGTGCGGGAGGCGCGAGCGCGCAGGCGAGCAGGGCGGTGAGGGCCGCGGTGCGCGGGTACATCGATCAGGGAATGCGCTGCGGGACTGCGTGGGACGATGCGGCGAGGCCACTACGAGGGAGGGAACCTCTCGACAATCATAACCTGAATCGCGCGCCCGGAGAAGTGGGTTGGAACAGATGGTATCACGCGGAGGCACGGAGACTCGGAGAGGCCACCATGCTTCTTCTGTGTCTCCGTGCCTCTGTGAGATCAAGCTGAGTTGATGGGGGAAGAACTCGAGGGTGGAGCGCCCGGAATCGTGAGCTCATAGAACGGCGCTGGCGAATGCCAAACGGTTTGGGCACATTCGGAGGGTGAACACGCTTCTCGGCCTGTTTGTGCCCGCGCTGGTCACGCCTCTGGAACTGCTGGGGGATGATGATGAAGGAACGTGATGGACATCACGACGAGGGCGAAGACGTGATCGCCGAGGTCCGTGCCGCTCGGCGCCGGATTTCGGAGCGTTTCGGCCACGATCCGTACAGGCTCGTCGCTTACTACATGGAGCGCCAGAAGGCGTACTCCAACCGTCTCATCCGCGCGCCGGAGTCCGGCCACACCGAGCGGACGGCCGCCTAGAGCGGGTTGCGCAACGCTCCGGAGCCGACGGGTTGGAAACCCGCCGCTGGAACGGCACGAAGTCCGCCTTCGCGCCGCCTTCGCGGACTATGCCGCGGCCCTGGCGTGTCTCCGGCCGGCGGCGCTGCATCTGCATTCACACGCTCCGTCGCAGGCCTCGCCTCTGCCGCGGCCACCGCCCTCTCCCGGTACGGGAGAGGGATTGCGCTCTCAGGCGCAGGGAGAGGGCGCCGCGGCCGCGGGCGCACGAACGAACTCCGGACCGGAGAGAAAACCGGTCTAGCCGCCGACGGCGCGGAGAACCTCGCGCGTGGCGCGCTCGGGATCGGGGGCGCGCATGACGGCGCTGATCACCGCCACGCCCGCGGCCCCGGCGGCGACGACGTCGCCGGCGTTCGCCGCGTCGATCCCGCCGATGCCGACCACGGGGACGCGCACGGCCGCCGCCACCTCGGCGATGCGGCCGCAGCCGATGGCGTCGCCCGCGTCGGCCTTGCTGCCGGTGGCGTAGACGGGGCCCGTGCCCACGTAGTCCGCGCCCCCGCGCTCCGCCGCGCGCGCCAGCTCCGCCGTCTCCGCGCTGATGCCGACCCGAAAGCCGGCGGGGACGATGCGCCGCGCCGCCTCCACCGGAAGGTCGTCCTGCCCCAGGTGCACGCCGTCCGCGCCGGCGGCGAGCGCCACGTCCAGCCGGTCGTTCACGAAGAGCAGCGCGCCCGCCGCGCGCGTCTCCGCCAGCAGCGCGCGGGCGAGCGCCACCTGCTCGCGCGCCGGCTGCTCCTTGCCGCGGAGCTGGATGGCCGGCGCGCCGCCGCGCAGCGCCGAGCGCACCACGTCGACGATCTCGCGCCCCTCGCCGCAGCTCGGGTCGGTGATGACGACGAGGCGCAGCCGTGCCGCCAGCGCGCTCACCGCCGGGCCGGCGGCGCCTGGCGGGCCGCGCGCGTCTCGGCCTGGGAGGCGCGCTTGGCGGCGTTGTGCTCGGCGAGGGTGCGCGTGAACACGTGCGTGCCGTTGGGGCGCGCCACGAAGTAGAGGAAGTCGGCGTTCGCGGGCTGCAGCGCCGCCTGGATCGCGCCCTGGCTGGGGGAGGCGATGGGGCCGGGCGGCAGCCCCGCGTGCGTGTAGGTGTTGTACGGGTTCTGCGCCACCGACGCGATGTCGCGGTAGAGGAGCCGCGCGCGCTGCTGGCCGAGCGCGTACTGCACCGTGGGGTCCGCCTGGAGGCGCATCCCCTTCTGCAGGCGGTTGCGGTAGACGGCGGCGATGGTCGGCCGCTCGCGCCAGTCCTTCGCCTCGCGCTCAACGATGGAGGCGAGCGTCACCACCTCGCGCTCGCTCATCCCGCTGGCGGGGAGCTGCGCGCGCATCGCCGGCGTCCACGCGGCCTGGTAGCGCCGCACCATCTCGCCGATCGCCTTCTCCCGCGGCGTGCCGAGCGGGAAGACGTAGGTGGCGGGATAGAGGTAGCCCTCCAGCGTGGGCCCGGGAACACCGAGCTTCCGCGCGGCGGCGGCGTCGGCGAGCTGCGCCTGGACGGAGTCCGCGTTCCCCCCCAGCTCCGCGGCGATGCGGGCGGCGATCTGGCGCGTGGTCCATCCCTCCGGCACCACGATGCGCGCCTTCACCACGTCGCCGCGCACGAGCTTGTCCACGATCACCCGCCACGACTCGCCCGCGCGGAACTCGTAGATGCCGGGCTTCAGCTTCGTCCCCGCGTCCTTCGAGTTCGCGAAGCGCCGGAACTTCGACGCGGAGCTGACGATCCCGCGCGTCGCCAGCGAGTCGGAGACGACGGTGAGCGATGCGCCGCCCGGCACCTTCACGCGCAGCGGCGGCCCGTGCGGGTCGCCGCCGCCGTCGGTCGCGCAGGCGGCCGCGGCGAGGGCGAGCAGGACGGCGAATGCACGAGTGCGGAAGTGCGGGAGTGCGGGAGTGCGAAACGGCATTCTGGTGATTGCGTGAGACATGCGCATCAGCCCTGCGCCTCGCGGGGGCGCTGGCGGAGGAAGGCGTCGAGGATGAGCGCGGCGGCCGCGGCGTCGACGCGCTCCTTCTGCTCGCGCTCGCCGCGCTTGAGCCCCATCCCGCGCACCGCGCGCTCGGCGGCGACGGAGGTGAGCCGCTCGTCGATCCAGTGCACCGCCAGCCCCGTGCGCCGCGCCAGGTCCGCGCCGAAGCCGCGGACCTCGGCGGTCCACTCCGTCTCCTCGCCGGAGAGGTCGAGCGGGAGCCCGACCACGGCCTCGTCCACCTCGTGCTCCTCCACCAGCTTCGCGATCTCGGCCCACGGCGGCCGCTTCCCCGCGCGGCGCTGCAGCGTGGTCAGCGGCGACCCGATGGTGCGCGTCGGGTCGCTCACCGCCACGCCGATGCGGCGCTCGCCATAGTCCAGGGCCATCGTCCGGGGCATGATCTCCAAAAAGTAAAGCTCTCACAGAGTCACCGAGGCGCGGAGAGAAGCTACGCAACCGCAGCGCCATCGGCATCTGCCGTGATGCGGGCGGCGCCGTAGGGACGGCCATTTTCGCGGAACCGCCGCTACCGCTGGTGGCTGGGAGGGGCTGAGATTGGCGGGCCTTGTTCGAAACCCGTTCCCACGTTACATTAGGACTCAGTCCCAATGACCGTGCCTGTGGGACCGCACCACTCGCTGGCCAGCGTGCGCGCATGCCTGGCGGATCCGAGGCGCACCGCCGTGGCGCGGACGACGGCTGCGCAGATGATCGCGGCGCACTTCGGGTGGGACTACGGGGGCGCGGTGGCGTTCGCGAAGGAGGTCGTGCGCGGCCTCACGGAGGAGAACTTCTACCGCCGCACCACCATGGCGGACGGAACCCCGGCGGACGAATACGGCGTGGTGCGGGACGGGATCTCCTGGTACGTGAAGCTGTTCATCACGGGGAGTCCGCCGCGGCTGCTGATCGTGTCGTGCCATCTGCCGCAGTGGGACATCCCCACGCCGGCCGGGATCGTGACCTGCACGCAACGTGGATTGAGGAAGCGATGAAGAAGACCGAGGCAGGCACGCCGTGCTACTTCTGCGGCGAGGGGACGATCGCTCCGCGGAACCTGTGCGGGGCGGTGCTGCAGTACCGGGACGAGCGCGAGATCCCGGTGGAGGGCGACGTCTTCGTGCCGACGTGCGACGCGTGCGGGGAGTCGCTGATGGACGAGGACATCGCGCGGGAGCTCGACGCGGTGCTGGAGCCCGCGTACCGGCGCCTGCGCGGGGAGCGGGTGCGCGAGGAGCTGAGCCAGGTGCTCGAGGCGCTGGAGATCACGCAGGGCGACCTGGAGCGGCTGCTCGGCCTTTCCCCCGGCTACGTGTCGAAGCTGCTGAAGGGGAAGCGCGTCGCGGAGACCCCGCTGTACCGCTTCGTCCACCTGCTGAACGCGAACCCCCGGTTCGGGCTCCGCGCGCTGGCCGACGTCGCGCCGATCGACGACCTCCTGGCCGCATGATGCCCGTGGTCAGCTCAGCCGAGGCGCGCGATGGCGTCGTCGAGGCTCGCGCCGCCGGCGAGGGACTGGTAGACGGCGCCGAGGGTTTCTCCGCTGCCGAAGAGGAGGCGCGAGCGGCCGGGCTCGGCGGGGACCTCCATCACCACCACGCCGTCGCCGGCCACGCGGCCCAGCAGGTCGGTGAAGAACCCCGTCGACAGGTGGCACCCCGCGGGGCCGCCGTCGCTCCCCGCCTCGATCCAGTCCACCAGGTCCAGCGCACCCACGCCGGGGTGCAGCCGGCGGTGCTCCACGCGGCCCCATCCCACTCCCTGGAAGTAGTCGCTCACCCCGGCCCAGAAGGCGTCCGCGTCCTGCGCGCCGGCGTCGCCGCCGAGGTGGCCGGCGAGCGCTTGGTGCACCGCCTCGCCCACCTCGTAGCCCACCTGCCGCAGCAGGTTCACCGCCTCCAGCGGCTGCCGGTCGCTCGCCAGCGCGCGGCGCACGGAGCTGATCAGGCCGGCGGGCACCTGCACGAACCTGGCTTGCGTCTCGGTCTCGGTCGCGGTGGTCATAGCAGGCCCAGTTGGGGAGTGTCGTCGGTGGGGGATGGTGCCGCGTCGCCGCCGTCCGGGGCCGCGCCGCCGGCCTCGGCCAGGGCGACCAGCTCCGCCTCGCTGATCTCCTTCACGCCCAGCTCGCGCGCCTTCGCCAGCTTGGAGCCGGCGTCCTCGCCCGCCACCAGGAAGCTCGTCTTCCCGGTCACGCCGCCGGTCACGCGGCCGCTGCGGCGCTCGATGAACTCGGTGAGCTCCGGCCGCGACATCGTCGGGTGCGTGCCGGTGATCACGAAGGTGAGGCCGCTGAACGGACCCTCGGCGGGGGCGGCCGCCTCCTCGGTGAGCTTGACGCCGGCCGCGCGCAGCTTCTCCACCACCTCCCGGTTGCGCGGCTCGGCCAGCCAGGCGTGCAGCGCCTCGGCCATCACCGCGCCGATCCCGCGGACGGTGGCGATCTCCTCCGCGCTTGCGGCCATCAGCCGGTCGATGGAGCCGAAGTGCCGCGCCAGCGTCTGCGCCGCCACCTCGCCCACGTGGCGCACGCCCAGGCCGAAGAGCGCGCGCCCGAGCCCCTGCTGCTTGGAGGCTTCGAGGCCGTCGAGCAGGTTGCGCGCGGACTTCTCCTTGAACCCTTCGAGCCGGAGGAGGTCTTCAAGGGAGAGACGATACAGGTCGCCCACGTCCTCCACCAGCTTTTCGCGCAGCATCTGGTCGATGGTGCGCTCGCCCAGCCCGCGGATGTCCATCGCCCCGCGCGAGGCGAAGTGCACGATCCCCCAGTAGATCCGCGCGGGGCAGGCCGAGTTCGGGCAGTAGACCATCGCCTCGCCCTCGGGCTTCTCCACCGGGGTGCCGCAGGCGGGGCAGTGGTCGGGGAGGGTGAAGACGGGGCCGCGCGCCTGCCCCTCCTCCAGCATCGGCCCGACGACCTGGGGGATGACCTCCCCGGCGCGCTTCACCAGCACCTTCTCGCCGGCGCGGATGTCCTTGCGGCGGATGTCCTCCTCGTTGTGCAGCGTCGCCAGCTTGACGATCACGCCGCCCACCTCCACCGGCTCCAGCACGGCGTAGGGGTTGAGCGCCCCCGTGCGGCCGACGTTCACCTCGATCGACTTGAGCGTGGTGACCACCAGGTCCGGCGCGTACTTGTACGCCGTGGCCCAGCGCGGCTCCCGTCCGCCCACCACGCCCAGCTCGGCGTGCAGCGGGAGCGGGTTCACCTTCACCACCACGCCGTCGACCTCGTAGTCCAGCGTGCTGCGGGTGCGCTCGAAGCCGCGGACGAAATCGAGCACTTCGGCGAGCGACTCGCAGGTGCGGGCGAGCGCGTTGACGGGGAAGCCCCAGGCCCTGAGCGCCTGCAGCAGCTCCCACTGGCTGGCGAAGGGCGGCTCGCCGCGCCCCGTCTCCACCGCGTAGGCGAAGAAGCGGAGCGGACGCCGGGCGGTGATGGCGGGGTCGAGCTGGCGCAGCGCGCCTGCGGCGGCGTTGCGCGGGTTGGCGAAGGTGGCGAGCCCCTCGGCGGCGCGTCCCTGGTTCATCTTCTCGAACCCGGGGAGGCTCATGTACACCTCGCCCCGCACCTCCATCAGCGGGGGAGGGATCGGCGCGCCGTCACCCGTGCGCAGCCGCAGCGGGATCTGCTGGATCGTGCGCAGGTTGCGGGTGACGTCTTCGCCGATGGTGCCGTTGCCGCGGGTGGCGCCCTTGACGAAGACGCCGTCCTGGTAGGTGAGGGCGATGGCCAGCCCGTCGATCTTGGGCTCCACCACGTAGCCGGCGGTGCGCACCTCGTCGGCGATGCGCGCGTTGCGCGTCTCCCACGCCTCCAGCTCCTCGGGGCCGAAGGCGTTGTCCAGGGAGAGCATGGGCGCCAGGTGCTCCGTCTTCTCCAGCTTGGAGGCGGGCTCGGCGCCCACGCGCTGCGTGGGCGAGTCGGCGGTGCGCAGCTCGGGGTGCGCCTCCTCGAGCCGCTTGAGCTCGTGGAAGAGGCGGTCGTACTCGGCGTCCGACCGCGTCGGGGCGTCGAGCACGTAGTACTCGTGGGCGGCGCGTTCGAGGGTCTCCCGCAGCTCGGCCGCGCGGGCGGCGAGCTCCGGAGGGGCGGCGGGGGTCACGGTCGGCTCTGAGCGGCGGGGGACGCGTCAGGTCTTGCCGGCGGGCATGTGCGAGGCGCGCACCACGCGGTTGCGCCCGCTCTCCTTGGCCAGGTACAGCGCTTCGTCGGCGTTCTTGAGCAGCTCTTCGGGAGCCTCCACCCCCTCGACCGGGAAGGAGGCGACGCCCGACGAGCAGGTCATGCGGATCTCGTTGCCCTCGTCGCGGTAGAGGTGCGCCTCCACCGCCTCGCGCACCCGCTCGGCGAAGCGCGCCGCCTCTTCCTCGTCGGTGTTGGGGAGGATGGCGATGAACTCCTCGCCGCCGTAGCGCCCCACCATGTCGATCTCGCGCGCCGTCTCCTTGAGGATGCGCGCCGTCTCGTAGAGCACCACGTCGCCGGTGGGGTGGCCGTAGGTGTCGTTCACGGCCTTGAAGCGGTCCAGGTCGATCATCACCACCGCCAGCGGCTCCTCCGTGCGGCGCGAGCGCTCGAACTCGTCGCGCAGCAGCTCGTGCACGTGGCGGTGGTTGAAGAGCTCGGTGAGGCCGTCGGTGATGGAGAGCTTCTTCAGCCGCTTGTTGACGACCTCGAGCTCCTGGTTCTTCTGGTCGAGCTCGTCCTGCAGGCGCTTGATGCGGAGCATGGCGCGCACCCGCGCCTCCAGCTCCTGGAAGTGGTACGGCTTGGCGATGTAGTCGTCGGCCCCGGTGTTGAGGCCCTGCACGATGTTCTCGGTGTCGCTGAGCGCCGTGACCAGGATGATGGGGATGAAGGGGAGGCTCTCGTCGCGCTTGATGCGGCGCGCCACCTCGTAGCCGTCGATCCCCGGCATCATCACGTCGCAGAGGATGACCTGCGGGGGCGCGGCCTTGACCGCGGCCAGCGCCTGCTCGCCGTCGGAGGCGGTGTCGACCGCGTACCCGCGCGACTCCAGGCGGGCGCGCAGGATCTCCACGTTGTCGGGAAGGTCGTCGACCACCAGGACGCGGACGGGCTCCTCGCCCCCGCCGCGGGGCTCGCTCAAGCCTTCGCCTCCCGCCCCGCGCCGATGAAGCGCTCCACCTCGGCCACCACCCGCCGCGGCTCGCACGGCTTGGCCAGGTAGCCGTCGCACCCCACCTCGTTGGCCTTGGCGCGGTCGGTGGCCAGGGCGTGGGCGGTGAGCGCGATGATGGGGATGTCGGAGGTCCCCGGCTCGCTCTTGAGGATGCGGGTGGCCTCCCACCCGTCGATGAGCGGGATGGAGATGTCCATCAGGATCAGGTCGGGGTGCTGCTCGCGCGCCATGTTCACCCCGTCCTCGCCGTTGCGCGCCTCGATCACCGCGTAGCCGAAGTGCTCCAGGATCGTCCGATAGACGGTCCGGTTGTCCTCGTTGTCCTCCACGAGGAGGACCGTCTTGCTGGAGTCCGTCATCTGTCCGCGAGCCTCTTTTCCGGTGTTCGTCCGCGCCGCTCTCGGCCTGCAAGAAGCGGGACGGTGGCGCTGGGTGGAGCGGGCGTTAATGTATACCGCGGCGTCGCCGCGGCACAAGCCGACACCCGTGCCCGCGGTGGTACCCCGCAGTGCCGAAAAAGTCCGCGCGGCACGGGCGTTGCCGGTGTGCAGGCGGGGCTCCTGCGGGATAATCCGTTTCCACGGACGGCATGTACTACGACGACTCTTCGAAGCGCCGGAACCTGCTCACCGGCCTGGTCTTCGGCACCCTGCTGGGCGCGGGGCTGGCGCTCCTCCTCGCCCCCGGCGACGGGGTGGGCGAGCGCGCGCGCTACCTGGTGCGCTCCACCCGCGGCCTGCGTCGGGGCGGCCGACGCACGCGCGCCTACGCGCACGCCCTGCGCGCCCGCATCGCCGAGGCCGCGGGCGAGGCGCCGCCGCCGGACGACGAGGCGTACGAGGGCGACTTCGCGGCCGAGGCGAGCTTCGCCTACGAGGCGCACGACGCGGACGACGGCGACGACGACGAAGCCGGTGGCGGCGCCGATCGTCCGCGGCGGGTGCGGCGGATGGCGAAGCGGCGGTTCCAGCTGTAGCGTGCGTTCCGCGGCCGCGGCGCCCTCTCCCTGCGCCTGAGAGCGCAATTCCCTCTCCCGTACCGGGAGAGGGGGGTGGACGCGGCGGAGGCGCGGCCTGCACGCGACCGTGTGACTTTGCTTCCGCGCGGCCGGTGCGGATTCGCGCAGGCGCCGGTGAATCAACCTCTCCCGGTACGGGAGAGGTGGCGAGCCCCAGCGAGCCGGAGGGGGCGCTGAGCCGGAGAGCGCGCCGGCGTCCTCCATCACCCCAGTGCGACGGCCAGCGGCCCGCGTTTTCCCACTCACGCACTCACGCACTTCCGCACTCACGCACTCTCTCGCACCTCGGCGTCCATGTCGATCCGACCGGAAGAGCTCGGCCCGCTGTTCAAGCGCTACTTCGACGGCCGCCGGCTGGTGGTGGTCAGCAACCGCGAGCCGTACGAGCACCGCTGGAGCGACGAGGTGGGCGAGATGGACGTGCGCCGCCCCGCCGGCGGGCTCACCTCGGCGCTCGACCCGCTGATGCAGGCGCTGGGCGGGATGTGGGTGGCGTGGGGGAGCGGCGAGGCCGACGCCGCCGCCGTCGACCCCGCCAGCCGGGTGCGCGTGCCGCCCGAGAGCCCGGCGTACACGCTGCGCCGCGTCTGGCTCACGCACCACGACATCCACCGCTACTATCTGGGCTTCAGCAACCAGTTCCTCTGGCCGCTCTGCCACCTGCGGCCGGACCTCACCCGCATCCGCTCGCGCTACTGGGAGCGCTACCGGCGCGTGAACCGCCGCTTCGCCGACGCGGTGCTGGAGGAGGTGCACGGCAAGGAGGCGGCGATCTGGTTCCAGGACTACCACCTGGCGCTGGCGCCGCTCTTCGTGCGCGCGCGCCGGCCGGACGTGGCGATCGCCCACTTCTGGCACATCCCCTTCCCGCCCATCGACATCTTCCGGCTCTCGCCGCACTCGGGGTACCTGCTGCGCGGGCTGCTGGGGAACGACCTGATGGGGTTCCACCTCCCCCAGTTCGCCGACAACTTCCTGCGCTGCGCGCGGCGGCTGGCGGGCGCCGAGGTCGACTTCGTCAACCGCACCGCCACCCTCGAGGGACACACCTGCCACGTGGGCGACTTCCCCATCTCCATCGACGTCGACCAGTTCCGCGACGCGGCCATGGCGCCGGAGTTCGAGGAGCAGGCGGAGCGGCTGCGCGCCCGCTACGCGCCGCCGGGGGGAATGATCGGGATCGGGGTGGACCGGCTGGACTACAGCAAGGGGCTGCCGGAGAAGTTCAAGGCGCTCGAGTTCCTCTGGGACCGCTACCCGGAGTACCGCGAGCGCTTCACCTACATCCAGGTGGCGGTGCCCAGCCGCAGCGACATCGAGGCGTACGAGGAGCTGGACCGGAAGGTCGACGGGCAGGTGCGGGAGATCAACGAGCGCTTCGGCACTCCCGGATGGCGCCCCATCCACCTGGTGAAGCAGTCGCTCCCCGCCACGCGGCTGGCGATGCTCTACCGCCTGGCCGACGTCTGCATCGTCTCGTCGCTGCAGGACGGGATGAACCTGGTGGCCAAGGAGTTCGTGGCCAGCCAGGTGGACGGGCGCGGGGTGCTGCTCCTCTCCGAGTTCGCCGGCGCGGCGGAGGAGATGGCGGACGGGGCCACGCTGATCAACCCGTACGATCCCGAGGGGTGCGCGCTGCGGCTGCGCGACGCGCTGACGCTGCCGCTCGCCGAGCGGGCGGCGAACATGGAGCGGCTGCGCCGGGGGATGAAGACGATCTACGACTGGATGGGCGACTACTTCACCCGCTGGGGCGAGGTGGTGGCGGCGGCGCCCTCCGTCCCCGCGCCCGGCGACGACGAGGACGACGAGCTGCTCGCCGCCGCCCCGTCGCTGGGGCGCGGCGGCTACGCGGACGAGGGGGAGTAGAGCGCGAAGGGCACGCCCTCGTCGCCCAGGGCGGCGGAGAGGCGGGCGACGTCCCCGGGGAGGGTTTCCAGCGCCAGGCTGCAGCGCGCGTTCGCGGCCGCCGGCGCGGGGATCGCCTCCGCGGGGATGTCGCGTTCCCGGGCTACCTCCTCCGCCCAGAGCGCGTGGTGCGTGGTGTCGAAGGTGAAGATGCGGGGCCCGGGCATGCGATTGGGTCTCAGTGCAGGCTGACGTGCGCGTCCGCGGCATCCCCCCTCCCCGGAAATCGCGGACGGTACGAGCGTTCGCGTACTTCTGGGGATCGGGTGCGCCCGTCCGCGATTTCCGACCCTCCCACGAGGGGAGAGTGGGTCGCTTCGCTCCCGACTGCGGGAGACGCCGGGCGTCGTTCGCGCGCCGTCCCCAGCGCAGCGCTTCACCCTCCCCTCGTGGGAGGGTCGGTTTTTCGCGGACAGCAGTACCGTCCGTCGAAAAACCGGGGAGGGG
>JBJMPM010000329.1:0-15475 GCA_045803205.1 Longimicrobiaceae bacterium
CGCGGTCGTGCGAGATCAGGATCACCGTGCCCTGGTACCCCTCGATCGCCTCCTCCAGCACCTCGCGGCTCTCCAGGTCCAGGTGGTTGGTCGGCTCGTCGAGGAGGAGGAGGTTGGCGCGCTGCAGCGTGATCTTCGCCAGCGCCACGCGCGCCTGCTCGCCGCCGGAGAGCGAGCCGACCTTCGCCTGGATGTCGTCGCCGGAGAAGAGGAAGCGGCCCAGGTGGTCGCGCAGCTCGGGCATGCTCGCCCGCACGCCGTCGCTCACCTCCTCCCAGACGGTCCTGGCCGGGTCCAGGTGCGAGAAGTCCTGCCGGTAGTACGCGCGCGCCACGCCGGTGCCGGTGATCACCGAGCCGGTGCACGGCGCCTTCTCTCCCGCCAGCGCGCGCATCAGCGTGCTCTTGCCGCAGCCGTTGGGGCCGATCACCGCGATCCGCTCGCCGCGCGAGACCTCGGCGGAGAGGGGAGAGAAGAGCACGCGGGGGCCGATGGAGCAGCCCACGCCGTCGAGCTTGAGCACCGTACCGCCGCTGCGCGATGCCCCGCCGAAGCTGAGCCCCATCGCCCGGCCATCCGTCGACACCGCGGCGATGCGGTCCATGCGCGAGAGGAGGGTGCGGCGGCTCTTCGCCTGCTTCGTCTTCTGGCCGGCCAGGTTGCGGCGGATGAAGTCCTCGGTGCGGGCGACGTACGCCTGCTGCTGCTCGTACTGCCTGCGCTGCAGCTCGCGCCGGGCCTCGCGCTGCTCCAGGAAGCTCTCGAAGCCGCCGGCGTAGGCGTACGCCGTCCCCTCCTCCAGGTGCAGCACGTGGTCGGCCATCCGCTCCAGGAACACGCGGTCGTGGCTCACCACCATCACCGTGCCCGGATACGACTCCAGGTACTCCTCCAGCCACTCGGTGCTGCGCAGGTCCAGGTGGTTGGTGGGCTCGTCGAGCAGGAGCACGTCGGGCTCGGCGAGGAGCGTCTGCACCAGCCGCAGCCGGCCCAGCTCGCCGCCGCTCAGGGCGCGGATCGGCTTCTGCCAGCTGTCGGCGGGGAAGCCGAGGCCCTCCAGCGTGGCCTCGCTGCGCGCGTGCATCTCGTAGCCGCCGCGGCGCCTGAACTCCTCGGCGTGGCGGTCGTAGCTCGCCATCAGCCGGCGCCCCTGGTCGCTCGCGTGATCCACGTGCGCAAGCTCGTCGGCCTCGCCGTGCAGCCGCTCCTCCATCGCGACCAGGTGCGCGAACGGCTCGAGCGCCGCCTCCCGGATGGTGGCGGCGCTCTGCTCCCGGCGGTCCTGGCGCATGTGGGTGAAGCGCAGCCCGGGATGGCGCCAGACCTCGCCCTCGGTGGGCTCGTCCTCGCCGGTGATCATCCGCAGCAGGGTGGTCTTGCCGATGCCGTTGCGGCCCACGATCCCCCAGCGCTCCCCCTGCGCCACGTGGAAGGAGACGTGGCGGATCACCCAGCGGTCGCCGTACTGCCGCCCCGCGTCCTGCAGCCGCACCAGCGTCATGACTTCGTCGGTCGGTCTCGGGATTCAGGAAGGAATGGTGATGGGGAAGATAAGATGAAAAAGCATCTCACGCAGAGACACGGAGACGCGGAGAGGGCTCGGCGGCCTCTCCGCGTCTCCGCGGCTCTGCGTGAGATCGATCCTGCTAGCGCGAGCCGGACATCGTGAACGAGCCGACCTTGTGGAACGGCACCTCGCGCGTGCCGACGGGGGTGCGCACGTCGACGGTGCCCTGGGCGCGGTAGTCCACGCGGCCGTAGCCCAGGAGCTGCCGCGATGCGCCGGCGAGCTGCCCGAAGCTGAACGACACGGGGATCGGGAAGGTTCGCGTCTGGCCGGCGCGCACGGAGAGCGTGTCGGGATAGACGCCGTCGGCGAAGCGGGTCCAGGCGCTGTCGGCGGGCTGCGCGTCGGGGCGGCGCAGGAAGAGCTGGTACCGCAGGTTGTTGGCGCGCAGGGTGAAGCGGTTGGGGTTGTGCACCTTGATGTTCGCCATGAGCGTCCCGCCCGAGAGCCCCACGCTCCCCAGCGTCACGCCTTCGAGCTCGATGTCGGGGCGCTGCACCGGGCCGTTGCACGCCGAAAGCACCAGTGCAGCCGCGGCCAGCGCGGCCGGAAGTCGATTCCTTATCCTCATCGGTCCATCTCCTTGGATTGCATCCGCCGGGCTCCGCGCCCGGCCGTCGCCCCCACGATCTGCGACAGCCGTGCCGCCGCGCGCGGAACGCGAGCTGTGGGGCGAATTTGTCCAGCAGAGGCGGGAAAGATGGCGATGGGAATCGAGCTGGTGCACCTCCCGGCATCCCACGCGTGTCCCCCGCCGTGGACAGGCGGTTGAAACCGCGGCAACAACTGCCCGAAGTCCGCCTTCGCGGACTCGTGGCCGCGGCTGTTCGGCACCAAGACGGTTCCCGTCGCTGCCTCGGATCGAGGCTATGGACCGGGTTGGCGAAGGCAATCGAGGAAGCGAGTCCGCGAAGGCGGACTTTGGGCCGTTGTTGCCGCGAATTCATTCGCCCATGCCCACCAAGTGCTCATGCGTCCAGCCGTGGCGCCTGGCGCCACGCCTCCCAGTCCGCGCCCTCCAGCAGCCGCCAGGCGCCGGGAGATGGGAGGAGGATGCCGCGGCCGCACCAGCCGGCGAGGAAGTCGAGGTCGTGGCTGGAGATGAGGACGGCGGCGCCCTCGGCCCGGCGCGCGTCGAGCTCGGCGACCAGGCGCTCGGCGGAGGTGCGGTCGAGGCCGTTCAGCGCCTCGTCGAGGATGATCATCCGGGGGCGATGGAGGAGGGCGGCGGCGATGGCCGTCTTGCGCCCCATCCCCTGCGAAAGCTCGCGGCAGAGGGTCTGCTCCGCGCCCGCGAGGCCCAGCATCGCCAGCAGCCGCGCCGTCTCGGCGGCGGAGGCGTCCACGTCCAGCCCGCGCGCGGCGGCGACGAAGCGCAGCAGCTCGGCCACGCTCAGCTCGGGGTAGAGGAACGGCTGCTCGGGGACGAAGCCCATGCACGCCGCCGCCTCGCGCGGACGATCGAAGGGGTCGGCGCCGCAGATGCGCACCTCGCCCGCGGTCGGCACCCGGTCGGCGGTGATGCAGCCGATGAGCGTGCTCTTCCCCGCCCCGTTGGGCCCCGCCAGCGCCACCGCCTCGCCCGGGCGGACGTCGAAGGTGACGCCGTCGAGCACCACGCGGCGGCGGTACTGCTTGCGCAGCGCGCGGACCGAGAGGGGGAGCGCGTCCGTCATCGCCCCGCCGCCGTCAACGAGGCGAGCGACGCCACCGCCGCCACGCCCGCCGCCGCCGCGAGCCAGAGCCATCCCCCGCCCCCCGGCACCCCCAGCCACCACCCGAACGCCAGCGGGAGCGCGATCGCCATCCCCTGCCCCAGCGCCGCCGCCCAGCGGCCGAGCAGCCGATTGGCGGCGCCAAGGCCGACGCCCCGGTCCAGCCAGCGCAGCCGTCCGCGCTCGGCGCGGCCGAGGGCGATGACGGTGCCGGCCTGCGCCATCAGCAGCAGCCCGCACGCGAGCGTCACCGCCGTCCGCAGGTCGGGGGACCGGCCGGCGCGCAGCAGCGCCAGCGCCGCGACGATCGACACGGGCCACGCGACCCGCGACGCCCAGCGGTAGCGCCGACCGAGCACCACCGCGTCCCGCGCCCGCGCCGCCTGCACGCCCCTCGGCAGCAGGCGGACGATCCCGCGCCCGACGATCAGCTCGCCGCCGCTCGCGTCCGGCGGCGGCGCGTACGCCATCTCCCCCGCCCGCGGCGCGAAGCGTGGCAGCGCGCGCGCGAACGCCCTCGCGGCGAGCGGCACGAGCGCGAGGGAAAGGACGGCGACCGCCGCCAGCCGCACCGGCATCGTCGCCACCTCCGACCCGGCGAAGCGCGCGGCCGCGGCGCTCGCGAAGAGCGGGTAGAGCGGCGCGTACACCAGCGATGCCGCGGCGGCGAGCTGCGGGTCCGGCCCCAGGAACCCTGCGAAGGGATTGCGTTTCCCTTCGCACACCTTCACCGCCGCGCGCGCCTGCGCCCACAGCGACACCGCCCACGCGCCCATCGCCGCCGCCAGCGCCACGGCGAGCGGACGCGCCGCCGGCTGGCCCGTGGAGACGAACGGGATCATCAGCGCGAGCACCACCGCGACGGCGAGCGCGAGCAGCCGCAGCGCGCGCACGCCGAACAGCGCGCGCGCCGGGATGCCGAGCCGCCGCAGGAACGCATCGTCGGGGGCGCGGAAGAGGATCGGGTACGCCTGGATGGAGACGGGCGAGGCGGCGAGCAGCCCCAGCAGGATTACCCCGTCGCCGGTGGAGACGTCCGGCCGCACGCTCTCGCCCGCCATCCACATCCCCGCCGCCGCGATCGCCACGGGGAGCCCCACGGCCGCCCACGTGCCGATCCGTGGATGGCGGATGGCGTCCGTGAGGCGGCGGGCTTCGAGGGAGAGGAGGAGGCGTACGGCGTCGCTCGTCGTCATCGGCCGCGGTCGCGAGGGGATCGGGCGGCCAAGATACGGCCGCACCCGCCTCCGCCGAAACGCGACGCTCCGGAGACGCCTGTTCCGCGCCGGGGCGCGCTGTCGCGCAACGAGACGGCGGGCGGGGCGGGCGTGGACTCGACCGGGGGACCGCGCGCCCGCCATCTGTTTGGCACCGCCGATCTTGCCCGTTGTCTGTCGCTGTGCCGTGGAGCGGTCCGGCGCGTGCCACCCGGGCCTCCAACCCACATCGCACGGCGGCCACCCGACGCCGCGCCGAGGAACCATCACGGCTCAACGGAGGGAAGGGCGTATGCACCACCGATTCGCCTGCGGCCTGGCGCTGCTGGCCACGTTCGCCGCGTGCGACAACGATCCCACCGGCCCCGACGTCCCCATCGGCGTGCTGGGTCCCAGCCCGATCGGCGCGACCATCCCCATCGACGTGGAGGTGGTGGCGACGGGGCTCGTCTCCCCCATCCAGCTCGTACAGCCGCCCGGGAGCGACACGCGCCGCTTCGTCGTCGACCAGATCGGGCTCATCCGCGTGATCAACGCCGACGGGTCGCTGCAGGCGGCGCCGTACCTGGACCTGCGCTCGCGCATCACCCCGCTCAACCCGGGCTACGACGAGCGCGGACTGCTGGGCATGGCCTTCCACCCGAACTTCAACAGCAACGGGCGCTTCGTCGTCTTCTACACCATCTCGCCGCGGGCGGGCGCCCCGGCCGGGTTCAACCACACGAACGTGATCTCGGAGTTCCAGGAGAACCGCGCCACCGGCGTGGTGACGGGCACGGAGCGGATCATCCTGCAGGTGGACCATCCGCAGGGGAACCACAACGGCGGCACCGTCGCGTTCGGCCCGGACCAGTACCTGTACATCTCCATCGGCGACGGCGGCGCGGGGAACGACGTGGGGCTGGGGCACGTGGACGACTGGTACGCGGCCAACGCCGGCGGCAACGGGCAGGACATCACCCAGAACCTGCTGGGCAACATCCTGCGCATCGACGTGGACGGCGCGCAGCCGTACGCCATCCCCGGCGACAACCCATTCGTGGAGGGGCCGGGGAGGGACGAGATCTGGGCCTACGGCTTCCGCAACCCGTACCGCATGGCGTTCGACCCCGGCGGGAACCGCAGCCTGCTGGTGGGCGACGCGGGGCAGGAGCTGTGGGAGGAGGTGAGCCGGGTGGTGAAGGGCGGCAACTTCGGCTGGAACGTGCGCGAGGGGACGCACTGCTTCAGCACGGCGACGCCCGCGGTGTCTCCGGCGGAGTGCCCGGCCGAGGACCCCACCACGGGCGAGATCCTGCGCAGCCCGGTGATCGAGTTCGCGAACTCCAAGAACCCGGCGGGCGGGCTGTCGCTCACCGTGGTGGGCGGCAACGTCTACCGCGGAAGCACGATTTCCTACCTGCGCGGAATGTACGTGTTCGGCGGGTTCGGGTCGGTGTTCACCGCGCCCAGCGGCACCCTGTACGCGGCCGAGCCGCGCACCTCGGGGCTGTGGACCATGTACCCGCTGCTGATCAACGGCACCCAGCCGCTCGGCTCGTACGTGAAGGGCTTCGGGCAGGACCGGGCGGGCGAGGTCTACGTGATGGCCACGCAGGCCGCAGGTCCCAGCGGCACCACCGGCCGCGTGCTGCGCATCCGCCCGAGCGGCGTGGCCAACTGAGCCAACGGCAGTCTCACGCAGAGACGCGGAGGCGCAGAGAGACTCGGCGGTTCTCTCTGTGTCTCCGCGTCTCTGCGTGAGACGGTCTTCTCCCGGACCTGGTATCAGCCGGGACGGCGCTCCGCGTTCAGCTCGCCCCCCGCTTCCTCCGCGGCCAGCCTTTGCGCTTCCAGCAGGCGATCGTGGCGCTCCACGGCCTCGAGGAAGGCGCGGCTCTCGACTGCGTCGATCACCTCACCCTCGGGCTCTGGGTCCACGCCCCGTCGCGCGACCAGCCACAGCCTGCGAGCCGGAACGAGGAGCAAAGGCAGGGCGAGCAGAAGGGAGCCGGCCAAAACAGCCAAATCCTTTTGGATCCGTCCCGTCCGCCCGTCGACGAACAGCGTCCATGCCATCCACAACATCCAGCCGGCGAAGCTGACGAGGCCCACGGCCATCACCAGCGCCACCACCCGGAGCGGCACGTCTACATGCGCGACGTGATCTAGCGCCAGCGGCGGTTCGGCAGGACCGCCCTCAACGGCGGGTGACGTCATCCGGTCGACGATGACCTCACCCTCTCTCGGTGTCGCCGACGAAGCGCTCATCCCTGATCTCGTCCTGGAGTAGAGCGGGAGCAGCCCCGGGCCGCCTCCGCCGCTCAGGGCGGGCAGCCGTAGGTGGGAACGCACTCCCAGTAGTCCTCGGTCTCCACCAGGCAGTCCAGGCACGAGTCGATGCAGGTGGGCTCCGGGACGGTGGGCTCGGTGCAGTGGGTCTCGTAGCAGGTGTAGCCCGGACCGCAGGTGTTGCAACTCGCGGGGCACGTGTTCTGGTTGCGGGTGCCGTGGCCCTCCACGGTGCCCGCCATCCCCATCGTGTGCTCGTCGGTCGCGAACGACTCCACCGCGAGCTCTTCCAGGGACAGCCGGATCTTCTTCATCGGTCCCCCATCGGCACGGGTATACGAATACCTCTTGCAGACACGATATGCAGATGGTCAGGCTGGAGCAACGATCTTGTACCCAGGGGATGTGGGCGGAGCTGTGGCCCTCTGTGCCTTTATGAGAGAAAGAAGTTAGCCCGGGTCTCCCCTCTCCTTCATCCGCGCGCCGATCTTGGCCTCGGAGCCGCGGTCGGCGGGCTCCCCGTTCAGGTCGCCATCCGCTTTCTCCGCGGCCAGCCTTTGCGCTTCCAGCAAGCGGTCGTGGCGATCCACGGCCTCGAGGAACGCGCGGCTCTCGGTTTCGGCGGCGTCGGGCCCTCGGTCGAAGCCCTGGCTCGCGACCAGCCACAGTTCCCGGATTACGGGAAAAGAGAAAGCAACCCAAAACAGGAAGAACCAGATGGAGGATGCACTCATCGGAGCGCCCGCCACCCAATCGGCGAACAGCCACCATGCACCAAGGCCGACGATGCCCGCGGCCACGATGAACGCACCTACCCGAAGCGCCGCGTCGACAGGCGCGACGAAGGAGTTCTCCTGCTGCACTGGCGCCAATGGAGGCGGTTCGGAAGAATGGCGCTCGGCCGGACTCACCGTCGATCCGACGGAGCTCAGACCATCCTCCGGCGTTCCCGACGGACGATCGTCGACCGTCGCTCGTCGTCTGGAACTCATCCCGGGTTTCCCCGCTCCTTCATCCGCGCGGCGATCTTGGCCTCGAAGCCGCGGTCGGTGGGCTCGTAGAAGCGCTCGTCCTTGATCTCGTCGGGGAGGCACTGCAGGTCGACGACGGCGCCCTCGTAGTTGTGGGCGTACTGGTAGCCCTCGCCGTAGCCCCACTCCTTCATCAGCGAGGTGGGTGCGTTGCGCAGGTGCAGCGGCACCGGGGCGTCGGGGTGCAGCCGCGCCGCCTCGGCCGCGGCGCCGCCGGCCAGGTAGGCGCGGTTGCTCTTGGGCGCGTTGGCCACGTAGAGGATGGCGTTGTAGAGCGGGAGCAGCCCCTCGGGGAGCCCCATCCGCTCGAAGGCGAGCATCGCCTGCACCGACACGATCCCCGCCTGCGGGTCCGCCAGCCCCACGTCCTCGTACGCGGCGGCCACCAGGCGGCGGAAGACCGTCTTGGGGTCCTCGCCGCTCTGGATCATGCGCATGGCCCAGTAGAGCGCCGCCGACCCCGCGCTGCTGCGCAGCGACTTGTGGAAGGCGCTCAGCATCTCGTAGCCGAGCGTGGTGTCGTAGCGGGCGGTGCGCTGCTGCAGCGCCTCGCGCACCCCGTCCGCCGTCACCGTGCCGCTGCCGCCCACCAGCCGCGCCGCGATCTCCAGCCCGGTGAGCGCCTGGCGCGCGTCGCCGCCGGTGTTGCGCACCAGCACGTCCTCCGCCTCCGGCTCCAGCTCGACCGCCCCGCCCAGGCCCCGCTCAGGGGCCTCCAGCGCGCGATGGACGACGGCGCGCAGGTCGTCTTCCGAGAGCGGCTCCAGCACCAGCACGCGCGAGCGCGAGAGCACCGCCGCGTTGATCTCGAAACCGGGATGCTCCGTGGTGGCCCCCACCAGCGTGAGCAGCCCGGACTCGATCCACGGAAGGAGGAAGTCCTGCTGCCCCTTGTTCAGCCGGTGGATCTCGTCGATGAAGAGCAGCGTCCTGCGCCCCGCCTTCCGCCGCGCCTCGGCCTCCTTCACCACCTCGCGCAGCCGGGGGACGCCCTCGCTGACCGCGTTGAAGGGGACGAAGGCGGCGCCGCTCTCCGTGGCCACCATCCGCCCCAGCGTGGTCTTCCCGCTCCCCGGCGGCCCGTGCAGGATGAGGTTGGGGAGGTGCCCCGAGGCGAGCAGCTTCCGCAGCGTCCCCTCGGGGCCCACCAGCTCCTGCTGCCCCACCATCTCGTCCAGCGTGCGCGGGCGCATCCGCTCGGCCAGCGGCGCGTCCGCGGCGGGCACGGGGGCGGCCTCCGCGCGTGAAGCCGGCGCGTCCGGCGGAGGGGCGTCGCCGAAGAGGGAGAAGTCGCTCACCGCACGTACCCCCGCACCATCAGGAAGGTGAGGTAGAAGAGCGCGCCGCCGGCGAGCACCGCCAGCGCCGGCGCCCGCTTGCGCCCCTTCTGCACCTCGGGGATCAGGTTCGATGCCGCCACGTAGATGGTGACGCCGGCGCTCACCGCCAGCCCGTGCCTGGCGAGCGGCTCCACCTGCTCGGTGAGCAGCACGCCCAGCACGGTGGAGAGCCCCAGCGCGGCCACGGCGCCGAGCGCCCGCCGGCGCGAGTTGCCGCTGGCGAGCATGATCGAGGCGACCGTGACGCCCTCGGGGATCTTGTGCAGGATGATGGCGATGAAGACCAGCATCCCCAGCCACGCCCCCACCCGGAAGCCGCTGGCGATGGCCACGCCGTCGAAGAAGGTGTGCAGCACCAGCCCCAGCAGCGCGGCGATCCCCACCCAGGGGTTCACCATCTCGTGCTGGTGCGTCTCCTCGCCGAAGTGGAAGTGCGGGGTGAGCGCGTGCTGGGTGACGTGCACCCCCAGGTAGCCCAGCAGGATGCCGAGCGCGGCGCCCTCGCCGCCCACCTCCATCGCCTCGGGCACCATGCCGATGAAGGCGGTGGCGAGCATGAACCCCGCGCCGAAGGCGATCAGCAGGCGCTGCGCATTGCGGCCGGCGTGCGAGTGCCCGGTGATCAGCAGCCCGCCGGCCAGGTTGGCCCCCGCCGCGGCGAGGGCGTACATCAGCGCTGCATCCACCGCGTCTGCCCGGAGCGAGGAAAGCGACTCGTTTCGGGCGACAACCTGACAGGTCGGACAGATGCAGTCAACAGAAATCCATCTCCTGCCATATCCGACAGAGGTGCGTCCGCAGATTGCGCGACGATGCGACTGAAGTCGCCGCTACAACGGCACACAGTCCGCCTTCGCGGCGCCTTCGCGGACTTCGACGACACAAGCTTCGTTTCCAGATCCGAGATCACACATCATGCGCAGAAAGCGCGGAGCCGCGGGGAGGTCTCTCCCTGCGGCTCCGCGGCTCTCTGCGTGAGGTGCTGCTTACGGGTTGGTCGAGCCGCCGCGGCCGTACTCGCGCAGGATCTGCTCGCGGTACTCCTGGCTGGCGAAGATCGCGATCTCCACGCGCCGGTTCTGCTGCTGCCCGGCTTCCGTCTCGTTCGAGGCGACCGGCTCCGACTCGCCGCGCCCCGCGGTGCGGATGCGGTTCGAGGGGATGCCCATCGACACCAGGTAGCTGCGGGCCGACTCGGCGCGGCGCTCCGAGAGCTGCTGGTTGTAGGCGTCGGAGCCCCGGTTGTCGGTGTGGCCGACGATCAGCACCTCGGTGCCCGGGTAGCGCTGCAGGCTCTGCGCGAGCTGGCGCAGGTTCTCGCGCCCCGCGGGGAGCACGTCGGCCGAGTTGTAGGGGAAGAGGATCCCCGACGCGAAGGTCACCGCGATCCCCTCGCCCACGCGCGAGACCTCGGCGTTCTGGCCCAGGTCGCCCTCGAGGTCCGAGGCCTGGCGGTCCATCTGGCGCCCGATCACCGCGCCGGCCGCGCCGCCCACCACCGCGCCGATGATGGCGCCGCGCGCGGTGCTGCCGGTGTTGTGCCCGATCACCGCGCCGATGGCGCCGCCCACGCCGGCGCCGGCCGCGGCGCCGCGCTGGGTGTTGTTCATGCTGGCGCAGCCGCCCAGCGCCAGGGTCGCCGCGCACGTCACGGCGGCGATCCGGTTCGCGAACACGTTCATCTCGTCATCCTCCCGTCATAGGGGCAATCTGCCACACGGCAAAGGTGCGTTTGCCGTACGGCCGTGCAATCCCGGTGCCGCACCAGGCTTGCAGGATGCGCGCCGCCCCGCCCGCGCGCATCACCGAAGTACAATCCCCGCAATTACTTGCGATTTCAGCCCCTGCGTCTCGCCAGCGGGGCCGGGGCTCCATTCCCCCATCGTCCGCTGTCGAGGACAGCCTGCGTCGATCCACGGCCACACCCTGGATCGGGCGATATCGTACACGCAAACAGGCCGCAGCGCGAGCCGCGGGCTGCATTCGGAGACCCGCACAGAAGGTCTCACACGGAGTCAACGGAGTTAACGGTACATCAACTCCGTTGACTCCGTTGACTCCGTGTGAGGCCCTTTCTCTTTCAGGATTCGGTATACATGAAGCGGTCAGCCCGCGATCTTCGCGGCGAACTCCACGAGGCGGCGCGCTTGGTGGCGGATGGCCTCCCGCACCGGCTCGGGGATCCCCTCCCCGCTCGCCGTGACCGTCACCCCGTACGGGTTGCCCCCGGACTGGAAGGTGATGGGATCGGTGTAGCCCGGCGGGACGATGATGCACCCCCAGTGCATGAAGGTGTTGTTCAGCGTCTGCACCGTGGTCTCCTGTCCGCCGTGCGCGTTCTGCGCGCTCGACATCGCACTCGCCGCCTTGTTGGACAGCTTCCCCTGCTGCCAGAGCGGCCCCAGCGTGTCGATGAAGGCGCGCATCTGGCTCGCCGCGGTGCCGAAGCGGGTGGGCGCGCTGAACAGGTAGGCGTTCGCCCACTCCAGGTCGTCGGGCGACGCCTCCTGGACGTGCGCCGTCCGCTCCGCCTGCGCGCGCCAGGCGTCCTGCCCGGCGACCACCCCTTCGGGCGCGGTCTCGCGCACCTTGCGCAGCCGCACCTCGGCGCCGGCGGCGGTCGCGGCCTCGGCGGCGATCTCCGCCATCTGGTGGTTGGTGCCGTACGTGCTGTAATAGACCACGGCCAGCCTGACGTTGCTCATCCGAAGCCCTCCTGCCGTCGAAACGTGGCGCTCCACGAACGCGAAACGAGCGGTCAGGACTTCGCAAACGCCGGACCTTTCGTTGTAACAGGTAAAGATCGTCTCACGCGGAGACGCAGAGACACGGAGCGAGGCTGGGCGCTTCTCTCCGTGTCTCCGCGTCTCTGCGCCTGCGTGAGACGATCTTTACGGGGCCCGACTCACACGTGGCTCAGGCCTCGACCGGGCAGCCGACCTCCGTGCAGCCGCGCTCGGAGATGCAGGCGTCCACGGCGGATTCCTCGCACCTCGGTCCCTTCGTGCACTCGCGCGAGGTCTCGCACCCCAACGCCGCCGACGGGCAGTTGTCGCCCTGCGTACGCGGGCACTCGGCGAGCTCGCTGCAGCCGCGCGCCGACGGGCACGCATCCACCTCCGAGCCCTGCTGCTGCCGACCGTGCACCGTGCCGAACGCCGCCCTGACCTCGTCGGTCGCGAACGACTGCACCTCCAGCGCGTTCAGGTCCAGCGTGAGCTTCTTCATTGCCACCTCCCCCATTCCCCGGTGTCTGAAAGGCAGCTGCCGCGCTCCGGCAGCCGTCGCGGGCAGCCACAATATTCGTCAGGGTGGGGGATGGTACAAGTACGGCGTGACCGCAGGATTGCGCGATCGACGCGCCAGTGGAGATGAAATCCTGGGGGGCCAGTGGAGCCGGGCGGATGAATCCGCGGCAACAGAAACACGAAGTCGGCCTGCGCCGACTCCCGCCTGCCGTGTAGCCTCGGCCGTGGGGCACGCGACTCGCCTCATCGCCGCCAAGGCCCACCGAACCGAGGCCGCGTTGCTCCCCGTCGCGCGCCGCTCCGCCCCGGCGGCACCGGGGCCTGTGGTCTGCGCAGGCGGACTTCGTGTGGTTGTTGCAGCGAATTCATTCGCCCTGCCCAACCCCCAACCTGCACTGCTCCAGGGAGACTCGATGCCAGCCGACTTTCTCCTGTACGGGTCGTACGGATACACCGGCCGCCTGATCGTGGAGCGGGCGCGCGAGCTGGGTCTCGCGCCGCTGCTGGCGGGGCGCGACGCCGCGGCGCTCGCGGCCCAGGGCGAGGAGACGGGGCTGCCGTTCCGCGCCTTCGCGCTGGACGACGCGGCGGCGCTCGATGCCGCGCTGCGGGAGACGCCCACGGTGCTGCACGCTGCCGGGCCCTTCTCGCGCACCGCCGCGCCGATGGCCGAGGCGTGCCTGCGCACCGGCAGGCACTACCTGGACATCACGGGCGAGATCGCCGTGTTCGAGGCGCTCGCGGCCCGCGGCCGCCAGGCGCGCGAGGCGGGGGTGATGCTGCTGCCGGGCGTGGGGTTCGACGTGGTCCCCTCCGACTGCCTGGCGGCCCACCTGAAGCGGCGCCTCCCGTCGGCCACGCGCCTGGCGCTGGCCTTCCAGGCGGTCGGCCGGCCGTCGCGGGGCACGCTCACCACCATGGTGGAGAACGCGGCCCGGGGCGGCGCAATCCGCCGCGGCGGGCGGATCGTCCCCGTGCCCTCCGCGTGGCGGACGCGGGAGGTGGACTTCGGGAAGGGTCCGGTCACCGTCACCACCATCCCCTGGGGAGACGTCTCGACCGCGTACCACAGCACCGGGATCGGCGACGTCGAGGTGTACACGCGGGTGCCGCGGGGGCAGCGGCGAATACTGCGCGCCACGCGTCACCTGGGATGGCTGGTCGGCTCGGCGCCGGTGCAGCGGATGCTCCGGCGCGCCGTGCGCCGCGGGCCGCCGGGGCCGACGCCGGAGGAGCGCGCGCGGGGGCTGAGCCTGCTGTGGGGCGAGGCGGAAGACGGGGAGGGGCGCCGCGCGGTGTCGCGCCTGCGGACGCCCGAGGGGTACACCCTCACCGCGCGCACCGCCGTGGAGGCGGTGCGGCGGGTGCTGGCCGGCGACGCCCCGGCGGGCTTCCAGACGCCGTCGCGCGTCTACGGGGCCGACTGGATCCTGGAATTCGAGGGCGTGGAACGGACCGACGTCGAATAGGGCGTGAGGGGCGGTTCCCGCGCGAGTGGCCAGGCAAGGCCGACGCGGCGATGGAAGCCGGCCTGAATTAGCTCAGGCTAGCAGGCCTTTTCGGCGGTGAACTTCACCTCGATGGTGCCACCTCCCTGGCCGCCACCGGTGAAATCGATCTCGAACGACACGACGGGGGGTGTAGAGCAGCAGCAATCCAACGTCATGGGTGTGCTTGCCGTCCCGTACTCGTCGCGCAGGTTCGCTGCCTGCTCCACGATGGTGTCCTCCACCTCGACCGCCGTGCATTCGATGTTGACGGTCTTGGGCTGCCCTTTGCAGACGTAGACAGTGCCGATCGGCCGGTGCACCTGGATCCACACGCCTGGCTTGTTCACCAGCTTGTGCAGCGACAGTACGCCGGTGAGGTCGGGGATCACGGCTCCGATCCCACCGATCGACGCGAACATCCGCACCTCCATCTGGGCGATGTTCGAGTCCAGTGGCTCCAGCTGCATATCGATTACGCGAACGTGGCTCATCTTCACGGTGAAGGCGCAGCAGCCTTCGGCAACACAGTCGCACGGCCCGCACCCGCAGTCGCGCTCACCCACGCCCTCGTACGCGGACCTCGACATGGGCGCCGGTGCCACCATCATCGCGCGTGTGACCGCGTTTACGTCCTCGATCGCGGCGCGGAGCTCGGTGCTGCGGGAGCTCTGCGCCGTCATCACCTGCGTCGCGAGCATCAGCGAGCGCTTGAGCTCCCGCAGCTCGGCCAGGTCGAGATCGGGAGCTGCGGCGGGCGCGGATTCCGGCGCTGCGGTTGCGTCATCTTCGGGGTTGTCGCTGTGCATGTTGATTCTCCACGAAATGAAAGTGAGGGAACAGAAAAGAAACCCGCAGAGCCTTGCCTGGCGCGAGGCAAAGGCGCAAGCGATGGACCACCTCGCAGGGCTCGAACGCGAACACCGGGATGGCAGGCTCCCGTCGCGAGCACCGCGCCAGGATCGTTCTTGCGCCTTGACTTCCGCGCCCACGAAGCGTCGCCTCGCCACCGGCCGGACGCGCGGAACACCCCCGCATCGCCGCGGAGCGAGGCGTGGCTGTCCCTGATGGTGGGACATCAATGCGCGGGAAGTCCTGCGATTCTCGAACAGAGCCGTCATTGCGTCCGCAGGTGCCATTGAAAGACATTGATCGACCTCCGCAACGCGCAAACCGGTGGGGAGAAAGCCCCCGCAGCCGGTGTGCGCCGCCCCGAAGTCAGCTTTGATCGGGTGCGCAACCAGGGAGCCTCGATCCAGCACACGCCTGTGTAGAGCGCAAGTATGTCGCTCACGCCCGTGCACGCGCCCAGACCCGAGGGTATGCCTGATGCCGTTCACCCGCCGCGACTTCCTCTCCACTCTCGGCCGCACGGCGCCCGCCGCCTGGCTCGCGTCGGCGGGCACAGGGGAGCTGCGCGATCTCAGTGAGGAGCTGGCGCGCTTCGGCGGCGGGCCGGAGGAGATCGCGCGCGACGAGCGCTTCTGGGCGCCGGTGCAGCAGGCGTTCACCGTCAACCGCGCCATCATCAACCTGAACAACGCGGGGGTGAGCCCCAGCCCCGCGCTGGTGCAGGAGGCGATGAAGCGGCACCTCGAC
>JBJMPM010000370.1:0-29217 GCA_045803205.1 Longimicrobiaceae bacterium
GGAGATCCTCAGCCACTAACACCGGGGCGCTGCGCGCGAGGCCGCAGAGGAAAAGAGAGACGCCGAGGGCTTCGGTGAGGCCCTCTGCGTCTCTCTTTTCCTCTGCGTCCTCGCGCGCAGCGCCCCGTTTTTAGTGGCTGAGGATCTCCTCGAAGAGCGCGATCGCCCGCGGGTCGCCGGTCTGCCCCAGCCAGAACATCGCCGTCTTGCGGATCTCGGGGTCGCGGTGGGAGCGGGCGATGCGCACCAGCTCCGGCACCGCCTCCTCGCGCGGCCGCTGCGAGAGCGCGAACACGGCGTGCTTGCGCACCTCGCGGTCGTCGTCGCCCTCGCTCACGAAGCTCGAGAGCTCGCGCGTCACCCGGTCCCCCGCCTGCTGGCTCAGCCAGAACACCGCCGAGCGCCGCGTCCCCTGCGGGAGCGCGGTGTTGCGCGTCATCCGCAGCAGCGCCGGCCAGGTGGTCACGCTGTCGGCCAGCGTGGCGGGAACGATGGCCTCCTCGCCCACGTTCCCCTCGCGGGCGCGCTCCGCCAGCCCCAGCAGGTACTCCGACGCCTCGCGCGCGCCGACGGTGCCCAGGTCCGTCACCCGCCGTCCCTCCGTGCTCCACGGCCGGGCCACCCGCACCCTCACCTTCTCGATGCGTCCGCCGTGTCGCACCAGCGCCACGTAGACCGGCCCCTCGATGCACTCCCACCGCCCGCCGCGGCCGTCGTGCTGCATGATGGTCTGCTCGCCGGAGCGGGAGGTGCTGATCCCGTTCTCGCTCCCGCACACCCCGGGGCGCGAGGCGAAGCGCATCCACACCTCGCCGTCGGAGGGGGCGGCGGCCACGCGCGACGCCAGCCCGCCCTGCTCCGCCTGCGCGTCGGCGCACCCGGCCGACGCGGCTCCCGCCAGCGCGCCCAGCAGGGCGGCGGCCCTCAGGTTCAGCGCGCTCATTGCTCGATCACGTCACGGATGACCTGGAGGGCGCGCGGATCGCGCGACTGGCCCAGCCAGAAGAGTGCCTTCTCCCGCATGCGGCGGTCGGGGTCGCGCCGCGCGATCTCGATCAGCTTGTCCATCACCCCCGGCTCCCGCATCCGCTGCGAGAGGACGAAGATCAGGTGCTCGCGCAGCCCGGCGTCGCGCAGCCGGTCGTAGAGCCCGATGACCTCCGCGACCGGCACCCCCGCCTGGCTCGACCAGAAGAGCGCCTGCTTGCGCACCTCCTCGCTCTGGCCGGCGTCGAGCGCCACGCCCAGGATCCAGCGGTCGTTCCCCACGCCCCGCATCTGCGAGAGGGAGAAGAGCACCTTCTTCTTCAGCTCCTCGTCCCGCAGCCGCCCGAAGAGCCCGCGCAGGTACGCCGCGTTCTCGGCCGAGGCGTGCTGCCCGAGCCAGAAGATGGCCTTCTCGCGCACGTTCCCCGGCGCGCCGTCGCGCTCGGCGTACTCGCGCAGGAGCTGCCCGGCGCGGGGGCTGCGGTGCTGCGACAGGGCGAACACCGCCTTCTCCTGGATCTCCCGGTCGTTCGTGGTGCGGAGGATCTGGGCGATGGCGTCGAGCGCGCGCTCGGTCCCCGTCTGCCCCAGCCAGAAGACGGCCTGCCCGCGCACCTCGGCGCTGGGGTCGGTGCGGATCACCTCCAGCAGCGCGTTCTCCGCGTCGGCGCCCGCCTTCTGCGCCACCAGGAACACCGCCTTGGAGCGCAGCTCCTCGGAGCAGGCGTCGCGGCGCGCCAGCACCCGGCGCAGCAGCGGCATGGCCTGGTCGGCATCCACCTGCAGCAGCGCGTTCAGCGCGGCCATGCGCTCGTCGTCGTCGCCGCGGCGGGTGCACTGGGCGGCGCGGGCCGCGTCGACCGCCACCGTCTCGGCGGCGCCGGCGTCGCCCTGGCGCGCCATCTCGCCGCGGATGCGGGCCGCGAGCTGGTCGGCGTCGCGCCGGGTGCTGGCGGAGGGGTAGCGGGAGCGCTGCGTGTCGAGCCCGCCCAGCGCCATGCGGAGCTGGTCGGTGCGCCCGGTGCGGTAGCGGGCGAAGGCCTCCCAGTAGAGGGCGTCGGGGGTGTAGCGCGAGCGCGGATAGCTCTGGCGGATCTGCTGGAAGCGGCGCGCGGCGGTCAGCCAGTCCTCGCGGTTCAGCGCCTCGCGCCCCTGCCGGTAGAGCCCGTCGGCGGGGTCCTGCGGGAAGGCCGGGGGCGGCGGCGCGTCGGCCAGCCGGCGCCGGGCGCCATCGCGGAGCGCGTCGCGCGAGCGGGCCAGGGCGGCCCGGTCGGAGGCGAGCTTCTGGGCGTCGCGCGCCAGCCGCTCCTGCGCGCGGCTCTGCGCGGCCTGGTCGGAGGCGAGCTTCTGGACGTCGAGCGCCAGCCGCTCCGGCGAGCCGCCCTGGGCGGCGAGGGAGGTGGCCAGCAGCGCCAGCGCGGCGGCCAGGGTGGGGACGGTCCGGGGCATTCTACGATTCTCCCAGGGTGACGGGGGAGCCGGCGGGCGCCAGCGTCTGCATGCGGGGGAGAAGCTGCTTCTCCTCCACGGCGCGGCGGGCCAGGTCCACCTCGGTGTGCGTGGTGGATGGGGTGTCGGTGCGGGTGGGGAGCGCGGCGATCTGCGCCAGCACCAGCTCCAGGTCTTCCAGCAGCGTCCGCAGCCGCGGGTCGTCGGCGGCGGGCGAGTCCAGCAGCAGGCGGGTGGTGGAGAGCATCTGCCCGGCCCACTCCACCGCCGCGGCGTCCACCGTCCCCCCGGCCGCCTCGGCGCGGAAGGAGGTGAGGAGCGTCTCGGTGCGGGTGAGGTGCTGGGCCACGGCCACGCGGTAGGCGTCGCCGGTCAGGGGAGTCCCCGGCGCCGGGGCCTCCACGTGGGCGGTGGGGAGGCGCGCGGGCCCCTTCGACATCCGCCCGATCCCGATCCCCAGCACCAGCACGGCGGCCGCGGCGGCGCCGGCCTGGAGCCAGGGGAAGCGGATCTTCCGCGTCCGGCGCGCCGCCAGCTCGTCGTGCGGGTCGTCGGCCTGGACCTCGGGGTGGCCGATGCGCTCGGAGATGGCGCGCCAGACCTGCGGCCCGGGCTCGGCGTTCCCCAGGGCGGCGGCGCGCACCTTGACCGCGCGGAGCTGCTCCAGCACGCTCCGGCAGGCGGGGCACCCGCGCAGGTGCTCCTCCAGCGCCAGCAGCTCGCCGGGCGGCAGCTCGCCGTCCAGGTAGTCACTCAGGCGGTCGGTCCACTCCTCGTGCAGCGTCACGGGCTCGTTCATCTCAGGTGCTCCCTCAGGATCATGCGGGCGCGGTGGAGCTGGCTCTTGCTGGTGCCCACGCTCACCCCCAGCATCCCGGCGATCTCCTCATGGCGGTACCCTTCCACGTCGAAGAGCACGAAGACCTCGCGCGCCCCTTCCGGCAGGCGCTTCAGCGCCGTCTCGAAGTCCATCCCCAGCTCCGGCGGCGCGGCGCGCGCCGGGGTCCACTCCAGCGCCTCGTCTCCCGCGTCCCGGCTCCGGCGCTTGGCGTGGGCCGCGCGCTTCGCCAGGATCAGGTTCACCGCCAGCCGGTGCAGCCAAGTGCCGAAGGCGCTCTCGCCGCGGAAGGTGCGCAGCTTCTCCCAGGCGCGGACGAACACGTCCTGGGTGAGCTCGTCGGCGTCCTGGTCGCCAGCCATGCGTCGGGCCAGGGTGTGGATGCGGGCGGCGTGCTCCCGGTAGAGCCGGGCGAAGGCGTGGGCGTCGCCGGCCGCCGCCAGCGCGGCGTCGCTTCCGCTCACCGCAAGACTGTTCGCGAACAGAGGGTCGGCTCCGGGATCGTGCGGTGGCGCGCTCACGTCGTCTGGCACGGCGTTGGACAGGGGGATGGTGCCGGAGGTTGGAATCTAGATTCATTTCACGCAGAGGCGCAGAGAAACCGCGAGCGCGCAGTGGTTCTCCGCGCACTCTCAGTTCCTCTGCGTCCTCGGGCGAAGCCCCCTTTTCTTTTGGCGGCGCGCTCCGTATCCTGTGACGCGTCCTTCTCACCCGCCGCACCCCCTTATGCCTCGCACCCTTTCCCGTACTCTCCCGCGCCTGCTCGCGCTCGCCTGCGTGCTGGGGTCGTGCGCGACCGTGCGGAGGGGACCCGGGCCGGCGGGGGAGCCGGAGGCGAAGTCGCTCTTCGGGCAGCCGCTCTACTCCCCCGAGCAGCCGCTGGAGGTGCGCCAGCGGCTGGAGGCGCAGCTCGACAGCGCGCGGCTGGCCTACGAGGCGAACCCCGACCAGGCCGACGCCATCCTCTGGTACGGCCGCCGCGCCGCCGCGGCCGGCCACTACCGCGAGTCCATCTCCCTCTTCACCGAGGGGATCAAGAAGCACCCGCGCGACGCCCGCTTCTACCGCTTCCGCGGGCACCGCTGGATCACCGTGCGCCGCTTCGACCGCGCCGTGGGCGACCTGGAGCACGCGGTGCGGCTGACGCGCGGCCAGCCGGACCCGGTGGAGCCCGACGTGAACCCCGGCCCCGCCGGGCCGCTCGGCACGCTGCAGTGGAACGTCTGGTACCACCTGGGGCTCGCCTACTACCTGCGCGGCGAGTTCGCGCGCGCGGCGCCCGCCTTCCGCGCCGCGCTGAACCTGTCGCGCAACGACGACTCGCGCGTGGCCGCCGCCGACTGGCTGTACATGTCGCTGCGGCGCCTGGGCCGCACCGCCGATGCCGAGGCGGTGATCCGCCCCTTCGGCCCCGAAGTGCGGGTGGTGGAGAACGGGTCGTACCTGCGCCGCATCCGCATGTACCGCGGCGAGCTCCCGCCGGACTCGCTGCTCGACGCCACCGGCCGCAGCACGCTGGAGCTGGCCACAACGGGGTACGGCGTGGGCAACTGGCACCTCTACAACGGCCGCCAGAGCGAGGCCGAGGCGGTGTTCTGGCGCATCACCTCGGCCGAGAACTGGGCGCCCTTCGGCTACATCGCCGCCGAGGCCGACCTGCGGCGCCTCACCCGCGCGCAGCAGCGCCGCGCCCGGCAGCAGCCGCCGCGCTGAATCGACTCTTTCTCCATTCATCGATCGCCAGAACGGAAATGCTCTCACAGAGGTCACAGAGGCCGCAGAGGAACTGTCGTGCTTTCCTCTGTGGCCTCTGTGACCTCTGTGAGAGATTGCAGTTTGGATCTTGAGACTTTGCAGTCGATGCGCACGCTCTACACCATCGGCCACTCGACGCGCACCCTCGAGCAGTTCGTCGCCCTGCTGAAGGAGCACGGGGTCGAGCTGCTGGTGGACGTGCGGCGCTTCCCCGGGTCGCGGCGGCACCCGCACTTCGGCAGCGCCGCGCTCGCCGCGTCGCTCGCGGAGGCCGGGATCGCGTACGCGCACGCCGAGGCGCTCGGCGGCCGGCGCGACTCCGAGGCGGGGGCGGCGTCGCCCAACACCGCCTGGCGCAACGCCGCCTTCCGTGCCTACGCCGACTACATGGCCACGCCCGCCTTCCGCGCGGCGCTCGGCCGGCTGATGGAGGAAGCGGCCGCGCGCACCACCGCCATCATGTGCGCCGAGGCCGTCCCCTGGCGCTGCCACCGGCGGCTGATCACCGACGCGCTGCTGGCCCGCGGCGTCCCCGTCGCCGACATCACCGGGCCCGGCGCCGCCACCCCCGCGCGCCTCTCCGAGCACGCCCGGGTGCGCCCCGACGGCTCCATCATCTACCCCGCCACTCCCGGGGTGCAGGAAGAGCTCTTCGCGTAGCGTCCGCCGCCATCCCTCGACTCCTCCGCCGATGTCCTCACCGCCGCCCGCGCCGCACCCGCACCGCTGGCGCATCCTGGCGCTGCTCGCGGCCGCGGAGCTGCTGGGGATGTCGCTCTGGTTCACGGCCAGCGCGGTGGCGCCGCAGCTCCGCGTGTTGTGGGGATTGGACGCGCAGCAGGCCGCGTGGCTCACCACCGCCGTGCAGCTCGGCTTCGTGGCGGGGACGGCGGTGGCGGCGCTGCTCAGCCTGGCAGACGTGGTGCCGGCGCGGCCGTACTTCGCCGTCTCCGCGCTCTGCGGCGCCGCGGCGAACGCGCTGCTGCTGGCGGCGCCCGGGTACGGGGCCGCGCTGGCGCTGCGCTTCGCCACCGGCTTCTTCCTCGCCGGCGTCTATCCGCCCGCGATGAAGATGGTCGCCACCTGGTTCCAGGCCGGCCGCGGGCTCGCCATCGGCACCGTGGTCGGCGCGCTCACGCTGGGGAAGGCGACGCCCTACCTGGTGCACGCGCTGGAGGGCGCCGGGGTGCGGCCGGTGGTGCTCGCCGCGTCGGCGGGCGCGGTGGGCGCGGCGGCGCTGGTGGGGTGGGGATACCGCGACGGGCCGTACCCGTTCGCGCGGCGGCCGTTCTCCTGGCACCTGGTCGGCGCCGTGGTGCGGCACCGGCGCACGCGGCTGGCGCTCGGCGGCTATCTCGGGCACATGTGGGAGCTCTACGCGATGTGGACCTGGGTCGCCGCCTTCTTCCTCGACCTGCTCTCCCGGCGCGGGTCGTCCGCGGAGGCGGCCTCGCGCGGCTCCGGGCTGGTCGGCTTCGCGGTGATCGGCGTGGGCGCGGCGGGGTGCGTGCTGGCGGGGCGGTGGGCGGACCGGCTGGGCCGCGCGCGCGTCACCATCTGGGCGATGGCGGCGAGCGGGAGCTGCGCGCTGCTGATCGGGTGGCTGCAGGCGGCGCCGCTCGCGCTGGTGGTGGCGGTGGCGCTGGTGTGGGGGTTCGCCGTGGTGGCGGACTCGGCGCAGTTCAGCGCCATCGTCACCGAGGTGGCGCCGGCGCACGCGGTGGGCACCGCGCTCACGCTGCAGACCTCGCTCGGCTTTTTGCTGACGACGGTCACGATCACCGCCGTGCCGCACCTGCGCGAGCGCTTCGGCTGGCCGCTGGCCTTCGGGATGCTCGCGCTCGGCCCCGCCCTCGGCATCCTGGCGATGCGGCGGCTGATGTCAATCCGCTCTACCCCCGCCTGAGGTTGCACCGTCAGCCTCGAGAGGTGCCAGGACTGGCTTGCCACCTTGGGATAGGCGAGAATTCTATTGACAATTATACCCGAGTATAGGAAAGTTACCCCGTGTTCCTATACTTTCAGATACTCTCCGATACCTATTGCTCCGGAGCCCCGAGGTGAATCGCGCGAGGAACCCATTTGCGCCGGGGGCCGGCCATCAGCCCCCTGAGCTCGCGGGACGAGACAAGATCATGGAAGATGCGTCCGTTGCCCTGGAAAGGATCATCAACGGCCGTCCGGATCGGGGTCACCTGCTCCTCGGGCTACGCGGCGTCGGCAAGACAGTCCTGCTGAATCGAATCGAACAACTTGCGCTCGAACGAGGCTACCATGTCGCCCTCGTCGAGGCGCCGGAGGAGAAGCGTCTCGCCGAGCTCCTGCTCCCCAAGCTAAAGTCGATCCTCGTCAAGCTGAGCCGGCTCGAACGGGCAAAGGCGCTCGCAATGCGAGCCCTGGGAGTTGTCCGTAGCTTCGCCAGTGCCTTCAAAGTGAATCTGGCTGGCGTCGAGATCGAAGTGAGCGCCGAGGAAGGTGTGGCAGACTCGGGAGATCTTGAAAGTGATCTCCCCGAGTTGCTGCTCGTGGTCGGTGAGGCCGCCGCTGCGGCAGGAACGGGGGTCGCCATCCTGATCGACGAGGTGCAGTACCTCTCACCGAACGATCTCAGTGCCCTGATCGTGGCGATACACCGGGTGAGCCAGCGCAACCAACCGGTGGTGCTCTTCGGCGCTGGCCTTCCGCAACTCGCCAAGCTGGCAGGCGACGCAAAGTCTTACGCCGAACGCCTGTTCCGCTACCCGCCCGTCGACAAACTGGACGAGAAGGCCGCGGAAGCGGCGATCCGGAAGCCGATTGAAGGGGAGGGAGCCACGATCGATCCAGACGCCGTGCAACTGGTCTGCGAACGTACGCAGGGCTATCCGTACTTCTTGCAAGAGTGGGGATACCACTCGTGGGATACAGCGCCGGCATCGCCGATTTCCGTTGCCGACGTGGAGGCGGCGAGCATCGACGCCGCCACCCGGCTCGATGAGGATTTCTTTCGTGTTCGGTTCGATCGCCTCACCGACCGCGAGAAGGATTACATGCGTGCCATGGCCGAACTCGGGCCGGGCCCGCACCGATCAGGCGATATTGCCACCGCGCTGAAGATCGAGCTTCAGAGTGCCGCTCCGCTCCGTGATTCACTCATCAAGAAAGGGATGATCTACAGCGAGCAGCATGGACGGAACGCCTTCACGGTACCCATGTTCGACGACTTCATGCGTCGCGCCATGCCGGACTGGACTCCGCCGGCGCCGAGGAAGAGTGGCAAAAAGAAACACTGATCGCCGTGGTGTTTCGGGGGCCGCTGGCGTTCGGGATGCTCGCGCTCGGCCCCGCCCTCGGCATCCTGGCGATGCGGCGGCTCGGCAGGAGCGACGAACGGGTTGATGGTACCAAATCTTGAGATACATTCTCCGTATTGGAGTCCGCGAAGGCGGACTTCGGGCCGTTGTCGCCGCGATGCCGCGATTTCAATCGCCGTTTGCATGATCCGTGGAGGAGGGTGACAATGCGCTGGACGGTGGAGCTTCCCGGGGCCGACGGTTACGCCGTGGTCACGACGTCGGGCGCCTTCGACGTCTCCGACCACCTGCGGATGATCCAGGACGTCACCGCCCGTCCCGGCTGGCAGCCCGGGATGGACGTGCTGTTCGACCACCGCGCGCTCGACCTCGGCGAGGCGGACCTGCGGGCGATGTACCAGGCCGGAGACAACCACCGGCGCAACGACGAGCGCATCGGCGACGGCCGGGCCGCCATCCTGGTGCGCTCGGTGAGCGACTACGTCCGCGGCCGCCAGTTCGAGCTCCTGACGGGAGGGCGCGTCTCGGCCACCCTGAGCGTGTTCATGGACGAGGCCGAGGCACGCGACTGGCTGGCCGCCCCGGCGGGGTGAAAAGCGTATCACGCGGAGACGCGGAGTCGCAGAGAGGCCTCGTCGGTTTTCTCTCCGTGCCTCCGCGTCTCTGCGTGAGACGATCTTTTCCCGTGAGGTTCGTTCGGGCCGCGGCGTCGTTTTTGCGCGAACCGGACAGGTCCCCGCTCGAGCTCCATCTCAAGCCGCGAACCGCCGGTCCATGCCGAAGACGGTCCTGCTCGCCGACGACCACGACGACAACCGCGCCGCGCTGCAGCTCATGCTGGAGAAGGCGGGGTACCGCACGCTGGGCGCGCGGCACGGGCGGGAGGCGGTGGAGATGGCGCTGCAGCACTGCCCCGACCTGATCGTGATGGACCTGGCGATGCCGGTGCTCGACGGCCGCGCCGCCACCCGCGCGCTCAAGGCCGACGCGCGCACCCGCGACATCCCGGTGGTGATGCTGACGGCGATGGCGCTCTCGGTGGACCGCGACCGCCTGCAGGAGGAGGGCTTCTCCGGCGTGCTCTTCAAGCCCGTCCTCCCCCTCCACTTCCTCGCCGACGTCCGCACCCGCATCGGCCCCGCCGACGAATAACGGCGTTCTCGCGTTACGTGATGAGCCGATTCTCTCTGTACCAGGGGCGTGATCCGCGTGAGCTTCCGGCCTACTCGGTCGCGGAAGCTTCTCGCTACGTCGACGTGCCCGCGGCCACGCTCCGCTCGTGGTTCTCGGGGCGGACGTATCCGCGCGTGGACGGCATCGGCTCGTTCGAGCCGGTCCTCTCGCCCGCGGACCGGCGCACGGGACAGCTCTCCTTCCGCAACGTGGTCGAGGCGCACGTGCTGCGCGCCCTGCGCACCCGGCACGGGATCCGGCTGAAGACCGTCCGCGAGGCGCTGCGAGTCGCCGAGCAGCGGCTCGGCATCAGGGATCTGCTCTACCGCAACAAGGCGCTCGTGGTCGGCGATCGGAGCCTGTTCCTGGACTACTACGGCGAGCTGCTCCACCTGGACGCCTTGGAGCAGATCGCGATCCGGCGCGTCCTGGAGGCCTTCCTCAGCCGCGTGGAGTGGGACGACCGCGACATCCCGATCCGGCTCCATCCGTTCCTGCGCGGTGCGGAGGCCGTTCGCCGCTCGATCGTCATCGATCCGCAGGTGTCGTTCGGCCGCCCGATCCTCGCCGATTCGGGGATCAGCACCTCGGCGCTGGTGCAGCGGATCAACGCCGGCGAGGCCATCGACGCCGTCGCGCGCGACTACGACATCTCCCCTGGCGATGTAGAGACGGCCATCCTGTTCGAGAAGGCCGCCTGATCTGTACCAATTCGGCCGAATCGATGTGCATTCCTTGAGAACTGAACCGAAGTCTCACACAGAGGAAGCAGAGGGACCAGAGAACTGCGGCCGGTTCTCTGGTCCCTCTGTTTCCTCTGTGTGAAACCATTCTGTTCCCTGAATGCACAATGAATCATCAGAAACGGTATGACACGGTGGTTACCTGGCGTCGGCCAGGATCACCTCCGCGGCCTTCTCGGCCACGATGTAGATGGGGAGCACGATGAAGTAGCCGGGGATCTTCGGGAACACCGAGGCGTCCACCACCCGCAGGTTCCTCGTCCCCCGCACCCGGAAATTGCTGTCGAGCACCGCGTTCGGGTCGCCGTCGGGCCCCATCCGGCAGGTGCACGAGGCGTGGTGCCCCCAGGCGTGGTCGCGCACCCAGGTGCGCAGCGCGTCGCGCCCCGTCACGTGCTCGCCCGGGAACGACTCGCGCTTGATCAGGTGCTTCAGCTCGCGGTTGATCCCCCGGAAGAACTCGATCCCGTCCACCACCGAGTCCATGTCCTGCCCGTCGACGTCGTTCCCGTCGTCGAAGGAGCGGAAGTTGATGTCCGGCGGGTCGCAGGGGTCGGCCGACCGCAGCGTGACGCTGCCGCAGATGTTGTCGTTGTACGCCTTCAGGATCACCCACGAGAAGTAGTTGTGGTGCTCCGGGAAGAGCTTCGAGAACCCCGGGAAGTAGCCCTTGAAGATCCCGGGGATGCAGGTGGTGAAGAGGTCCGGGTTCGGCCGCTCCTGCTGCGAGCGCTGCACGATGGCGAAGAGCACGCCGTTGGAGGTGTAGCCTCCCTTCCCCTTCAGCCACTCCCGGTACTCCGGGTCCTTCGGGTCGGGGGAGAAGGTCGCGTCCTTCAGGATCGAGAAGTCGTGGTGCAGCTCGCTCACCACGCTCACCTCGTAGCGGTCCTGCAGGTTCTCCCCCACGCCGGGAAGGTCCACGCGCACCTCGATCCCGTGCTTCTCCAGCTCCGCGTGCGGCCCGATGCCGGAGAGCTTGAGGAGCTGCGGCGTGTTGAAGGCGCCGCCGGAGAGGATCACCTCGCGCCGCGCGTAGACCTGCCGCCGCGGCGCCGCCCCGCACGCGTCGGGCGTGCTGTCGGGGCCGGCGCGGTAGAGGCTCGGACCGTCCAGGTACTCCACCCCCACCGCCGTCTGGCTCCCGTCGAAGAGCACGCGGCTCGCCAGCGCGTTGCAGCGGAACTCCAGCTTCCCCTCCAGCCGCGGCCGCGCGGCCCGCAGGTACTCGGCGACTGCGAGGCGCTTCCCCGCCTGGGTGTTGAGCGGCGGCAGCGTGAAGCCCTGCCCCTTCGCCTTCACCACCCGCCAGTCGTTGGGGTCGAACCCGCGCTCCAGCCGCGCCACCGGCATCCCGATGTGCTTCTTCACCGTCTCCCACGCCCCCGTGGCGATGATCTCCAGGAGCTGCAGGCTCTTGAACGCGATGGAGGGATCGGAGACCTGCGTCGGCAGCCACCCGGCGTAGCCGTGCCGGCTGGGGTTGTAGCGGATGCCGAAGAACCCCAGCACCCGGCGGAAGAACCGCCCCAGCTTCGTCCCCGGCCCGTAGTGGCAGTTCTCCAGCTTCGCGAAGTACGCCTGCATCTTCCCCGCGCGCCAGGAGTCGTCGCCCGTGAGCGCGGCGATGTCGTTCCAGTCGCTCTCCAGCGGCGCGATGGTGATGAGGGTGTTGTGCACGGTGCATCCCCCGAAGGCCCCCGAGCGGGGATAGAGGATGCCGTGGTGGTCGGGAAGGTACTTGGGATCCTTCCGCTGCAGCGCCGGGTCGGTGTAGTGGTTGACGTAGAAGTCCCAGGTGAGGTGCTTGTCCTCGGTCGCCGCGGCGCTGAAGGCGGGCACCTGCGAGTTCAGGTTCTCCGGGTGGTCGGCCCCGGCCTCCAGCACCAGCACGCGGAACCCCGCCTCCGCCAGCCGCACCGAGAGCGGCCCGCCCCCCGCCCCCGATCCCACCACGATGTAGTCGAATTCCTCGCGCGTCTCTTCCGCAGTGCTCATGGGGGCCGTCCAGTGACAGGGGGAGGATCATTCTCCAGCGCCCGCGCACGCTAATATCGGCGGCATCTATCTACAAGCATTTCCCTGCGTTCCTCCGCGGCTCCGCGCGAGACCGCCGTTGCGGTCGCCGGGTCCGCGAAACCTTTGCGGAAGGGCGCCCGTAGGGGCGGCAACCAACCTGACCGGGCATTCCCCCGGACCTCCCGGACGGGGCCCTCTCCGCCCCGCCTTCACCACCGGAGCCGGACCATGAGTCTTCTCAAGGACCTCCGCTACGGCGCGCGGAAGCTGGTCCACAACCCCGGGTTCGCGGCCGTCACGGTCGTGACCCTGGCGCTGGGGATCGGGCTGACCACGACGATGTTCAGCATCGTCTACGGCGCGCTGATGCGGGGCCTCCCCTACGAGCACGCCGAGCGCATCGTGAGCGTGCGCCGCGCCAACCCCGTGCGCGACTTCCAGGAGATGTCGGTCACGCCGCACGACTTCGTGGACTACCGCGCCCAGGCCCGCTCGTTCGAGGGGCTGGCCGCCTTCAGCAGCGGCACCGTCAACGTGAGCGGGAGCGAGAAGCCCGAGCGCTTCGACGGCGCCTACATGAGCGCCAACGCCTTCGACGTGCTGCGCGCCCGCCCGCTGCTGGGCCGCACCTTCCGCCCCGGCGAGGACGCGGTGGGCGCCCCCGCCGTGGTGGTGCTGGGCCACGAGATCTGGCAGAGCCGCTTCCGCGGCGACCGCGCCATCATCGGCCGCACCATCCGCGTGAACGGCGAGCAGGCCGAGGTGATCGGGGTGATGCCGCCGCGCTTCGCCTTCCCCGTGAGCGAGAAGCTGTGGGTGCCGCTGCGCCGCCCGCTCGAGGCCAAGCGCGGCGACGGCAACGACGTCTTCGTCTTCGGCCGCCTGAAGCCCGGCGTCACGCTGGACCGCGCCAACGTGGAGATGGCGGCGATCGCGAAGCGCCTCGCCACCAGCTATCCCGAGAGCAACAGGGACATCACGGCCTACGTGGAGCCGTACACCAAGTCGTTCATCGGCAAGGAGCCCACGGCGCTGCTGATGACCATGCTCTTCGCGGTCTTCCTGGTGCTGCTGATCGCCTGCGCGAACGTGGCCAACCTGCTGCTCAGCCAGGCCGCCATGCGCGCCAAGGAGGTGGGGATCCGCACCGCGATGGGCGCCACGCGCATGCGCATCGTCCTGCAGTTCCTCACCGAGCCGCTGGCGCTCGCCGGCATCGGCGCGGTGCTCGGCGTCGGCCTGGCCGCGGTGGGGGTGAAGCTCTTCAACGCCTCCATCGCGAGCACCGATCCGCCCTTCTGGATCGACATCAAGATCGACGGGCCGATCCTGGCCTTCGTGGTGGCCGTCACCCTCTTCGCCACCTTCGTCTCCGGGGTGCTCCCGGCCGTCCGCGCCTCGGGCGCCAACGTGAACGAGGTGCTGAAGGACGAGTCGCGCGGCTCCAGCAGCTTCCGCGGCGGCCGGCTGTCGAAGGCGCTGGTGGTGTTCGAGATCGCGCTGTCGATGGGGCTGCTGGTGGCCGCCGGGCTCACCATCAAGAGCGTCACGCGGCTGCGGACCAACGACTTCGGCTTCCCCACGCAGAGCATCTTCACCGCGCGGGTGGGGCTGCCGGAGAGCGTCTACCGCGACAGCGCGGCGCAGATCCGCTTCTACGACGAGCTCTACCGGCGCCTGTCCACGCTGCAGGGGGTGGAGAGCTACACCCTGGCCGGGATGCTCCCCGCGCTCGGCTCGCCCGAGCAGAGCTTCGCGGTGCAGGGGAAGGCGTACGCGGCCGACAAGGACTACCCGCAGACGCACTTCGTCACCACCTACCCCGGCTACTTCCAGACCTTCGCGGTGGCGGTGCAGGGGCGCGACTTCAACACCTCCGACACGCAGAGCAGCGAGCCGGTGGCCATCGTCAACCGCACGCTGGCGGCGAAGTACTTCGGCCGCCAGGACCCCATCGGCCGGCAGATCCGGCTGGGCGACAGCAAGAGCACCGAGCCCTGGCGCACCATCGTGGGCGTGGTGCCGGACATGTGGCACGACGGGCTGGAGAACGAGGACCCGCAGGCGGTCTACCTCCCCTTCCCGCAGTCGCCGCAGCGCTACATGTCGGTCACCATCCGCCCGCGCGGCAGCAGCCCCGGCGCCATGACCGGCCCGGTGCGCACCCTGGTGAGCGGGATGGACCCCGACCTCCCCATCTACTTCGTGAAGACGCTGCAGGAGCGGATCGACGAAGACGCCTGGTTCTACCGGGTGTTCGGGGGGCTGTTCGTGATCATGGGCGGGGTGGCGCTGGTGCTGGCCGCGGTGGGGCTGTACGGGGTGATGGCCTTCAACGTGAGCCGCCGCACCCGCGAGATGGGCGTGCGCATGGCGCTCGGCGCGAAGCCGGGCGACGTGGTCGGGCTGATCGTGCGGCAGGGGATGGTGCAGCTCGCCATCGGCCTGGTGCTGGGGCTGGGGCTCGCCTGGCAGCTCGGCAGGCTGCTCAAGATCATCCTCTTCCAGGTGACGGCGATGGACCCGCTGGTCTACGGCGCCACCATCTCGGTGCTGGTGCTGGCCGCCGTGGCCGCCTCGCTGGTCCCCGCGCGCCGCGCCACCCGCGTGGACCCCATGGTCGCGCTGCGCTACGAGTGACGGAAACGAACGCGGCCGCCCCCGCGCGGGGCGGCCGCCGATCCCCTGACATCGACCTGACCGGAGAACGACCGATGACCGCCCAGACCCAGCCGCTGATCCACCTGCACGGCGTGACCCGCGTCTTCCTCACCGAAGAGGTGGAGACGCACGCGCTCGCGGGGATCAGCCTCGACATCGAGCGCGGCGAGTACGTGTCCATCGCCGGCCCCTCGGGGTGCGGCAAGACCACGCTCCTCTCCATCCTCGGCCTGCTCGACTCCCCCACCGCGGGCGAGCACGTGCTGAACGGCGTGCCCGTGGCCGACCTCTCCGCCAGCCGCCGCGCGGAGATCCGCAACCGCGAGATCGGCTTCATCTTCCAGGCGTTCAACCTGATCGGCGACCTGACGGTGGCCGAGAACGTGGAGCTGCCGCTCACCTACCGCGGCATGCCCGCGGCCGAGCGCAGGCGCCGCGTGGCCGAGGCGCTGCAGAAGGTGGGGATGGAGCACCGGACGAAGCACTACCCCTCGCAGCTCTCCGGCGGCCAGCAGCAGCGCGTGGCGGTCGCCCGCGCCATCGCCGGCGGCCCGTCCGTCCTGCTGGCCGACGAGCCCACGGGGAACCTGGACTCGGCCAACGGCGGCCACGTGATGGACCTGCTGGCCGACCTGCACCGCCAGGGCTCGACCATCGTGATGGTGACGCACGACCCCCGCTACGCCGAGTACGCCGACCGCACCATCCACCTCTTCGACGGCCAGGTGGTCGACGCGCTCCCCGAGGCGCACCTCCACGCCGGCGAGCTGGTCGCGGTCTGATCACGCAAGAGACGCAGAGAAACCGAGAGGACGCGGAAGGGATCTCCGCGTCCTCTCAGTTTCTCCGCGTCTCTGCGTGAGACGATCAGTTGCCGTTTACAGGCCGCCGGCGAGCGAGCTGTTCGTCACCGCGCGGTAGGTGTTCACGCGCCCCGCGCCGAAGGTGTTGTCCGTGCCCGCCGCGCCCAGGTCGTCGGCGGTGGAGAGGATGCGGGAGCGGAGCGCCGCGCCGCGCAGCCCGGTGACCGAGGCCACCACGCCCGCGGTGCCGGTGACCTGCGGGGCCGCCATCGACGTGCCCTGCATGTACATGTACCCGCCACCCCGCTTCGCGCTGTAGATGCACCCGTCGGCGGTGGTGTTGCTGTAGCACTGGCCGCCGGGAGCGGAGATGTCGAGCCCCGGGCCGAAGTTGCTGTACGAGGCCAGCACGTCGCGCCAGGTGGTTGCCGCCACGGAGATGGCGTTCGGGTCGCAGGCGGGGCACTCCACCGTGCCGGTCCCCGAGTTCCCCGCGCTGGCGATCACCAGCACGTTCTTGCTGGTCGCGTAGGCGATGGCGTCCTTCTCGGACTGCGACAGGCTGGTGCCGCCCAGCGACAGGTTCATCGCCACCAGCCCCGGATAGTCGGCTGCGGCGCGGATGGCGTTCACGATGGCGCTGATCGGGCAGCCGCGCTGCCCGCACACCCGCTGCACGTAGATCTTGACGTGCGCCGCGGCCCCGGAGACGCCGGCCACTCCCACCGTGCTCCCGGCCATGGTGCCGGAGGTGTGCGTGCCATGGTCGTCGGTGTCGGTGGGGTCGTTGTCGTTGCTGTACCAGTCCTTGCCGGCGATCAGGCGGCCGGTGAACTCGACGTGCGTGAAGTCGACGCCGGTGTCGATGCTCCCCACCACCACGTCACTGCCGCCGGCGGCGTAGCCCTCGATGTTGTCCATGTCGGCGTCGGCGATGGAGGCGTAGCTGGCGCCGATCGGTTGCCCGCTGTTCTTCCCGGTGGTGAACTTCATGTTCAGCCCGCCGGGATTGAAGAACGCCCAGAGGGCCGGGTTGATGGCGGTCGGCTGGCGCAGGTAGTTGGGCTCGGCCCACTCCACCCGCGGGTCGGCGGCCAGCGCCTTCGCGGCGGCGCGCTCGTTCCCCTCGGTGGTGGTCACCACGTCGAACGCGGCCCGGTACCCGGAGCGGCTGAAGCGCACCCCGGTGGCGCCGGTCAGCACGCTCGCGCTGAACCCGGGCTTCATCTTCACCAGGATCTCGCCCGGCATCACCGCCTCGGGCGCGCGGCTGGCCGCGATCTCCAGCGGCCCGTTGGGGACCGCTACCTCGGTGACGTCGGAGCAGGCCGCGGCCGCCAGGACGAGCGCCGCGGCGGCGGCAAGGTTGACACGGGACATGTGCGGGTGACCTCCGTGTGCCGGTGGAATGGGGCGCGCGCCCCGGACGGGTGCGCGCCGGATGTGAGAGCACGTCGAACAGCGGCGGTAGCAGCAAGCCCGGCGCCGCTTTTCCTGCTCCCGGGACCGCACCGCAACTGCCTGGGAACCCAGTATTTAGCTGTCGGTGGCCGCTCACGAGCGGCGACGCGGGGTGGTGCGGCGCGCACCAGAACGGTGCGCGCGGCGGGGTAAACACACGAGGGGAGCGGAGTTGCGCGGAGCGCGTCCTGTAACCTTTCAGGGCCGCCGTTGCTCCAACCGCCCGACCGCAGGATCATCCCCCTCCTTCCCGCCGAGCCGCCGCCATGTACAAGCCGAAGCCGACCCAGGGGTGCGCCATGCCCGCGCACGAGCCGCTCCGCGTGCTGGTGCTGAACGGGTCGCTGAAGCACGCGCCTGGCGTCTCCAACACCGGCGAGCTCTCGGAGCGGGTGCTCGACGCCATGCGCGCGCACGCGCCGCTCCACGCCGACGTGGTGCGCCTGGCCGACCGCAGCATTCCCGTGGGGCTCGGCTTCCGCGAGTCCGCGGACGACGAGTGGCCGGAGATCGTGCGGCTGCTGAAGGCGGCCGACGTGGTGCTCTTCGCCACGCCGGTGTGGTGGGGCGGGCGCTCCAGCCTGATGCAGCGCGCCATCGAGCGCCTGGACGCGCTCGACGAGGAGTACCACGCCTCCGGCCGCAGCGCGCTCTACAACAAGGTCGCGGGGATCGTGGTCACCGGCAGCGAAGACGGCGCGCTGGCGACCATGGGGAGCATCATGATGGTGCTCACCTGGATGGGCTTCACCCTCCCGCCCGAGTGCGCCGCCTACTGGGTGGGCGAGGTGGGCTTCCCGCCCGCCGACGACCGCGAGAAGCGCCTGCGCAACGCCGCCACGCAGAACATGGCGAAGAACCTCGCGCGCAACCTGGTCTACTACGCCGAGCTGCTGAAGGAGCACCCGCTGGTCCCCGGCACCGGCGCGCTCGAGGCCATCCACCCGCACCAGCCGGCGGCGGCGTGAGCGCTGTCGCCGGGTGCGGACGCACGTGCGACGCGGCTTCAGATCCTCGGCCTGTCCGGCTCTTTCGTGAACGATGTGCTGCAGTGCGGCCGGCCTCGGGATGACGTCGACGTTGCAGGCGAATCCGGATGGGGAACCTCTGTCCCCGACGTCATCCCGACAGGGTGGTGCTGAACGCGCACATTCCGCGGCACCACAGGTGTCATCCTGAGGCCCGGCCGCACGATCTTGACGTCAGCGCTGCAGACGGCAGGGCCGTGAGGATCTGGCCGAGGAATGCTCGGGAGCCCGCCGCGGAAGCCCGCACCATCAACGCGTTCACGCCGGCGCTCGTCGATGCCTGGCCTTTCCTGCGTGGCATCGACGAGTGAACGTGAGGCCGTGGCTTCCGCGCGAGCTTCCGCAGCCGGCCTCCGGCGTGGCTGTACAGAGCTCCTGGAGCTCGCCCCTGGCCGCGAGGCTCCGCCGCGTGGGACTGAATTCGCCGTATCCGGTGCGCGGCGGCGTGCGCTTCGACACCAATGCTCCCTTCGCACCAGCCTGCTGTACGCCGACTCCGCGATGGACCGGTGGTCGCAGGCCTGCGAAAACGAGTACGTAACCCCAATCGGCGGCCGGTGGTACCTGTACCGGGTGCGCCGACCGCTCGGCGGGCGATGACGACTGGTGAGCGGGGCGTACGACTGGATCAACAGCGGAATGAGACCCCGGATCGAGAAACCCCGGGCAGCCCCCTCCGGGGTTTCCTAGGACTTCCCGGGCCGGCGCGGGCATGCGACGGACTGAAGCAACGGAGCTGATCCGAGGGTGAGGAGCTTTACCTGGGCGGCAAGTAGTCGCCCAGGTGATGTTCAGTGGGCGTTGGATGATGCTCCTGCCGGTCAGGGTGCGGACCCGGCGACGGCTCCACGGGACCAGATCATAGCCATGCTACGCCAAAGCGTTGCGCCGACGTCCCGCGGGCCGGCGGGATGTCAGTGCGTGCTCTGTCATATCTCGACGAACACCACGCCCTCCACGTTCACCGTCTGCGAGCCGAAGCCGCTGCCGGCCGTGACCTTCAGGCCGATGATGTCGGTCTCGGCGAAGTCGTGCTGGCCCTTGCCGAACACCGCGCGAGCCGAGGCCGCGCCCACCGGCAGCGTCACGGAGGGGCCACCGCTCCAGTTGGCTCCGTTGCGAGTGACGCTGAAGGTGAGCACGTCGGCCGCCGGCGCGGCCGAGGCGTGCACAGCGATCCCCAGCACCGAGCCCGCGCGGTACGGCGGGATGCCGTAGCGCTGGCCCGCACCGGCGATGCCCATCACCACGCTGGTTCCCGCGGTCACGCCGTCGCGGATCATCAGCGGAAGCGCGATCACGTTGCCGTCGCTGTTGTGTACCGGCGTGCGCACGTCGGGGCTCACCGACGTTTGCTCGAACGCGCTCAGCCACTCCACCCGGTTGTCGGTCCCGTGGTCCACGATCGCGCCGTCGAGGTTGCCGTACAGGCCACGGTCGCCGTCGAGGGGGTTAATCACCAGGTTCCCCAGCGAGCCCGACGTCATCTCGATGGCCGTCTGGCTTCCCGCCGCGACGCGCTGGTAGAAGCGAGGACTCACGATCACGAAGCCGCTCGCGCGGTGGAGGTAGATGCCCGGCGCGATCAGGCTGTCGCAGTCGATCGACGGGTTCAGGAAGGTGACGCCGACGGTGTAGTAGGGCGCCAGCGGGCCGTACGCCCACACCGGCGCGTACACGCTCTCGCTGCGCATGTTGCTGATTACGGCACCGCTCAGGGTGCCGCCGCCGATGAAGTACCCGACTGTGGAACAGACCTCGGTATGCACCGAGTCGAAGTGCAGCGCGTTCACGCTTCCGCCCGCGATGTACACGCATGCGCCCACGCGGTACCCCAGCGAGAGCGACGCGTCCGGAGGAAACTCCTCGGCGGTGATCTCGGCCTCCACCGTGAGCACCGGGCGGATGCTGCGCAGGACCAGCGCGTGGAAGTTGTTGCCGTTGGGCACGCCATTCGCGTCGCCGCGAAGGTACAGTGCGAAGTTGCAGTTGCGGATCTCGCCGTGGCTGATGGTGCCGTGATAGCCGTTGTAGTACCACACCCCGGCGTAGAAGCCGTTGACCTGGAAGTTGTCCAGCACGCGGCCGGTCCAGAACTGCGTGATCTTGATCCCCACGCCGCGGTAATCCACGCCATCCACATCGTCCGCGGGCGCGCTGGTGTTGACCAGGCGGAAGTTAGAGAGTTCGATCCCCCGCGGGTTGTCGGTGAGAGTACCCTTGTCGATGCGGATCACCTCCAGCGTGCGCGAGGCATCCGCAGGGAAGGCGATCGCAAAAGTGACGCCCCGGCCAGCGCCCTCGAGTGATGGCTGCTTCTCTTTGTCGCTGCCGTTGCCGGAGAGCACCAACGCGGGCGAGTATCCGGTGCCCGAGCTGCCGCGCAACGAGATCTTGTACGTGCCCTCGGGAAGGTACACGCGTCCGCCCTTTACCTTTGCGGCGTCCCACGCGTTCTGGATCGCCACGGTGCTGTCGGCAACCCCCGTGGGATCGGCGCCGAAGTCGGGATGCGTGACGTTGTAGACGGCACCCCCCTTGTCGCGGATCACTCCATCGTACGTCGGCATGATTCTCCTCCAATGGGTCGAGGTGGGGCCTGCACCTCGACATTAGCCGAAATTTTTTCGAAAACCAGCGGCTCACTGTGCACCTGACATGAGATGCTCATCGTAGACGCAGCCCTGTTCGGCATTCGGCGAAGGGCTCCGAAGCGTGAGGCAACGCAGCCGGCTCCGGCGTGGCCGCAATCAGATCCTCACGGCCCTGCCGCCACCGGCGTGAAAGCTGGTTCCATGTGGCCGGGCCTCAGATGACACCCCAAGGGTGCCCGAAGAACGGGTTCAGCAACACGCTCTGAGGCCGGCCTCGCAGTACCCTCCGCTTGCCGTAGAGACTGCAGGCCGAGGGATCCATAGCCGGCGCTCAGGACCTGAGCCACGGATCCGCCCTGGTCGGTGGTGTCGTGTAAACCATTAAAAATTAACGAGATAGGTGATTCGGGGTACAAGCCTTGCACTACCCTCCCGGCGCAGCACGAGGAGCGACGGAAACCCGAACGGTGAGGGACACATGGCGGACCGCGACCTGATGAACGAAGGCCTCGACGACCAGCTCGAGGGCCACGGGAAGGACCTCAAGGGCCGCCTGAAGGATGCGGCGGGCGGGCTGCTGGGTGACGAGAGCTTGCAGGCCGAGGGCAAGATGGACCGCCTGAAGGGCAAGGTCCAGGACACCCTCGGCCGCGGCGAGGAGAAGCTGGGCCGGGACCTCTGATCCCGGGGCCGCGCAGGCCCTGACGCAGAGACGCGGAGCCGCGGAGAGGGAAGCATCCTCTCCGCGGCTCCGCGCGTTCGTGTGCGATCGCCGTCCTCCGCCGTCAGGCCGGCTGGGCCCTGAGCGCGCAGGCGCAGGTCATCTTCGCCGCCTCTTCGCGCGAGGGAAAGAGGTGGTACAGCATCCCGGCCACCATCGGGATGAAGACGATGGTGTTGTAGAACAGGTGCAGCTCCACGCGGGGCACCAGGAGCTGGATGACGCTGACGGGCGGGCCGCTCCCGGCGAGCCGCCACCCCGTGAGCGCCTGCGCGAGCAGCAGCGCGTGCTCGATGTGGTGCCAGAACTGGATTGCCAGCGCGATCCCCCACCAGGTCCGCGCGCGCCCCGTCATCCCCGGCCAGAGGAGGTAGAGCCCGACCAGCATCACCAGCGCGTAGCCGTAGTGCAGCCACTCCGAGTGCACCAGCCAGGGCCAGCGCATCCCCAGCACGCCCAGCGCCTGGTGGCGCGGCATCCCCATCGCCCAGATCTGCCATGCCTGCGCCACGTGCTCCGCCCAGTGCGCCAGCACGATCGCCAGGAAGGCGTACATGGCGGGCCGGTGCCACGGACCGTTCAGCCGTTCGATCAGGGGGGGCCTCTGGGCGTGCGGCAGCACTGCGGCGGTGGTGCTCATGGGCACGGCGGGGGTTCGGGGACCACGAAACGGCGGCAGATGATTCCGCCAAAGAGTATTTCTCTTTCCCCAGCCTCACAAGGATCTCCACCACCTCTGACAAATGACTGTGCATTCGTAGAGACCAGCACAGATGGGTCTCACACGGAGTCAACGGAGGACTGCCTGGCTTTCTCCGTTGACTCCGTTGACTCCGTGTGAGGCCATTCCGTTGGCCGAATGCACAATCGATCAGCGGAAGCGGTATCACATCACACAGAGGCACGGAGGAAAACGAAGGCGGCGGCGCCCACCGTCGGCGCCGCCGCTGCCTCTTCGTCGAGGATGATCCCCAGGTTGTCCGTCCCCGCCCCAGCCCTCAGTAGCGGTCCTCCCGGATGGCGCCGGCCAGGATCCCCACCGCCCGGTAGCACTTGTGGCAGTAGAGCGCCGCCGCGTACTCGCCCTCGGGCTCGGTCACCGACGCGAAGCCGTTCGGGTCGATCTGCGGCTCGATGAAGGCCAGCACCTCCACGGTGTCGGGGCCGCAGAGGGGGCAGGGGACGTCCGACGGGTCCTTGCGGTAGGCCATCAGCAGCTCCAGCGCCTCGGCGTCCGTGAAGGGCCCCTTGGGCTGCGGCAGCGTCTCGGCCAGCTCCTTAGCGACGCGGTTCGTCATCGTCCTCACTCCTTTGGGGGTCTCCCCGACGCCGGGCTCTCACCGCCCGGGTCGTCCCTCCCCATGAAGCAACCACCGTGCCATCTTCCGGACGGCCAAGTCGTTGATCCGCATGCGTTTACATCTCCCTTCAAACGCGGGGGACGAAGCCCTGCGGCCCGCCCCCCGGAACCTCCCGACGCCCTTCGCTGTGCTGGATTGCACGTTGTGCGATGCGTAAAGCGTGCCAACCAGCCGCCATCTGCAACCGGTTTGCTGGTCAGTTCGCGGGCGGCGGCGATCCCGGCCTCAGGGTGCGCTCGAAGAGCGCGAGGATGCGGCTGTACTCGTCGGCCCACGACTCCGGGCGGGTGAAGCCGTGGTCCTCCACCGGGTAGACGGCCAGCTCCCAGTTCTTCTTCCGCAGCTCGATCAGCCGCTGCGAGAGGCGCACGATGTCCTGGAAGTTCACGTTGGTGTCGACCATCCCGTGTGCCATCAGCAGGTCGCCCCTGAGCCCCTGCGCGAAATAGATGGGCGACGAGCGCCGGTACGCCAGCGTGTCGTCCTGGGGCTGGTTGAGGATGCGCATGGTGTACCAGTGGTTGTAGTGCGCCCAGTCGGTCACCGAGCGCAGCGCCGCCCCCGAGCGGAAGACCTCCGGCTGCGTGAACAGCCCCATCAGGGTGATGAAGCCGCCGTACGAGCCGCCGTAGAGCCCCACCCGGCGCGGGTCCACCCCCTCGTTCGCCACCATCCAGCGCGCGGCGTCCACGTGGTCGTCCAGGTCCTTCCCGCCCATGTGCCGGTAGATCCCGCTCCGCCACGCACCCCCGTAGCCGGCCGAGCCGCGGTAGTCCACGTCGAGCACGGTGTAGCCGCGCGAGGCGAGCAGGTGGTTGAACATGTACTCGCGGTAGTACGTGCTCCAGCCGCGGTGCGCGTTCTGGAGGTACCCGGCGCCGTGCACGAAGAGCACGCCGCCGCCGTGCGGCTGCGCGCCCAGGTCGCGCGGGCGGTAGATGCGGGCGTACACCGTCTGTCCGTCGCGGGTGGGGATCTGCACCACCTCCGGGCGGATCCACGGCCCCGAGCGGAACTCGGCGGTGGTCGAGCTCGTCACCCGCCGCGCCTCGGCGCCGGGCCGGTTGGGCGCGAGGTACAGCTCCGGCGGCGTGTCGGCGGTGGAGGCGAGGAGCGCGAGCCAGCGCCCGTCGGGCGAGACCACCGCCTCCGTCCACCCCTCGCGCGCGGTGATGCGGGTGCGCGGCCCGCCCGCCGCGGGGACGGCGTAGACGGACTGCTCGCCCGGGTGCGTCTCGCTGGTGGTGATCCAGAAGGTGCGGCCGTCGGCCGAGCGCTCCACCTCCCTCACCTCCCAGCGCCCCTCGGTGAGCGCGCGCACGTCGCCGCCCGCGGCCGAGGCGGTGTAGAGGTGCGCCCACCCGGTGCGCTCGCTCACGAACCAGACGCGCTCGTCCGGCAGCCATCCCGTCGAGAAGAGCCCCGGTCCGCCCACCCAGGTGGTGTCGCGCAGGTGGTCCACCGTCACCGTCTTCCCGTCCGGCCCGGCGACGTAGATCCAGCGGTCCTTGTAGTCGGCGGGGATGCCGGTCAGGAGCGCGCGGTCGGAGCGCGGCGCCCAGCCCACGGCGCCCAGCGTCAGCCGGCGCTCCTTCGCCTCGGGCTCGATCCAGCGCACCGCGCCGCTCGCCAGGTCGACCACGGCGGCGCGCTGGAAGGCCTGCACGTCGCCCACCTTGGCGCGCGCGTTGAGGTTCTCGGTGTAGCCGCTCTCGGTCACGAAGTTGGGGACGATCACCTGCTTCTCCCCCTCCACCCGCTGCCCCACGCCGATCAGGAGATACCGGCCGGACGGCGACACCTCGGCCGAGGCGAGGGTGGCGCTCTTCCCCAGGTAGACGGGGCGCACCAGCCGCCGCGCCGAGTCCACCGCCTGGCCGTGCTCGCGCTGGGCGCGGCGGTCGCGGATCACGTCGAAGAGCTCGCGCTGCTGCTCCTCCAGGTAGCGCCGGTTCCCCTTCGCCGAGTCGGTGCGCGGCGCGTCTTCCAGGCGGAGGTCGGTGAGCTGGCGCAGCGGCCCGCCCCCCTCGACCGAGACCGCGTAGACGTTGTTGGCCGAGGTGAAGTAGACGGTGCGCCCGTCCGGCGAGAGGTGCGGCGCGCGCTCCGGGGCCGGCGTCTGGGTGATGCGGTGCTCGCGGCCCGAGGCTTCGACCACGAAGACGTCGCCGTTGCGGACTTCCGCGCGGCGGGTGCGGTCGGGCGACCAGCGGCCGTTCTCGGCGGGGGCGGCGTAGAGCGCCTCCGCGTCGGGCACGGCCACCGGCGCGCCGCCGGCCACGGAGACGCGGTAGAGGCGGGTGGTGGTGTCGCGCGCCTCGGGGTCGCGCCAGCGGAACCAGACCCAGCGCGAGTCGGGCGACCAGCGCACCTCGTCGGGCGAGCGGCCCACCAGCAGCGGCCCGCGCATGATGTTGTCGACCGTGAGGTTGAACGCGGAGGCGCGGCGCGCGGCGTCCGCCGCGGGCGCCGCCGACTGCGCGGAGGCCGTGCCGGCCAGGACGAGGGACGCGAGCGCCGCGCCCGCGGTTCTCTGCAGGGACATGGGGATTGCGATCGGTGTGTGACGTGCCGGGCGATGCGCCGAGTATACGGGTTGTGGGCCGGGGATACAACAGATGGCGGGAGACGACCCCGCCGTCCGCGTGGAGCGGCGGGCGGCCGAAATGCTTGCGCCGCGGTGAACTCCGGCCGTATTAAGGGGATCGCGCCACCCGTCCCGCAGGACGGCGCAACCGCGCCGCTCGCCCACGGACTCCGCATCTCCCGAATGAACAACAATCCGCCGCCGCCTCCGCCCGGACCGGGCGGACCCTGGTCGCCGCCGCCGCCTCCACCGCCCGGGGGTTCGGGCGGAGGTCCGCCGCCGCCACCGCCACCTCCCGGCTACGGTGGAGGGTCACCGCCGCCGCCTCCCGGCTACGGGGGGCCGCCTCCAGGATACGGTGGCCCCCCGCCGGGTGGGCCGCCTCCGGGATACGGCGGGCCACCTCCCGGCGGGCCGCCGCCGGCGAAGCGCAACTGGCTCCCCTGGGCGCTGGGGTGCGGGTGCGGATCGGTGATCCTGCTCGCGGTGTTCTTCTTCGGCGTGATCGGCTACCTCGGCGCGAAGAAGGACGGCCGCGACCGCCGCTCCATCGCCGACACCACGCAGGTCTCCGCCGCCGACCTGGAGGGGACCACCCTCTACACCGCCGACGAAGACGGGCTGAACGAAGAGCTGCGCCCGCACTTCGTCCCCTTCTCCTTCCGCTACCCGGACGACTGGAGGGTGGTGGAGCGGGGCGACTCGGTGGGCGGCAAGAACTTCGTGAAGGTGGAGAGGGGGGAGAACGGCTTCACCGCCGAGAACTTCGCGGTGGGCTACATGTTCGCCACGCCGGGGCACGAGAGCGATCCCCAGCTCATCCAGCAGCTCCTCTCGCAGTTCGAGCAGCAGTTCTCCACGCAGTTCCCCGGCTTCCGCCGCGTGGGCGACGACCGCCTGGAGATCGGCGGGCACGACGCGACCGGCTTCCGCTTCACCTCGACCGTGCAGACGCAGGAGCGCGGGCAGGTGCAGGTGTTCGGGCGGGTGCTGGTGGTGCCGGTGGGCGACGGGAAGGGGCTGTCGATCATCATGCTGGGCACCCCGGTGGGGAGCGAGCTGCGCAGCATCGACGATCTGGGAGTGAAGGGCGGCCTCCCGGTGATCCTGCGCACCTTCCGCATCGGCGACTCCGCCGCCTCGGGCTCCGACGCGTCGTCCGGCGACGACGCCTCGACCGGCAAGCCCACGGACAAGCCGACCGGCGATGCGGAGTCCGGCGAGGAGGGGCTCCCGGAGATCCGCCCCATCACCGAGGACTCGACCTCCTGAGCTGCAGGTCTCACGCAGAGACGCAGAGACACGGAGAGACCACCCGGCCTCTCCGTGTCTCTGCGTCTTTCCGTGAGATGCCGTTACCGGGCGATGTCGGCTGCCGGAAACTCGACTCGCTCGTAGATGTCGGCCAGCGCGAGCGTGCACCCGAGGGACGACAGGGTCAGCGTTCCGTCCGCGTCGCTGACCTCCGTGAGCACCCAATGATCGCCCTCGCGGCGGAAGTGCTCGACGCGGTGCCTCACCTGCGCCACCAGAACGTACTCCTGCAGCGTATCCAGCCGGCGGTAGTGGGCGAACTTCTCGCCGCGGTCGTAGCTCTCGGTGGATGGCGAGAGCACTTCTACGATCACTGAGGGGTTCAGCAGCGTGTCGAGCTCCGCGTCCTCCAGTTGAGCCTCGCCGCAGAGCGCGACCACGTCGGGGTAGGTGTACATCCCGGTGTGCTGCACCTTCACCCGCATGTCGCTCCCATGGATTTCGCAGGGACGACCGCGAAGCTCGTTGCTCAACTCCCGGATGACGTTCGTCACGATCAGGCTGTGCACCCGGCTGGTCCCCGCCATCGCGTAGATACGCCCGTTGACGTACTCGCTCTTTTCGCGGGCGCTCCGCTCCAGGGCGAGGTATTCGGCCGGGGTTACGATGGGCTGGGCGAGTGTCATCATCCTGCCTCGGGAACGGAGTCTACAACGTGCTGCATCGAGGATAATCACCAGGGGTGTTTCACGGTAGCTTCCGCGGCAGTCAGAGCAGCGTGCCGCCGAGGACCATGCGGGCGATGGTGAAGTAGATCATCAGCCCGGTGACGTCGACCAGGGTGGCGACGAAGGGGGCGGAGGAGTTGGCGGGGTCCAGCCCCATCCGCCGCAGGAAGAGCGGGAGCATCGACCCGGCGATGGTGCCCCAGAGCACGATGAACACCAGGCTCGCGGCCACCGTGAACGCCACCTGCAGGTAGTGGGGCCCGTACACGTTCCCCAGCTTTTCCCAGACCACGATCCGCACGAAGCCGATCACCGCCAGGATCAGCCCCAGCGCCAGCCCGGTGGCGACCTCGCGGCGCATCACCCGCCACCAGTCGCGCATCCGCACCTCGCCGAGCGCCATGGCGCGGATCACCAGGGTGCTCGCCTGGCTCCCGGTGTTGCCGCCGGAGCTGATCATCAGGGGGATGAAGGTGGCCAGCACCACGGCGCGCGCCACCTCGTCCTCGTAGTAGGCCATGGCGGTGGCGGTGAGCATCTCGCTCAGGAAGAGCACCACCAGCCACACGCCGCGCTTGCGGATCATCTCCGGCACGCCCACGTCGAAGTAGGGCGCGTCCAGCGCCTCCACGGCGCCGGCCTTCTGGATGTCCTCGGTCGCCTCCTCCTGCACCACGTCGACGATGTCGTCGACGGTCACGATCCCCTTCAGCCGCCACTGCGCGTCGACCACCGGCACCGCCAGCAGGTTGTTGTCGGCCAGCAGCAGCGAGACCGACTCCTGGTCCATGTGCTCGGGCACGGTGACCAAGTCGGTCTCCATCACGTCGCTGATCAGCGCCTCGCCGGGGCTGGCGAAGAGCTCGCGGAACGAGACCACGCCGCGCAGCCGCTGCTCGGCGTCGAGCACGTACATGTAGTAGATGGTCTCCAGCCGCCGCCGCGCCTGGCGCCGCAGGTAGGCGATGGCCTCGTCCACCGTCTGCTCCGGGCGCAGCCGGGCGAAGCGGGGGCTCATCAGGCCGCCCGCCTCGTCTTCCTCGTACGCCAGCAGCGCGCTCACCTCGCGCCGGGTGACGGGGTCGAGGAGCTCCACGACCGCCGCGCGGTCCTCCGGCTCCAGCTCCTGCACCAGGTCCGCCGCGTCGTCGGGCGGGAGGAGGCGCACCCAGCGGCGGCGCGCGCCCGGGCGCAGCTCCATCAGCAGCTCCGCCTGGTCGCGCGTGGAGAGCGAGAGGAAGAAGTCGTCGGCGTCGTCCGGCGGCAGGAGCTGGAACCCCTCCGCGCGCTCGTCGCGCGAGAGGATCGGCCACACGTCCTGCAGCTCGTCGGCGGTGAGCGCCTCGGGTGCGGTCATCCGGATCGCGTTCGCGTGGTCGGTGGAGGGGGCGGTGGGCCGCGGGGCGTAACTCTACCAGCAAGTGCGGAAGTGCGGAAGTGCGGAAGTGTGGAAGTGTGGAAGTGTGGAAGTGTGGAAGTGCGGAAGTGCGGAACGGCAACAGTGCGGGAGTGCGTTGGCGTTGGCGACTATGCGAGTAAACTCGCCGCTACAACGGCACACTGTCCGCCTTCGCGGACATCGACGGCGCATGGCCGCCCCCGGAGCGCGGCGCCGTCGCTGATTTTGGGCGCGGCGGTGGCGAGGGAAGCCCGACGGCTGCGGCTACAGGAAGTCCGCGCAGCCGCACTGCGTGAGGTTGTAGCGGCGGCTTCAGCCGCATCGTCGCAACGAACCCGTCCCACTCCCGCACTCCCGGCACTC
>JBJMPM010000385.1:0-8697 GCA_045803205.1 Longimicrobiaceae bacterium
CTGAAACAGAAATGGCTCTCACAGAGGTCACGGAGGTCACAGAGGAAAGCACTGCTGTTCCTCCGTGACCTCAGTGACCTCTGTGAGAGATTGCAGTTTGACCTGCTGGACGAATGCACAGTCAATCAACGGAATTGGTATGACGAGGTCCGCGTGGGGAGATCCCCGCGTCCGCGTCAGCGGAACTGGGCGCGGATGAACGGGATGTGCAGGAGCAGGTGGAGGAGCCAGAGCACCAGGCCGCAGAGCGCGGCGGCGGCGAGGATGCGGAGGAGCAGGAGGAGGGCTCGCGCGCCGGGAGTCCCGGCGCGGACGCGGAAGAGCCGGCCGGCCAGCGCGTAGCGGCGGAAGCGCGGTGGGCCGACGGCGAAGCAGAGGGTGATGATGATCTCCGCCAGCACCAGCAGCGGCAGGCCGAGGGCCGCGGAGAGGAGCCATCCCCACGCGGTGCGAGGCCACGGCGCGAAGAAGGCGACGAAGAAGAACGCGGACAGCACCACGGCGCCCGCGGCGACGGCGGCGGCAATCCCGATGCGCGAAATCCGGTCGTTCACCTCGCCTCCGCGAAAGCAGTCCGGTGAAGCTTACCGCGCCCCGGCGCTCCACGGAAAGCATCCCGGCGTGACCCTGGCCCGGAGGGAGCGATGAGCCCGCCGCACGACGTGGTGTTCCTGTTCGACGTCGACAACACCCTGCTCGACACCGACCGCGTGACGGCGGACCTGCGCCGGCACCTCTCCGGCGCGTTCGGCGAGGGGCCGGCGCGGTGGTACTGGGACACCTTCGAGGCGCTGCGCGGCGAGCTGGGGTATGCCGACTACCTGGGCGCGCTGCAGCGCTTCCGGGTGGAGCACCCGCGCGACCCCAACCTGCTGGCCGTCTCCACCTGGCTGGTGAACTACCCCTTCGCCAACCGCCTCTATCCCGGCTCGCTCGACGCCATCGAGCGGTGCAAGCAATTCGGCCCGGTCGCGATCCTCTCCGACGGCGACGTGGTGTTCCAGCCGCGCAAGGTGGAGCGCTCGGGGCTGTGGGACGCGGTGGACGGCAACGTGCTCATCTACATCCACAAGGAGGAGATGCTGGACGACGTGGAGGCCCGCTTCCCCGCCCGCCGCTACGTGATGGTCGACGACAAGCTGCGCATCCTCGACGCCATGCGGCGGACCTGGAGGGAGCGCCTGGTCGCCGTCTTCCCCCGCCAGGGCCACTACGCCCTCGACCCCGGCCTCTGCGCGCGCTACGCCCCCGCCGACCTGACCCTGGAGCGCATCGGCGAGTTGGCGGAGTACGACTTCGTCCCGCTGCTCGGCTGACCGGATCATCACGCAGAGACGCGGAGACGCAGAGCGGCACGGCGGCTCTTTCTGCGTCTCCGCGTCTCTGCGTGAGGCGTTTTTCTCAGGGCTTCACGTTGAAGGCGATTGCGACGCCCGGCCGGCTCCAGGTCCGCTCCCAGCGCGAGCCCGGCGAGCTGACGCCGATGACGGCGCCGAGCACCGTGCCCATCGCGAGGCCGGAGGCAGCGCCGACGGTGAGGGCCTGGTTGCAGTCGTCGGCGCAGTCGGGGTTGCCGCCGCCGTGCACGGCCACGCCGAGGAGGAAGCCGGCGGCGAGGCCGAGCGGCGCGCCGTACGCCACCCCGCGCCCCAGCCCGCGCAGCGCCGAGCGCCGCCGCCGCACGTCGATGCGTTCCACCCGCGACATCGGCACCCCCAGCGTGGCGGCGTAGCGGCGGACGAACATCGTGTCGCCGCGCACCGCCGCCAGCTCGCCGCGGATCGCGGGGCCCAGCCCCGGCGCCGTGACCCGCACGCTGTCGCCCACCACGACGCCGGTGGGCGCCTGCGCGGCCACTCTCCCCGGCGCCAGCAGCATCCCCGCCGCGGCCAGTGCGCAACGCACCATCGATCTCCTCATCCACCCTCCCCGTGTGCGTCGTCCCTCATCGAGCTCGAAATCAAGCTGCGCCCGATGCCTCACCACGGCGTCAAGCGCGGCGTCAACTCGTTTTTACGCAAACATTTGAAATCGGTGCGCGAGTGACGCGCGGGTGGGCCGCAGTACCAGGTATGGCCGGCCACAGAATGACGTCCGAGGGGCATCAAGAATGACGAGCGGGAAGGTGCGCGGGAAGCGAATTCGTTTTTCATATCATACCACATCGCAGAGTTCGTTCAGGATCAGATCCTTGAACAGAAGGGCCTCACACGGAGTCAACGGAGTCAACGGGGCTCCTCTCTGCTGACTCCGTTGACTCCGTGTGAGGCCTTCCGTCAGAGAGTGGAACTCGGAACTGTTCTCGGAAAATTGGTATCACTTCGCCCTGTCGTCCGCCCAGCCGGCTGCGGGGCCCTTGAAGACGCGGAAGAGCCACCAGAGCGAGGGGAGGAGCAGCGCCATCCCGAGCGGCGTGGACCAGAGCACGAAGCGGAGCGTGGACCCGGGCGCCGCGGCGGCGTGGATGGTCACGTCGGGGTAGATGATGAACGGGTGCTGCGCGATCCCCCAGCCGGCGAGGAGGCTGGCGGTCTGGACGATCGTGGCCGCGCGCGCCAGCCGCGGACGGCGGCGCCAGAGCGCCCAGCCGGAGAGGAGTGCCGCCGCCACGCCCACCGCCAGCACCGGCGCGGCCCGCACGCTCAGCAGCCCGCGCCAGAGGTGGGGCGCGCGGAGGTAGAGCAGCGGCAGCATCAGCGCCGACATCGTCACCACCGCCGTCCCCGCGGCGAGCGCGCGGCGGCGGAAGTCCTCGCGCAGCTCGCCCGCGGTCTCGTTCGCCAGGTAGACGGCGGCGAGGTAGGCGCAGACGGCGAGCGCGAACCCACCCGTCGCCAGCGGCAGCGGGCGCAGCCAGGGGATGCCGTCCACCGCCGCCGCGTGCCCGCCCGAAACGCGCAGCCCGCCGGCGGAGACCGCGCCGAGGCACATCCCCAGCAGCACCGGCGTGACCACGCTCGCCGCGCCGAAGACGGCGCCCCAGCGGCGCGCGCCCCGCCCCGGCGTTCCCGGCCGGCGGACGCTCTGCGGCGAGTAGGCGCGGAAGACGAACGCCGCCCCGCGCAGGATGATCCCCAGCAGCACCAGGTGGAAGGGGAGGAAGAGCCCCTCGCCGAGCGCCGCGTAGGCGGAGGGGAAGCAGGTGAAGAGGAGCACCACCACGAAGATCAGCCAGACGTGGTTCGCCTCCCACACCGGCCCCATCGCGTGGGCGATCGCGTCGCGCTGGGCGTCGCGCCGCGGGCCGCGGGCGAAGGCGTCCCAGATGCCGCCGCCGAAGTCGGCGCCCGCGAGCACCGCGTAGGCGATGATCGCCGCCAGCGTCAGCCCCGCCGCGAGGTCAGCCGACATGCGCGGCCTCCACCCGCGGCGGGGCCGGGGCAGGCGGCGCGGGCGCGCCCGTCGCCAGGCGGCGGAGCAGCAGCGCCAGGGCGGTCCCCAGCACCAGGTAGAGCAGCGAGAAGCCGAAGAAGGTCGCCGCCACGCCGGAGACGGGCGTCACCCCGTCGCGGGTGAGCATCATCCCGCGGACGATCCACGGCTGGCGCCCGACCTCGGTGACGATCCATCCCGCCTCCAGCGCCACGATCCCCAGCGGCGAGCCGGCGGCGAGCGCGCGCAGCAGCCATCGCCCCGGCTCGCGCCGCCGCCAGCGCGCCAGCCAGAACCAGAGCCCCAGCCCGATCATCGCGAAGGCGCTGCCCACCATCACGTCGAACGCCAGGTGCGTGACGGCGACGTTCGGCCACTGCGCGCGCGGGACCGCGTCGAGCCCCTTCACCTCCGCCCCGAAGTCGTCCGTCGCCAGGAAGCTGAGCAGGCGGGGGATGCGGAGCGCGCCGCGGACGGTGCGCCGCTCGACGTCGGGGATCCCGCCGACGAGGATGGGCGCGCCGCGCCGGGTCTCGAAGTGCGCCTCGGCGGCGGCGAGCTTGACGGGCTGGCTGCGGGCGACGTGCTGTGCGCTCACATGGCCGCTCAGCGGCTGCAGCAGGGCGGCGGCCGTCCCCACCGCCAGCGTGAGCGTGAGCCCGGCGCGATGGTAGGCGTCGCGGCGGCCGCGCAGCATTCCCAGCGCGTAGACGCCCGCCGCGGCGAAGGCGGTGGCGATGTAGCAGGAGAGGGTGGAGTGCAGCGCCATCTGCCCCCATGCGGGGCTCAGGAAGGGCGCCCACGCGCTCGCCTCCACCGTTCCGTCCGCGAGGGTGCGGAACCCCGCGGGCTCCTGCATCCACGCGTTCGCGGCGACCACGAGCACGCCCGAGAGCACGCCGCTCGCGGCCACGGCGGCGCCGGCGGCCAGGTGCGCGCGGGGCGAGAGGCGCTCCCAGCCGTAGAGGTAGAGGCCCAGGAAGATGGCCTCGAGGAAGAAGGCGTAGCCCTCCAGCGCGAACGCCGGCCCGACGATGCCGCCGGCGAAGGCCATGAAGCGCGGCCAGAGGAGCCCCAGCTCGAACGAGAGCGCCGTCCCCGACACCGCGCCCACGGCGAAGGTGAGCGCGGTCGCCCTGGCCCACTTGCGGGCGAGGTCGCGGTAGTGCTCGCGGCCGGTGCGCAGCCAGAGCGCCTCCGCGATCGTCATCAGCAGCGGCATGCCGATGCCGAGCGCCGCGAAGACCATGTGGAAGGCGAGCGAGACCTCCATCTGCGCCCTGGCCGCCGTCAGCGTGTCCATCGCCCGCCTTCCCTCCCGCGTGAGAGCCGTCGACTGCTGGCGAGCGTGGAATCTCGAGCGTGGAATCTCGAGCCGTGCGCAACGCGGGGACGTAGTGCAATCTCCCGACAATGCGGTGGGACGATGCCTGAACTTCGACGGCAGGTGCGATCGCGCTTCGGCGGCCTGGTTCCGAGCGCCGGGGAGGGATCCTTCGGCCTTCCGCGGCCAGTGCTACCGCAGCTTCACGTGGCCGGTCTCAGGACGGCATCGAAGAAGCTTCGCGGAAAACACGGGAAATCTTTTGGCCGCATGCCTTTCCGAAATTCTGCCACAAGCTGTGGCAGAAATGGCAGCGAAGAAGCATCGCGGGTACCGGTCATCCTTGTCCGCCCGTCATGCGAAATTCTGCCACAAGCTGTGGCAGAATTTCGCCGGCCTCCAAGCCGTTGTCATTCCGGCGGTTGTGCGTCGCGGAGCATGCGGTGCAGGCGCTGTCGCTCGCGGGCGGTGCGCGCCTCGTCGAGGCGGTTGACGCGCTCCAGGATCTGGATCAGCCGCTCGTAGTCCACGGCGAGCACGCGGTGGTTGGGCGAGGGCGCGGCCTCCTCCATCCGGATGGCGGCGAGGAGCACGTCGGCGGCTTCGCTGTCGCGCTGCAGCAGCAGGAGCGCCGTGACCAGCGAGTGCCGGTACCCCGCCGAGTCCGGCTCCAGCTCGATTGCGTCGCGGTAGGCGCGCTCCGCCTGGAACCATCGCCCCTGCTGCCCGAGCCCCACGCCCGCGGTCCAGATCTGGTGCGCGCGCACGGCCCGCTCCGCCTCGGTCTCCACGGGCGGCGGCGGGGGCGGCGGCAGCGGCGGAGGCGGGGGTGGGACCACCACGGGCCGCGGCACGCACGCGGCGAGCACGAGCACGGCGACGAGCAGCGAGCCTGCGAGCTTCATCCTTCCAGCTTCTCGGGTGATGGGGATCGATCGGCGCGGACCGGCAATGTGCGGGCGCCGGCTCGCTCGCGGCAACGGGTCTGCCGCGTCGGCGGGCGAGGTGTGGATCGCGGCCCACGCGGCGCGAACCGGCTCCACAACGGCGCGGGCAACAGCGCCACTGCACGCCGCGCCAGATCGACGTGGTGCGAAACGGCTTCGAGTACACCTGGCGCACGTACGAATTCTTCCCCTGTGCCGGCCGGCGGCGGCGTTCTCCCGGGCGTCCCGACTTTCTGCCACAGCCTGTGGCAGAATTGACACAAATGATCAATCCGGTGGCTCCCGCCTCGCACCGCGGCGGATGTGGGGATCGCCTCCTCTACGCGGCATCGCCACCCATCACCGACCTGAATGCGCCACCCTCGTAGCGTTTCCAGGCAAATACCACGGCGGCTGCTTTCGATCCACCGCTTGTTTCTACCCTGGAACCACGATTTTTAGATGCGCGCAGTGACACGCGGACAGCTCCTGTTCGGCCACCGCACCACCGCTGTTGACCTCGCTTGGCCACTCCGTACATTTTGTGTTTTGTCAGGCCCCCGCGCCACTTTCGTGCCCCCTCTTCATCATGCCGAAGAAGAAGAAGCCGCCGCCGCGCCGCGTGCGCGCCCGTCCACCCCCGACGACGACCGTGACGCTGCCGCCGAACGGCTACGGCGAGCTGCTCGAGTCGCTGAAGGAACGCATCCGCACCGCCCAGGTGCAGGCCCGGCTCGCCGTGAACCGCGAGCTGATCCAGCTCTACTGGGACATCGGCCGCGAAGTGGCGGTCCGGCAGCAGCAAGAGGGGTGGGGCTCGGCGGCGATCGAGCGGCTCTCGCGCGACCTGCGCGGCGCCTTCCCCGACGCGCAGGGATTCTCTCCGCGGAACCTGTGGCGGATGCGCGCGCTCTACCTCTCCTACACGCGCGAGGTCGCGCCGCTCCTGCCGCACCCGGAGGTCGACGGCGAAATTCTGCCACAGGCTGTGGCAGAAATACCGTGGGGGCACAACATCGTGCTGATCGAGAAGTTACGCAGCCCGCGGGAGCGCCTCTGGTACGCCCGGAAGACCGTCGAGCACGGGTGGAGCCGGAGCGTTCTCCTCCACCAGATCGAGACGCGGCTGCACGACCGCAGCGGGCGCGCGGTCACCAACTTCGACCGCGCCCTCCCCGCGGGACAGACGGACCTCGTGCGGGAGCTGCTCAAGGACCCGTACCACTTCGAGTTCCTGCAGCTCGGCCCCGCGCTGCAGGAGCGTGAGCTGGAGCGGGCGCTGCTCGCCAACGTGCGCGACTTCCTGCTGGAGCTGGGGGTGGGGTTCGCGCTGGTGGGGGAGCCAGTACCACCTGGCGGTCGGCGGGCAGGACTACTACGTGGACCTGCTGTTCTACCACATCTCGCTGGGCTGCTACGTGGTCGTCGAGCTGAAGGTCGGCGCCTTCGCGCCCGAAGACGCGGGGAAGATGAGCTTCTACCTCGCGGCCGTCGACGAGCAGCTGCGCGGCGAAGCGCACCGCCCCAGCATCGGCCTGATCCTGTGCAAGGAGCGCAACCGCGTGGTGGCGGAGTACGCCCTGCGGGGGCTGGAGAAGCCGATCGGCGTGGCGGAGTTCCGGCTCACGGAGCACCTTCCCGAGCCGCTCGCGCAGAGCCTGCCGAGCGTGCGGACGCTGGCGCTGCGGCTGGCCCGCTCCGAAGGCGAAGCGTGAGCGCCACCGGCACGCGCTGATCATTTGTGTCAATTCTGCCACAGGCTGTGGCAGAAATCGGGTGCGCGACGGAACCCGCCGGCGCCACCGGCGTAGCACTCCCCAGCCTTGTGCCGCGGCCCGCAACTCCCGGCCGCGGCTCGTTTTACGGGGGAGAACGCACGATGCTGAACGGGGACTACATGGTGCGCGCCACGGCGCTCGACGGCCGGGTGCGTGCCTTCGCGCTGAACGCCACCGGGGTGGCGGCCGAGCTGCAGCGGCGGCACGGCACTTGGCCGGCCGTGAGCGCGGCGCTGGGGCGCACCGCCATGGGCGCGCTGCTGCTGGCCGCCGCCTCGCTGAAGGAGGAGGACCAGTCGCTCTCGGTGGAGGTCCGCGGCGGCGGTCCCGCCGGGCGGCTGCTGGTGACCGCCAACGGGCGCGGCGAGGTGCGCGGGCTGGTGGGGAACCCGCGGGCGCACGCCGAGAGCGTGGACGGCAAGCTGAACGTGGCGGGGGTGGTGGGCGCCGACGGCTACCTCTCCGTGACCCGCGACCTGGGGATGCGCGACACCTACGCGGGGACGGTGGAGCTCCAGTCGGGGGAGATCGGCAGCGACCTGGCCTACTACCTGGCGAAGAGCGAGCAGACGCCGTCGGGGGTGGCGGTGGGCGTGTTCGTGCGGCCCGACGGCTCGGTGAACGCGGCCGGCGGCTACCTGGTGCAGCTCCTTCCGGGGCTGCAGGACGACGCGGTCGCGGAGGTCGAGGCGCGGCTCGCCGCGCTGCCGCACCCCACGCGGCTGATCCAGGAGGGAACGCCGCCCGAGGGAGTGCTGGAGCGGGTCTTCCCCGAGGGGTGGGAGCTGCTGGACCGCTACCCGGTGGCCTTCCGCTGCCGCTGCTCGCGCGAGCGCTTCGAGTCGGCGATCGTGAGCCTGGGCGAGGCCGAGATCCGGCGCATCATCGACGAGGAAGAGAACGACGCGACCGAGGTCGTCTGCCACTTCTGCAACCAGGCCTACCACTACAGCGCGGCGGAGATGGCCGCGATCCTCGACGCCGCGCGCTGAAGACGGGGCTCCCGCCGCGGGCCGCGGGCGGTCCGGGAGACCGGTTCCGCTCCCCGTCCTCTACCGCCCGCGGCGAGGGCCCCATCCCCTTTCGCCGCATGGATCTCCGCGCCCGTTGACTTCCGCGGCGCGCCGGCCGACATTCGGGGCGGCGGACGGGTCGCACCGGCCGCCTCCCCTTCCCGCCACGACTTCGCCGCCGAAGCCCTGATGCAGTCCGCCACCCGCACGCCGACCGCTGCGCGCCCGCGCGGACGCGGCGCCCGCGCGCGCACCCGCCGGGGGGGCGCGTGAGCCCCGCCGCG
>JBJMPM010000423.1:0-3507 GCA_045803205.1 Longimicrobiaceae bacterium
CGTCGGCCTGCGTGAGCGGCGCGCCGGGACCCGTGGTGCCGTGGTCGCCGCAGGCGGCCGCGGCGAGGACGGTCGAGGCCAGGGCGGCCGCGCGGAAGAGGTGGTTGCGCATGGGTGGAGCTCCTGCGGGTGTGACCGGAAGCGCGGTGTGCCGGAAGACGGGAATGAATCTAACCGCGCCCGGCGGCGCGCGGTAGCCGACGTTTCCCGCTCACTTCGGTGCCGAGGGGAGCCGCCTGCAGGCCGCCTCCAGCGTGGGCCGGAGCGGCGAGTCGTCCCTCCGCGCCTTGGCCATGCAGTCCGCGTAGGACTCCATCGACTGCACGCGCGTGTCGTACTTCACCTTCTCCTCGGCCGCCCACTGCGCGGAGTCCTCCCCCTCGGCGGGTCCCGGGACGGGGACGGCGGCCGCCGGCGCGGTCTCGCCCCGCTCGCGGGCCTGGCGCAGCGCGCGCGCCTGCTCCGGCGTCCACACCCTGTGGGTCACCCCGGTGTCCGCGGCGGCGGCACGGCCGGCGTCCCCGCCTCCGCCCCCGCCGCACGCCGCCGCGAGGGCGGCGCAGAGCGGGAGCAGGGCCGCGATCCGTCGCGTCGTCATCCCCGGCCGGCCTACGGCTGCGGCTGCGCCCGGGCGGTCAGCGCCTCGACCATCCGCCGCAGCTCGGCGACCTGCGCCTCGAGGGTGCGGATGCGCTCGGCCTGCTCGGTGGTGCGCTGCTCCAGCGCCTTGACGCCGGCGAAGTTCACCCCGTCGATGTCGAGCAGGCCGATCGACTGCGCGTCGACCCCCAGCCCGAACGCGGCGTGGAAGTCCTCGGCGAAGGGGCCCAGGTGCCTCACCGCGCCCCGCTCGCCGATATAGCTCCAGGAGGTCACCGGTACCTGGCGGATGCGCGCGAGCACCTCATCGCCGTCCACCACCCCGAAGTGCTCCTTGAGGAAGCGGCTCGAGGAGCAACTGAACACCCCCGACCCGGCCGGCAGGTTGCACCCGGTGGTGAGCGTGGCGTTGGTGCGGAAGCGGAAGCCGCCGGCCGCGCGCACCGCGAACTCGTTGTTGGCCACCGCCTCGATCGAGTCCGTCGTGCTGGCGTCGCCGAAGACCTTGGCGCCGGTGTGGCCGTTGGTGCTGGCGCGGTAGCCGAAGGCCTGCGAGTAGTCGGCATCGGCGGTGGAGTGGTAGCCGATGGCCACCGCCGCGTCGCCGTCGCTCCAGTTGTTCTGGCCCAGCGCCACGCCCGCCTGGTCCTTCACGTCGTTGTTCAGCCCCAGCGCCACGCCGCAGGTGGCGAAGCCGTCGGTGGCGTTGCCGAACACGTTGTTGCCGCTGCCGATGGCCACCGCGCACTGCGCCTCGGCCAGGTTCTGGTTCCCCATGGCGAAGGCGTAGTTGCCGGCCGCCGAGCTGAGCGCCCCTCCGGCCCAGGAGTAGAAGCCGATCTTGCTGTCGTCGAACTGGTTCCCGGCGTCGGCGTAGCCGGCGCGGAAGGCGACCTTGAAGGGGTACCACATCAGCCGCCACCCCGCGCCGCTGGCGGGAATGATGCCGATGCCGATCTGCCCCAGCGCCACGAAGCCGCCGGCGCTGTCCACGCGGAACCGGTCGCCCGGGGGCGAGCCCGAGCGGAGCTGGAGGAGGATGTCGGACTGGGCGGCGGCGGGCGCGGGGCCCGTGGCCAGGGCGAGCCCCGCCAGCGCGGCGGCGGCGAGCGTGCGCAGGTGGTTCGGCATGGTCGGTCCGTTCGGTGAGGGTTCGCGGCCGCGGAGGGCCGTGGATCGGTTCATCTCACTGGCTGAGCACGCGGATCCGGAACGAGGTGCTGCGGAGGCGTCCCGACTCCACCCGCAGCGAGGCCGTGGTGTTGACGTTCGCGGCCAGGTTGTAGGTGCCGCTGATGCGCATCCGCGGCAGCAGCCCCGACGTGGTCTTGCCGATGCCGGTCATCAGCACCCGGCCCGTGCTGGCGGTGATCCCGCCGCTGAGCCCGGCGAGCACGTCCTGGCTGGCGGTGAGGTCGAAGACGCCCAGGCTCACGTTCGCCCCGTCGGCCACCTCGATCCGCCCGATCCCCTGGCTGGCGGTGAGCACGGGGTAGATCGCGCTCGCCAGCACCGGGATGGTGGCCGAGTCCTCGGGCACGGGCGACACGCCGCGGTCCCAGTTGCCGGGGGTGTTCCAGTCGGTGGTCCCCGCCCCCGCGGTCCACACCAGGCTGGTGCCGGTGATGGTGAAGGTCGAGCCGCCGGTCTGCAGGGCTCCCGGCGTCCCCGGCACGTCGTTGGTGCTGCTGGCCGTCAGCCCCACCGTGCCCGGGAGCACGCCGGTCACCGTGCCGTCCGCGGCGATGGTGGCGAGCGAGCTGTTGCTGCTCCCCCAGGTGATCACCGCGCCGGGGATCGCCTGCCCGAACTGGTTGCGCACCACCCCGAAGAGCGTCTTGACGTGGGTGCGCGACAGGGAGTAGGTGGGCTCCGAGACGTCGATCCACCCGGTGGGGAACTGCACCGGCGAGGAGAGGAGGAGCTTGAAGTCGAAGCTCCCCACCGTGTTCGGCACGTCGAACTGCCACAGCTTGTTGGCCGACTCGTCGTACGAGTCGATCAGCTCCACGTACGCGTAGTACGGCTGGTTGGTGGCCGTGAAGGTCGCCGAGCCGGTGGCGTTGTCGACGGTGATGACGCCCGAGCCCGAGGTGGCGGTGGGGAGCTGGTGGAAGAACACCTTCACTCCCGACGGGTCGGCGGCGATCCCGTTAGTGGTGCCGATCGCCTGCCGCAGCAGGTTCCGGATCTTCAGGTTGAAGGTGAACTTGTGCGTCGCGGCGTCGTAGCTCACGCCCGAGGTGGTGCTCACCACGAACACGTCCTGCGAGCCGTAGATGATGTCGCCGCGAGCCCCCGTGGGCGGCGGGTCCGCCGGCTTGCAGCTCACCGTCAGCGTGCTCACGCTGGCGGAGCAGTCGAGCTGCGCCAGGGGGATGGTGTTGTTCCCGCTCGCGCCGGGCGGCCCGTCGTCGGCGCCGGGGCCGGCGGGGTTGCTCCGGTCGGTGCAGGCCAGCGCGCCGGCCGTGACCATGGCCGCGGCCAGGGCACCGCGCGGCAGGTACCATCGGAACGGTTTCGCCATGTGGGCTCCCCTGCAAGAAGGCGGGTGCGGCCCCCCTGCGCCTGGGGCGGCGCGCGCGTGAGGAGGCGCGGGGAGTACGGCCGGATCGGCCACCGGCCGGGTCGTGGGGGCCGTCGGCGCGGTCGCGGCGGCGGCAAAGCACATCGGGAAGGATGGAGCCGGCGCCGGAGCGCTCCGCTTCCATCCGTAATCTCGTGGGTTCCAACTTCGCCGCGGGTGGGAGCGCGGCTCTCCTGCCTGCTGCTACGCCCCTCACGGGCAGCAAAAGGTCTAATCCAGGCTAGCGGCTCCGTAGAGGGAGTGCAAGCGTTTCCATTTGTGCCACGTATGTTTCTACGTGCCTGCTCCGGACTGGAGTAGCAGATGGGCATATTCAATCC
>JBJMPM010000023.1:0-5016 GCA_045803205.1 Longimicrobiaceae bacterium
CCTCAACGAGACCGAGAACCGCATGAGTACGCAGTACGTTTATTTCTTCGGCAACGGCAAGGCCGACGGCCGGGCGGACATGAAGGACCTGCTCGGCGGCAAGGGGGCCAACCTCGCGGAAATGACCAACATCGGCCTGCCCGTCCCGGCCGGCTTCACCCTCACGACCGAGATCTGCACCTACTACTACGCCCACGGCAAACAATATCCGGCTGAACTGAAAGCCCAGGTCGAGGCCGCCCTCAAGAAGACCGAGCAGGTCATGGGGGCGAAGTTCGGCGACGCCAAGAACCCCCTGCTCGTCTCCTGCCGCTCCGGCGCCCGCGTGTCCATGCCCGGCATGATGGACACCGTGCTCAACATCGGCCTCAACGAGGCCACCCTCAAGGGCCTCATCGACAAGACCGGCAACGAGCGCTTCGCCTGGGACAGCTACCGGCGCTTCGTGCAGATGTACGGCGACGTGGTGCTGGGCGTCCCCGCCGCCGACTTCGAGCACCTGATCGACGCACGCAAGGAGGCGCGCGGGGTGAAGCACGACACCGAGCTCGCCGCCGACGACCTGCGGGAGCTCACCGGGGCGTTCAAGGCGCTGGTGGAGGAGCGCACCGGCACGCCCTTCCCCGCCGACGCGCGGGAGCAGCTCTGGGGCGCCATCCACGCGGTCTTCAACTCCTGGGACACCCCGCGGGCGAAGGCGTACCGCCGGGTGAACGGCATCGCCGACGACCTGGGGACGGCGGTGAACGTCTGCACCATGGTCTTCGGCAACATGGGCGACGACTCCTCCACCGGCGTCTGCTTCACCCGCGACCCGTCGACCGGCGAGCGCACCTTCTACGGCGAGTTCCTGGTGAACGCGCAGGGCGAGGACGTGGTGGCCGGCATCCGCGACCCGCTCCCCATCTCCCGCATGCGCGAGGTGCTGCCGGAGGCGTACGCCGAGCTCCTGGACGCGCAGGAGAAGCTGGAGCGCCACTTCCGCGACGCGCAGGACCTGGAGTTCACCGTCGAGCGCGGGCACCTCTACCTGCTGCAGACGCGCAGCGCCAAGCGCACCGGGCGCGCCGCCGTGCGCATCGCGGTGGAGATGGTGGACGAGGGGCTGATCACCGTCGAGGAGGCGGTGCTGCGGGTGCAGCCGGGGCAGCTCGACCAGCTCCTGCACCCCACCATCGACCCGAAGGCCCAGGTGCAGGTGCTGGCGACGGGGCTCCCGGCCTCTCCCGGCGCGGCGGCGGGGAAGGTGGTGTTCAACCCCGACGAGGCGGCGGAGCGCGGCGCGGGCGAGCCGGTGGTGCTGGTGCGGCGCGAGACCAGCCCCGAGGACTACCACGGGATGGTGGCCGCGCAGGGGATCCTCACCGCGCGGGGGGGGATGACCAGCCACGCCGCCGTGGTGGCGCGGGGGATGGGGAAGTGCTGCGTGGCGGGCGCAGGCGACATCGAGATGGACGAGAGCCGCCGCCGCTTCATCGCGAACGGCGTGACCGTGCACGAGGGCGACTGGATCACCCTGGACGGGAGCACCGGCCGGGTGATCCTGGGGAAGGTCGACACCGTCATCCCCGAGCTCACCAACACCTTCCGGCGGCTGATGGAGTGGGCGGACCGCTTCCGCACGCTCCGGGTGCGCACCAACGCCGACACCCCCAACGACGCCGCCGTGGCGCGGAGGTTCGGCGCCGAGGGGATCGGGCTCTGCCGCACCGAGCACATGTTCTTCGAGGGGGACCGGATCGACGCGGTGCGCGAGATGATCCTGGCCGAGAACCCCACCGGCCGCGCCATCGCCGGGGCCCGCCTCCTCCCCATGCAGCGCGGCGACTTCGAGGGGATCTTCCGGGCGATGGACGGCCTGCCGGTGACCATCCGCCTGCTCGATCCGCCGCTGCACGAGTTCCTCCCCCACGGCGACTCGGAGATCAAGCACCTGGCGCGGAAGATGGGGGTCGACACGGCCCGGCTGCGAACCCGCGTGGACGCGCACCACGAGGCCAACCCCATGCTCGGCCACCGCGGCTGCCGCCTGGGGATCACCTACCCCGACATCACCTGGATGCAGGCGCAGGCGATCTTCGAGGCCGCGGTGAACGTCGCCGCCGAGGGTGTCACCGTCTGCCCCGAGATCATGGTGCCGCTCGTCGCCACCGCCGAGGAACTGCGCCACCAGCGCAGGATCGTCGACGAGGTGGCGGAGGAGGTGTTCGAGACGGCCGGCCGGCGCGTGGACTACCTGGTGGGGACGATGATCGAGCTGCCGCGCGCCGCCCTCACCGCCGACGAGATCGCCGCCGAGGCGCAGTTCTTCTCCTTCGGCACCAACGACCTCACCCAGACCACCTTCGGCCTCTCGCGCGACGACGCCGGGCGCTTCCTGCCGAGCTACGTGGAGCAGGGGATCATCCCCCACGACCCCTTCCAGTCGCTCGACACGGGGGGCGTGGGGAAGCTGGTGGAGATGGCCTGCCGCCTGGGGCGCGGGGTGAAGCCGGAGCTCAAGCTGGGCATCTGCGGCGAGCACGGCGGCGATCCGCGCTCGGTGGAGTTCTTCCACGGCGCGGGGCTGAACTACGTGAGCTGCTCCCCCTACCGCGTCCCCGTCGCCCGCCTCGCTGCCGCCCAGGCCGCATTGCGCGAGCCGTCCAAAGGAAATGCGGACGGTGCATGAGCATCGGGACTTAGCCGCTGCGGATTGAGGTTGAGGCCGTCTGCGGAAGATCGAAGCCATCCCCGTCCAACCCGAACCACTTTACATCGAAGCCGATCATCTCGATATTGTTTGTACCAATTCTGGTACTACCAATTCTGGTACTACCAAATTTGGTACTTCTCCTTTAAGCACTTATGGAATCCTTGCGCCCCCCCGAATTGCTCGACCGGGAGCGAGAGTGGAAGGCACTCGAACGCCTCTGGACCAGAGCCAGACCGGACCTGATTTTCGTGATCGGGCGTCGGCGGGCGGGAAAAAGCTACCTGCTTACGCGATTCACCCAACGGGCCGGAGGTATCTACTACCAGGCAACGCGCAGGACCGAGGCGGAACAGCTCGCCAGCCTGACCCGCATCATTGGCGAGCACTTTGGCGATGCGGCGCTGCAGCACGGCATCGTGTTCCCTTCGTGGGAGGATTTGTTCGGCTACCTCACGCGGCGAGCGGATGGGAACCCGTTCCTGCTGGTGCTGGATGAGTTCCCCTATCTGGCCGGTGCCGCGCCTGCCCTTACGTCGATCATCCAGAACCTCTGGGACCATGCCTGGGCCGGAACCCGGATGAAGCTGGTGCTGAGCGGTTCGTACATCACCGTGATGAACCAGCTGGAGCAGGTGGATCAGCCACTTTACGGGCGACGCACCTCGAAGCTGGTGCTAGGTCCGTTCGGCTTTGCCGATGTCGCGATGTTCACGCCCGAATACGATACGCGAGAACAGATGGTCGCCTACGGCCTGTTCGGACACCTGCCGGGTCACCTTGCGCTCGTGGACCCTTCACGCACGCTCGCCGAGAACGTGAGCGAGGTGCTGCTCGATCCGGCGGGGCGTCTGGCCGACGAGGCCCTGCACATGCTCGACGCGTTCACGGGGGACGCGCACGTGCACTACTCGGTTATCGAGGCAATTGCCGGGGGCGAGCAGACGTGGGGCGGGATCACGAAACGCATCGGCCGCGTTGGAGGAGTGCTGCACCGCGCGATACGGTGGCTCGAGGAGATGGAGGTCATCGAACGCGTCGTCCCAGTGACCGAGTCGAATCCACAGAGGTCAAAGCGTGCCGTGTACCGGATCGTAGATCCGTATGTCGCCTTCTGGCACCGGACGGTGGCGCCGCTCGTGAACTCCGGGAGGCTGGGGCTCGTCCCCCCGGAGCAGCTCTGGAACGAGGTGGTGATGCCGGGACTCGACAACTATATGGGTCCGGTGTTCGAGCAGATCTGCCGCGACTTCGTGCGCCGCACGGACCGCCTCCCGTTCAGGCCGGTTCGCGTGGGAGAATGGTGGGATTCCACCTCAGAGAACCAGGTGGACATCGTGGCAATCGGTGGGAAAGGAGAATTGCTGGTAGGCGAGTGCAAGTGGGGACGTGTCACCGGAGCGCATCTCCGCACGCTGCGCACGCGGGCATCACTGGTCGCCGCGGAGGCTGGCGGCATCTTGCGAACCTATCTGGCGCTCTTCACGACTCGAGATGTCATGGACGACGAGCTCCAGCGGGAGATCGAACGTGGAGACATACTCCTTTTCACGTCCGACGACCTGCGCTGATCGACGTCGAACCGGGGCCCCACCTCAACCCAGCTCGTCGATGGAGCGGGGCCAGTCGCCCTTGAGCAGGCGGGACATGGCGCGGTCGGCCAGGAGGCGGCCGCCGGTCTGGCAGCGGGCGCAGTAGTTGGTCTCGTTGTCGGCGTAGCGGATGCGCTGCACGGGGGCACCGCACTCCGGGCAGGGCTGGCCGTAGCGCCCGTGCACCGCCATCTCCGGGTGGAACGCCTTCACCTTCTCCGGGAATCCATCCCCCGCCTCTCGCCGCAGCCGGTCAGTCCACTCCGCCAGCGTCTCGCGCACCGCCCGGTGCAGCCGCGCGACCTCCTCCGCCGAGAGGTTGGTGGTGAGCTGCACGGGGGAGAGCCGCGCGCGGTGCAGGATCTCGTCCGAGTAGGCGTTGCCGATCCCGGCCACCACGGCCTGGTTGCGCAGGATCCCCTTGATCTGCGCGCGACCGGCCGTGGCCAGGATGCCGGCCAGGGTGTCCTCGGTGAACTCCGGGGTGAGCGGATCGGGGCCGAGCCTCGCGATGCCCGGCACCTCCGCCGGATCGCGCACCAGATAGAGGGCGAGGCTCTTCTTGGTGCCCGCCTCGGTGATGTCGAGGCCGGAGCCGTCGTCGAGCACGAGCCGCGCGGCGAGCGGGCCTTTCCCGGGCCGTCCGGAGGAGACGGGAGCCGACTCGCGCCAGCGGATCCAACCGGCGCGGGCGAGATGCAGCACGACGTGCAGGTCGTCCGCCTCGATGTC
>JBJMPM010000069.1:0-23189 GCA_045803205.1 Longimicrobiaceae bacterium
CTCCGCCCCGGGGAGCGCCTCCCGCATCTCCGCCAGCAGGTCGGCCGCGACCCGGTCGCCGCCCACGAAGGCGCGCCGCAGCCGGGTGAGCCGGGGCGTCTCGCGCTCCGCGTGGACCAGCTGCCGCATCAGCGCGGGGACGGCGTGCACGAGCGTGGCGTCCGCGATCTCCTCCAGCAGCGCCGGCACGTCCAGCACCCGCTCGCGCTCCACCAGGCGCACCGCCGCGCCGGAGGTGAGCGGCAGCAGCGCCTCGAAGAGCCAGATGTCGAAGGCGTACGAGGCCAGCGCCGGCATCACGTCGCCCTCGCCGGCCCCGAACGCCTCGCGCGTGGCGGCCAGGAGGTTCGACAGGGAGCCGTGCTGCACCAGCACCCCCTTGGGGCGGCCGGTCGATCCCGACGTGTAGATGACGTACGCCAGCGACTCGGGCTCGACGTGGAGCTCCGGCGCCCCGGCCAGTTCCGCGGCGATCTCCGCCGCATCCGCATCCAGGCGGACGAGCGTGGGGCCATCCCCCGGAAGCCGCCCGGCCAGCGCCGACGTGGTGACGACGATCGCGGCGCCGGAATCCTCCAGCATGTACGCCAGGCGGTCTTCCGGGTACGCGGGGTCGAGCGGGAGGTACGCGGCGCCGGCCTTCACGATCGCCAGGCTGCCGGCGACCACGTCCACCGACCGCTCCACGCAGAGGCCGACGAGCGACTCCGGCCGCGCGCCGAGCTTCAGCAGGTGATGGGCAAGCCGGTTGGCGCGCGCGTCCAGCTCGGCGTAGGTGACGGACTCGCCGGCGAAGGTGAGCGCGAATGCCTCCGGCGTGCGTGCCGCCTGCGCGGCGAAGAGGGCCGGGAGCGGCTCGGTGAGGTCGAACGAAGCCGTCGCCGAGCCGGCGGCGATCAGCGCCGCGCGCTCCTCGGCATCCAGCATCGGCAGCGCGGCGACCGGCGCGTCGGGGTGCCCGGCGATCGCGGCGAGCAGGGTGCGGAGGTGCGCCAGGATGCGCGCCGCCGCGGCCTCGTCGAAGCGCTCGGCGTCGTAGCCCAGGCGCAGGTGGGGGGTGGCGCCGGGGAGCACGGTGAGCACGAGCGGGTAGTCCGCGCGCTCGGTGGTGACGGCATCGGCGGCCGACAGCGTCCCCTCGCCATCGTCCTCCGCGCCGACCGCCATCGGGAAGTTCTCGAAGACGTAGAGCGACTCGAAGAGTGGCGTGTCGGCGGGGAGGCCGCTCCAGCGCTGCACCTGCGCGAGCGGCGCGTGCTCGTGGACGCGCGCTTCCGCCTGCCACGCCTGCAGCGCGCGCAGCCAGGGGAGCACGGACGCATCCGGCGGTACGCGCAGGCGCACGGGGACGGTGTTGATGAACACCCCCACCATCTCCTCCACCCCCGGCAGCTCCGGCGGACGACCCGAGGTCACGCTCCCGAACGCCACGTCGTCGGCGCCGGTGTAGCGCGACAGGAGCAGCCCCCACGCCCCGGTGAACACGGTGTTCAGCGTGAGCCCGCTGCGCCGCGCGAGCGCCTGCAGCGCCGCCGCCTCGCCCTCGTCCAGCACCCGCCACGCCTCGCCGAAGACGGAGGGCGCGCGCGCGCCGTGCGCGGCGCCGGGGAGGGGGGCCGGCGCGAAGCCCTCCAGCGCCTCGCGCCAGAACGCCTCGGCGGCGCCGCGGTCCTGCCGCGCCAGCCAGGCCACGTGCTCGCGGAAGGGGCGGGGCGCGGGAAGGTCGGCCGGGGTGCCGGTGCGGAAGGCCTCGTACAGCACGCCCGCCTCGCCCCAGACGCGCGGGAGCGACCATCCGTCCAGCAGCAGGTGGTGGAAGGTGAGGATGGAGCGGTGCTCGTCCGCCCCGGTCCGCGCGATGGCAAGGCGCAGCAGCGGCGCCCGCGCCGGGTCGAAGCCGCGGCGGCGCTCCTCGGCCTCCAGCGCCGCCACCCGCGCGGCGCGCTCGTCGTCCGGCAGGGCGCTCCAGTCCTCGCGCAGCACCGGCACCCCGGCGCGGCGGAGCACCACCTGCAGCGGCGCCCCGCCCGCCTCCGCGGCGAAGGCGGTGCGCAGCGCGGGGTGGCGGTCCACCACCGCCTGCCACGCGCGCGCCCAGGCGTCCGCGTCGAGCGGCCCGCGCAGGGTGACGGCGGTCTGCTCTACGTAAGCCTCGGAGTCCGGCGCGTAGGCGGCGTGGAAGAGGAACCCCTCCTGCAGCGGGGTGAGCGGATAGACGTCCTCCACCGCGCCCGGGCCGCCGTACGCCGCCAGGAGCGCGTCCAGGCGCGCCTGGTCCAGCCCCGCCAGCGGGAAGTCGGCGGGCGTCGGGAGCGCGGCCGCGGCCTCGTCGCCGCGCGAGGCGGCCACCAGCGCGCCGAGCGCCGCCAGGTACGCCTCCGCCAGCCGCTCGACGGTGGCGCGCGCGTGCACCGCGCGCGAGAAGCTCCACCCCACCTGCAGCCGGCCGCCGCTCACCCAGGCGTTCACGTCGATCAGCCAGGGGCGGGCGTTCCCCGGGGCGCGGTCGGGCCCCGGCGCCTCGGCGGCGAAGGAGAAGAATCCACCGCCGTCCCCAACCTCCGCGTCGAAGCGCCCCAGGTAGTTGAAGCTCACCCGCGGCCGGGGGAGCGCCGCCAGCGCCCCGCGCAGCTCCGTGTCGGGGCTCATCCAGCGCAGCACGCCGTAGCCGATGCCGCGCGCGGGGACGGCGCGCAGCGCGTCGCGCACGGCGGAGAGCGCGGCCACCGGGGCGTCCGCCGCGCCCACCGGCAGGCGCACGGGGAAGAGGGTGGTGAACCAGCCGGCGGTGCGGCTCATGTCCACGCCCTCGAACAGCTCCTCGCGGCCGTGCCCCTCCAGCTCCACCCACACCGCGCCGCGCCCCGTCCACGGCGCCAGCGCGCGGGCAAGGGCCGAGAGGAGCGCGTCGTTCGCCTGCGTGCGGTGGACGGCGGGCACCTCCTGCAGCAGCGCGCGCGTCTCCTCCGCGTCCAGCGAGACGACGAAGGTCTCGCGCTCGGCGGCGGTGTTGGCGCCGCCGGGGTGGTCGGCGGGGATCTCCTCCTCGCCCGCCGCGCCGGCGAGCGCGAGCCAGGCGTCCGCCTCGGCGCGGAGGGCGTCGGAGGCGGCGTGGCGCTCCAGCAGGCCAGCCCAGGCGCGGAGCGAGGTGGTCTTGGGCGGGAGCCGCACCGGCTCGCCGCGGCGGAGCTGGCCGTAGACGGTCTCCAGGTCCTCCAGCAGCACCCGCCAGGTCACCACGTCCACGGCCAGGTGGTGCGCGGCCAGCAGCACGCGGTCGGGCCCGTCGCCGCGCAGGAGGAGGGCGCGCAGCAGCGGCCCCGCCTCCAGGTCCAGCCCCCGCTCGGTGCGCGCCTTGGCCGCCTCGCGCGCCGCCGGGCGCTCGTCCTCGGCGACGGAGGCGAGGTCCACCGTCTCCAGCGGCACGGCGGCGTCGCGCGAGAGGGCCTGCGTCCACCCGTTCGCGCCGCGGGTGAAGCGCAGGCGCAGGGCGTCGTGGTGCAGGGCCAGGCGGTGCAGCGCGCGCTCCAGCAGCACGGGATCGACCGGCCCCGCCGCCTCCACCATCATCGACAGGTTGGAGTGGGACGGGTCCTCCATCTCCTGGTCGAAGAACCAGCGCTGCACGGGGGTGAGGGGCACCGGCCCGGTCACCACCCCCTGCTCGGCCGCGGCGCCGACGCCGCCCGCGACCGCCGCCAGCCCCGCCACGGTGGGGTGCTGGAACACCTGCCGCGGGGTCACGCGCACCCCCTCGCGGGCCGCGCGCGCGATCACCTGCAGCGAGAGGATGGAGTCGCCGCCGAGCGCGAAGAAGTCGTCGTGCACCCCCACGCGCTCCACCCGCAGCACCTCGCTCCACACCCGCGCCAGCGTCTCCTCCACGGGGGTACGCGGCGCCACGTAGTCGTCGGCGTCGGCCGCGGCGCCGGCGTCGGGCTCCGGGAGCGCGCGGCGGTCGACCTTGCCGTTGCGGGTGAGCGGGAGCGCGTCCAGGAAGGCCCACGCCGCGGGGACCATGTAGTCCGGAAGACGGCCGAGGAGGTGCGCCCGCAGCCCGGCCGCGTCCACGCCCTCCGCCACCACCCAGGCGACGAGCCGCCGCTCCGGCTCCTCGCCGCGCGCCAGCACCACGGCCTCGCGCACCGCCGGATGCGCCAGCAGCGCGGACTCGATCTCCCCCGGCTCGATGCGGAAGCCGCGCACCTTCACCTGGGCGTCGATGCGGCCGAGGTACTCGAGCGTGAGACCCCTCTCCCTGGCTCGTTCCTCGCCTGTCCCTCCCCCAAAACCGACTGGGGGAGGGACGGAATCGGCGCGCCCTGCGACCGATGGCGTGAGGGACCGACCCTCATCGAGCCGGGGAGGCGCGACCCAGCGAGCGAGGTCGCCCGAGCGGTAGAGCCGCGCGCCGGGGATGCCGGAGAAGGGGTCGGGGACGAAGCGCTCGGCCGTCAGCCCGGGACGGGCCAGGTAGCCGCGCGCCAAGCCGGCCCCACCGACGTACATCTCTCCCACGGCGCCCGCCGGCACCAGCCGTCCCTCCGCATCCAGCAGGTGAACGGAGAGGTCGGGGATGGGGATGCCGATGGGGGATGACGAGCCATCGACCGTATCCTCCGCTCGGATCACCCGATAGGTGACGTGCACCGTCGTCTCGGTGATGCCGTACATGTTGACGAGACGCGGAGCATCATCCCCCCGCCGTTCCACCCATCCGCGCAGCGTCGCCGGGTCCAGCGCCTCGCCGCCGAAGACGACGCAGCGCAGCGCCAGCTCCCGCATCTCCCCGCGCCCCGCCGCCTCCTCGTCCACCCGCATGAGCTGGCGGAATGCGGAGGGGGTCTGGTTGAGAACGGTGACGCCCTCACGCTCCAGCAGCGTGTAGAAATCGTCGGGGGATCGGGAGATGTCGAAGGGGACGATGACGAGGCGGCCGCCGTACAGCAGCGCCCCCCAGATCTCCCAGACCGAGAAGTCGAAGGCGTACGAGTGGAACAGCGTCCACACGTCCTCCGACCCGAACCCGAACCATTCGTCGGTCGCGCCGAAGAGGCGGGCGACGTTGGCGTGCGTGACCTGCACCCCCTTCGGCTTCCCGGTCGATCCCGACGTGTAGATGACGTAGGCCAGCGACTCGGGGGAGATATCGATCGGCGGCGCGTGCGATGGCTCGGCGGCGATCGTGGCGGCATCGCACTGGAGGCAGAGGATCGACGTTCCCGCGGGAAGCCGTCCCCGCAGGTCCGCCGTCGTCACCACGAGGGAGACGCCGGAATCCTCCAGCACGTACGCGAGACGATCTTCCGGGTACGCGGGGTCGAGCGGGAGGTAGCCCGCGCCGGCCTTGAGGATGGCGAGGATGCCGGCGACGGTTTCGACTGAGCGCTCGACGAAGAGCCCGACGAGCGTGTCCGGCCGCGCGCCCAGCTTCGCCAGCCGGTGGGCGATGCGGTTCGCGCGCGCGTCCAGCTCCGCGTAGGTGACGCTTTCGCCGCCGAAGGTCAGCGCGACCGCCTCCGGGGTGCGCGCCGCCTGCTCCGCGAAGCGCGCCGGGAGCGACTGCGCGACCTCGAACGAAGCCGTGGCCGAGCCGGCGGCGGCGAGCGCGGCCCGCTCCGCCGCGTCCAGCGGGGTCAGCGCGCCGGTGGCGGGGGCGCCGGAGACGATCTGCTCCAGCACCGTGCGGTAGCCCGCCAGCAGCGTGCGGACGCGCGCGGGATCGAGGCGCCGGGCGTCGTAGGTGGCGGTGGCGCGCATCCCGCCCGCCGCGGGCGCCACCACCAGCGAGAGCGCGTAGTTGGTGCGCTCCGCCGCGCGCGCGGAGGTCACCGTGAAGGGCGGCTCGTCCCCAGCCCCTCCGCCGCCGACCGGGTAGTTCTCGTAGACGAAGATCGTTTCGAAGAGCGGGGCCTCGCCCGGGAGGCCGCTCCAGGCGCGCACGCGGGCGAGCGGCGTGAGCTCGTGGTCGCGCGCCTCGGCCTGCTCGTCCTGCAGCGCGCGCAGCCACTCCGCCAGCGGTAGCGCGGGGGGGACGCGGACGAGCACGGGGACGGTGTTGATGAACAGCCCCACCATCTCCTCCACCCCCGGCACCTCCGGCGGCCGCCCGGAGACGGTGGTGCCGAACACCACCTCGCCGCGCCCGGCGTAGCGTGCCAGCACCACCGCCCACGCCGCCTGCGCCAGCGTGCTCGCGGTCACCCGGTGCCGGCGCGCCGCCTCCATCAGCGCGGCGACGGTGTCGGCGGGGATCGGCTCCGTCTCCTGGCCGTGCTCCTCGGCGGGGCGGCCGGCGCGCGCGGGGGCGCGGTCCAGCGGGAGCGGGGTGGGCTCGTCCAGGCCACCCAGCCGCGCGCGCCAGAACGCCTCCGCCGCGCCCTCGTCGCGCTCCCCGATCCAGGCCACGTAGTCGCGGAACGCCGGCCGCCGCGCGAGCACGATCTCGCGTCCGCCCTGCGCCGCGTCGTACGCCGCCGCGAAGTCGGCGAACACCAGCGCCATCGACCACCCGTCCATCAGCAGGTGGTGCGACGAGAGGAGGAACCGCCACTCCGTCTCGCCGATGCGGGCCAGCGCCAGCCGCACCAGCGGCGCCCGGCGCAGCTCCCACCCGGCGGCGCGGTCGTCCTCGACCAGCCCCGCCCAGCGCGCCTCGCGCTCGGCGTCGGACAGCGCGCTCCAGTCCTCGACGCGCACCGGGACGGCGGCCTGCCGGTAGACGACCTGCATCGGCTGCTTCACGCCCTCCCAGACGAAGCCGGTGCGCAGCGCGGGGTGGCGGTCGACCACCGCCTGCCACGCGGCCGCGAACGCCTCGGGGCGCACCTCGCCCTGGAGCGTGAGCGTCACCTGCTCCGCGTACGCGTCCGCCTCGGGCGAGTGGAGCGCGTGGAAGAGCATCCCCTGCTGGAGGGGAGTGAGCGGGTACAGGTCTTCTACGTTCTGGCGGTTCATCGACTACGGATTCAAAGTGCCTAGTGCCTAGTGCCTAGTGCCTAGTGCCTTAAGTGCTGGGTGCGCCGCGGCTCAGCGCCCTCTCCGGCTCGCTTAGGCTCGCCACCTCTCCCGTTCCGGGAGAGGTTGAATTCCGCGGCGCCTGCGCGGACCTGAACCGGCGGTGGTACATCTACTTTCGCACGGCCGGTCGCAGGCTTTGCCACCGCGGCGTCCACCCCCCTCTCCCGGTACGGGGCCCGGTACGGGAGAGGGTTTGCGCTCTAAAGGCGCAGGGAGAGGGCGCACCGCGGCGTCGGTCGGCGCTAGTCACCCGGGGAGCTCCAGCAGCCCCGACAGGTCGCCGCCCAGCTCCTCCAGCAGCGCCGCCAGCGCCTCGTCGCGCATCCGGTCGACGCGCGCGGCCAGGTCGCGCAGCCGCGGCGTCTCGAACACCGCGCGCAGCGGCAGCTCCACGTCCAGCCGGTCCAGCACCGCGGTGGTCATCCGCATGGCCATCAGCGAGTGCCCGCCGAGCGAGAAGAAGGTGTGTCCCGCGCCGACCTTCTCCACCTCCAGCAGCTCCCCCCAGATCTCCGCCAGCGCCTGCTCGGTGGGCGTCCCGGGCTCCAGCCAGGGGATCGCCGCCGCGGCCGCGGCGAAGTCGGGCTCGGGGAGCGCGCGGCGGTCGATTTTGCCGCTGGAGGTGAGCGGGAACGCGTCCAGCGCCACCACCGACGCGGGCACGATCGGGTTCGGGAGGCGCTCCGCGGCGTGCGCCCGGAGCGCCTCCACGTCCACCGAGGCCGGGGTGACGAACGCCACCAGCCGCCGCCCATCGCCCTCGCCGCGCACCACCACCACCGCGTCGCCCACCCCCGGGTGGCGGCGGAGCGCGTCCTCCACCTCGCCCGGCTCGACGCGCACGCCGTGCACCTTGAGCTGCGCGTCCAGGCGGCCGTGGTACTCGAGCTCGCCGTTCGCCAGCCAGCGGACGCGGTCTCCCGTGCGGTACATGCGCGCGCCCGGCGCTCCCGCGAACGGGTCGGGGAGGAAGCGCTCGGCCGTGGCCTCCGGATGGTTCGCGTAGCCCCGCGACACCCCGGCGCCCCCCAGGAAGAGCTCGCCGAAGATTCCCGGCGCCACCGGGCGCAGCCCCGCGTCGAGCACGTAGGCGCGCGTGGCGGCCGCCGGGCGGCCGATGGTGGGCGGCTCGCCCGCGCGCGGCTCGGACCAGGTGGCGTAGACGGTGGTCTCGGTGGGGCCGTAGAAGTTGCGGACGGCGTGCACCGTTCCCGTGGCCAGCAGCGCGTCCACCAGCGTCCCGGGGAGCGCCTCGCCCCCCAGGTTCAGCGCGCCGAGCGTGGGCGGGAGCGCGCCCAGGCGCAGCAGCTCGGCCGCGCCGGCGGGCGACATGAAGGCCGACCGCACCCCCTCCCCCGCCACGCGCGGCAGCTCCAGGGCGTTCTCCACCAGCACCAGCGTGCCGCCCGCGCAGAGGGTGCCGAAGAGCTCGGCCACCGACACGTCGAAGGAGAACGAGGTGGCCGCTAGCACCACCTGCCGCTCCTCGGCCGGGAGCACCCCGTCGAGCCAGTCGAGCAGGATGGAGACGGACCCGTGCTCCACCATCACCCCCTTCGGCTTACCCGTGGAGCCGGAGGTGTAGAGGACGCACGAGAGCGACGCGGGGTCGGTGCAAATCGCCGGGTCCTCCGCCGGTTCCGCCTCGAGCTCCGCCGCCGCCGCGTCGAGCGCCAGCAGGGGGACGCCGGCGGGGAGGCGCCCGGCCAGCGCCGCGGTGGTGACCACGGCGGCCACGCCCGCGTCGGCCAGGAGCGCCGCCAGGCGGGCGGGCGGGTAGGCGGGGTCGAGGGGGACGTAGGCGGCCCCCGCCTTCATCGCCCCCAGCAGCGCGGCGACGGCGTCGGGGGTGCGCTCCAGGCACACGCCCACCCGCGCGCCCGGCCCGGCGCCGAGCGCCATGAGCCGCCGGGCGATGCGGCCGGCGCGCGCGTCCAGCTCTCCGCGCGTCACCGTCCGCCCGCGGAAGCGCAGCGTGGGCGCGTCCGGGTCGGCCGCCGCCTGCTCCTTCCAGCGCGCCGGGATGGAGGCGAAGGGGCGGGCGCGGCGCGACGACTCGCTCCACTCCTCCAGCACCCGGCGCCGCTCCTCCTCGTCCATCAGCGGGAGCCCGGCGAGGGGGCGGTCGGGCGCGGCGGCCCCGGCCGCCAGCAGCAGGGCGAGCTGCCGGGCGAAGCGCTCCATCGTTTCCGCGTCGAAGAGGTCGGTGGCGTACTCCAGCACCCCGCTCACCGCGCCGTCGGCCATCTCCAGCGTGGCCGCCATCAGGTCCCACCTGGCCACCCCGGGATCGATCGCCGCCAGCGGGCCCCGCTCCGAGAGCGGGCGCGCGTCCGTCACCTCCTGCAGGCCGGGCGACCCGGTGTCGTACGAGGGGACGGTGGCGTGGTGGAAGTAGAGCGCCTGGAAGAGCGGATGCCGGCTGGGGTCGCGCTCCACCCCCAGCTCCTCCACCAGCTTCTCGAAGGGGAGCTCCTGGTGCGCGTCGGCGTCGAGCACGGCGCGCCGCGCGACCCGCACCGCCTGGCGGAAGGTGGGGCCGCCCTCCAGCCGCAGCCGGAGCGCGGCGGTGTTGGCCAGGAAGCCCAGCACCGGCTGCAGCTCCGCCCGGTTGCGGTTGGCCAGGATGGTGCCCACCACCAGGTCGTCCTGCCCCGCCCACCGCCCCAGCAGCGCCGCGAAGCCGGCCAGGACCATTATGTCCAGCGAGGCGGCCTCCTCGCGCCCCAGCCGCCGCAGCGCCGCCACCAGGGCGGGGGGGAGGGAGAAGCCGAGCAGCCGCCCCCGGAAGCTCTGCTGCGCCGGCCGCGGCCGGTCGGTGGGGAGGTCGAGCGCGGGCGCCCCGGCGAGCGCGCCGCGCCAGTAGGCCACCTGCCGCTCCAGCTCCGCCCCGGCGAGCCAGCCGCGCTGCCACACCGCGTAGTCCACGTAGCGCACGGCGGGCTCGGGAAGGGAGGGCTCGCGCCCCGCCGTGAAGAGGCCGTACAGCGTGTCGACCTCGTGCCCCAGCACCTGCCAGCTCCACCCGTCGGCCACGATGTGGTGCACGGTGGTCACCTGCGCGTACCGCTCGTCGCTCACCCGCAGCAGCGCCATGCGGAAGAGCGGCCCCGCGGCCAGGTCGAAGGGGCGCGCGGCCTCCTCGGCCACCACCTCGAGCACCCGCTCGTGGAGCGGCACCCCGCCGGGCGCGGTGCGGGCGCGCTCGTCGCGGAGCTCCACCCGCACCGGCACCGTGCTCAGCACCACCTGCCGCGGCTCGCCCTCTTCCACGCGGAAGACGGTGCGCAGCCCCTCGTGGCGGAACACGGCCATGGCCAGCGCGCGCTCCAGCGCCTCCACGTCCACGTCCGCCCGCACCAGCTCCGCCCCGGCGAGGTTGTACAGGGGGTTGCCGGGGGCGTACTGCGCCACGAACCACATCCGCTCCTGCGCGAACGACATCGGGTACGCGGGCCCGGGCCCGGCGCAGCGGGGGATGGGCGGGTGCGCCGGGGCGGCCGTGGCGTCGCCGCCCGGGCGCCGCCGCGGCAGCTCCAGCCTGTCGGACGAGGGCCCGGCGCGCCGCGGGGGCGTGTCGCTCATCACCCCTCGTCGAGCTGGGCCAGGAGCTCGTCGAGCTCGTCCTGGTCCATGCGGGCGGCGGGGAAGTGCCCGGGGGTGAAGCCTTCCATCTCCCCCGTACGGCAGTGCTCGACCAGCGCGCGCAGGGCGGCCGCGTACGCCGCCGCCAGCCGCTCCACCGTCTCCGCGCGGTAGACGGCGGAGCCGTGGAAGAAGCCCATCCGCAGCACCCCGCCCTGCACCGCGCCCTCCACCGCGATCCGGTGCGTGCGCGGCGCCTCCGGATCGCGCACCGGCCCCGTGGACGTGGACGAGGGGACGAGCAGCGCGCCCGGGTCCGGAGCGCCGGCGGCGCCCGCCTGGCCCAGGTAGTTGAAGCTCACCTCGGCGGCGGGGCGCGCCGCGAGCGCCGCGGCGGTCTCCGCATCCCCCAGCCAGCGGAGCAGGCCGTAGCCCACGCCGCGCTCCGGCACCGCCCGGAGCGTCTCCTTCACTCCGCGCAGCGTCTCGCCGGGGTCGGCGCCGGCGCGCAGGTGCACGGGATGGACGGCGGTGAACCATCCCACCGTGCGGGAGACGTCCACGTCGTCGAACAGGTCCTCGCGGCCGTGCCCCTCCACGTCCACCAGCAGCGCGCCGCGCCCGCTCCAGGCGCGGAACGCCTCGGCCAGCGCCGCGAGCAGCGCGTCGTTCACCTGCGTGCCGTACCGAGCCGGCACCTCCTCCAGCAGCGCCCGCGTCTCCGCGGCGGTGAGCTCCGCGAACGCCGCGGCGGTCCCGAGCTCAGAGTCGTATGCACCGGCGTCGTCGACCGGGATGGGGTCGGCGGACGCCGGGAGGGCACCCAGCCAGTACGCCGCCTGGTCGTGCATCTCCGGCGACCGGGCGCGCTCGGCCAGCCGGCGGGCCCAGTCGCGGAACGAAGTCGTCTTCGGCGGCAGCCGCACCTCGCCGCCCGCCGCGAGCTGCCGGTACGCCGCCTCCAGGTCTTCGGCGATGACGGGGAGCGACACGGCGTCCACCACCAGGTGGTGCGCCGCGATCAGCACGCGCTGCGGCGGGGGCGGAGGAGGGTCCGAGGGAAAGAACTCGAAGCGCGGGAGGTCGATGAGCACCACGCGGAAGAGCGGCCCCGCTTCCAGGTCCATCCCCGCCTGCACCTCCGCCACCCGCTCTTCTACCTCCTCCACCAGCCAGGCACCCACGGCGGAGAGGTCGACATGGTCGAAGGCGGCCGGCCCCGGCGCGTCCGTCCGCGCCCGCCATCCATCGTCCGACCGCTCGAAGCGGGTGCGCAGCGCGTCGTGGTGCGCCGCCACGGCGTCCGCCGCGCGCTGGAGGAGGGCCGGGTCGAGCGGGGCGCGCGCCTCCAGGGCGAGCGCCATGTTCCAGTGCTGCGGGCGCGGAAGGCCGAGCTGCAGCATCCAGCGCTGCGCGGGGGTGGGCGGGGCCTCGCCGGTGACGGGGCCCTGCTCGGCGGCCACGGGCGCCGCCGTCTCGGCCGCGGCGGCCAGCGCGGCCACGCTCTGGTGCTGGAACACCTGCCGCAGGGCGATGCGCACTCCCTCGCGCGCCGCGCGCACGATCACCTGGATGGAGAGGATGGAGTCGCCGCCCAGCTCGAAGAAGTTCTCGTGGATCCCCACCCGCTCGCGCCCCAGCACCTGCGCCCAGACGCGCGCCAGCACCTCCTCGGCGCGGGTGCGCGGCCCCGCGTCGTCCCCCTGCGCCGACGCGCCGGGGTCGATGGGGGGGAGGGCGCGCACGTCCAGCTTCCCGCTGGGGAGGCGCGGAAGGGCGGGGAGGAGGACGAACGCCTGGGGGACCATGTACTCCGGCAGGCTCCGCCGCAGTCCCGCGCGCAGTGCGTCGTCCGTCAGCCCGTCGCCGGCGACGTAGGCGGCGAGGCGCCGCGATCCCGGCACGGGCTCGTGCACCACCGCGTTCGCCTCGCGCACCCCCGGCTGCGCCAGGAGGGCGGCCTCGACCTCGCCCAGCTCGATGCGGAAGCCGCGCACCTTCACCTGCCGGTCGGCGCGGCCGACGAACTCCAGGACGGCAGTGCGGGAGTGCGGGAGTGCGGGAGTGCGCTCGTTCTCGCGCGAATCCGGCGCACCTCCGCACTCACGCACTTCCGCACTCTCCGTTTCCTTCCACCGCACCACGTCCCCCGTGCGGTAGAGGCGCGCGCCGGCCTCGCCCCCGAACGGGTCGGGGACGAAGCGCTCCGCGGTGGTCCCGGGGCGCCCCAGGTAGCCGCGGGCCACGCAGAGCCCGCCCACGAAGAGCTCGCCGGGGACGCCCACCGGCACCGGCCGGAGCGCGGGGTCGAGCACGTAGGCGGTGAGGTTGGGGAGGGGACGGCCGATGGAGACCCGCCCCTCCACCGGGTCGGGATCGATCGCCAGCGTGGCGCAGACGGTGGTCTCGGTGGGGCCGTAGGCGTTCACGAAGCGGCGGCCCGCGCTCCAGCGGCGCGCCGTCTCGGCGGTGACCACGTCGCCGCCGGAGACGAGGGTGCGCAGGTCGGGGAGCCCGTCTTCCGGGAGCGCCGCCAGCAGCGCCGGGGGGAGGAGGGCGAAGTGGACCCGCTCGCGGCGCATCAGCGCCACCAGCGCCTCGCCGCCCCCGGCCGCCTCCTCGTCCACCAGCACCAGGCAGGCGCCGCAGAGGAGCGCGTGCGCCACGTCCCACACCGCCATGTCGAAGGAGAAGGAGGAGAACTGCAGGACGCGGCTCTCCGCGCCGATCTCGAACGCCTCGCGGTGCGCCTCCGCCAGGTTCCCGATCCCCCGGTGCGGCACCACCACTCCCTTCGGCCGCCCCGTGGACCCCGAGGTGAAGATCACGTAGGCCGCGTTCTCCGCGCCGACCTCGACGGAGAGGTTCGCCTCATCGCCCGGCGCGCCCTCCGGGATCCCGTCATCGAGCAGGAGGAGGGCGGCGCCGGTGTCGGGGAGGTCGGCGGCCAGGCGCGAGCGGGTGAGGATCACCCGGGCGCCGGAATCCTCCACCATCCAGCGCCGCCGCTCCGCGGGGTAGGCGGGATCGACGGGGACGAAGACGCCGCCGGCCTTGCTCACCGCCAGGAAGGCGGCCACCAGCTCGGGCGAGCGCTCCAGCGACACGGCGACGACGGACTCGATCCCCACGCCCAGGGCCGCCAGGCGGCGGGCGAGCCGGTTGGCCTGCGCGTTCAGCTCCGCGTAGGAGGTGGAGCGGCCGCCGTGGCGCAGCGCCTCGGCGTGCGGGGTGCGGGCGGCCTGCGCCTCGAAGAGGCGGTGGAGGGGCGCCGTCTCCACCGCGCGCGCCTCGCCGCGGCTCCACCGCTCCAGCAGGGTGCGCCGCTCCTCCGCGTCCAGGAGCGGGAGCTGCGACATCGGGCGCTCCGGCTCGGCGGCCGCGCGCGCCAGCAGGGTGGTGTAGTGGCGGCAGAAGCGCGCCACGGTGGCGGAGTCGTAGAGGTCGGTGGCGTACTCCACCACGCCGGTGAGCCGCGGCCCGTCTTCCAGGGTGGCCAGGGAGAGGTCGAGCTTCGAGAGCCCGGTGTCGACCAGCGACGCCACGTTGTCCGTGTACACGGGGCGCATCCGCAGCCCGCCGTCGGCCGCGCTGGTGTGCGAGGGAACGAAGGTGTGGTGGAAGTACATCACCTGGAAGAGCGGGTTGCGGCTGGGGTCGCGCTCCACGCGCAGGTGCTCCACCACCTTCTCGAAGGGGAGCTCCTGGTGCAGGTCCGCTTCCAGGATCAGCCGGCGCGTGCGCCGCGAGGCCTCGGCCAGCCCGGGGTCGTCGCGGAAGTCCATGCGCAGCGCGGCGGAGTTCACGAAGCACCCCACCACGTCCTGCAGCTCCAGCCGGCCGCGGTTGCCGAAGAGCGTGCCCAGCACCACGTCGCGGCTCCCCGTGTAGTGCCCCAGCAGCGCGGCGAAGGCGGCGGAGAGCACCATGTTCAGCGAGAGCGTCTCGCGCACGCAGAGGGCGCGCAGCGCGGCGGTGGTCGCCTCGTCGATCACGAAGTGGTGGAAGGCGCCCCGGTAGCTGGGCTGCGCGGGGCGGGGGCGGTCGCCCACCAGCTCGGTCTCGGGTGCGCCGGCCAGCAGGTCGCGCCAGAAGTCGACGTGCTGCTGCAGCGTGGCCCCGGTGAGGTGGGCGCGCTGCCAGACGGCGTAGTCGGCGTAGCGGAGCCCCGTGGGGGGGAGCTCCACCGTCTCGCCGCGCTCGTAGGCGGCGTAGAGGGTCCAGAGCTCGGAGAGCAGGAGCGGGTACGCCCACCCGTCGGTGACGATGTGGTGCACCGTGATGACGAGCGCGTACTCCTCCTCCGACACGCGCATGAGGGTCATGCGCACCAGGGGCCCGTGCTCCAGGTCCATGGAGCGGGCGCCCTCCTCGGCCACCAGCCGGCGCACGTCGCCCTCGAAGTCGTGGCCCACGCGGTGGCGCAGGTCGCGCACCTCGGCGCGGATGGGGTAGGGGGGGAGCACCCCCTGCCGGAGCGTGCCGTCGACCACGCGGAAGACGGTGCGCAGCCCCTCGTGGCGGCGCACCACCTCGCTGAAGGCGCGCTCCAGCGCGGGGATGTCGGCGTCGGCGCGCACCAGCACGGCCACGGGCACGTTGTAGACGGCCTTCTCGGGCTCGAGCTGGGTGACCAGCCACATCTGCTCCTGCATGAACGACGCGGGGAACTCGTTCCCCTCGCCGGCGCAGCGGGTGATGGTCTCCATGGCCGGCGCGGTGTCCGCGCCGAGGCCGGCCAGCCGCTGCTCCAGCAGCGCGCGCCGGTCGGCCGACAGCCCGGCGCGGCGGGTGGTGATGGTCATTCGGGGTTATGTCTCGCGTTCGGGTTCAACGTCGAAAGTGCCTAGTGCCTAGTGCCTAGTGCCTAGTGCCCAGTAGTGAGTGCCATGTCCGGGCTGCGGTGCTCGCCTCGGCTCAGCGCCCTCACCGGCTCGCTCAGGCTCGCCACCTCTCCCGTACCGGGAGAGGTTGAATTCTCCAGCGCCGGCGCCACCCCGTACCGGCAGCGCTCCGTCCGTCTCGCACGATTCCGTGCAGGCCCCACCACCGCTGCGTCCACCCCCTCTCCCGGTACGGGAGAGGGTTTGCGCTCCAAGGCGCAGGGAGAGGGCGCCCCAGCCTCGGACGCGCACCCCGGCCTCGAGCGCTCCTCGACCCTGGGCACTAGGCACTAGGCACTAGGCACTTCCGTTCCTACCGTCCCCACCATCGCCGCCACCTCCTCATCACTCATCGCCTCCAGCTCGGCGATGATGGCGTCTTCGATCAGCTCGGCCAGGCGCGCCACCGTGGGGGCCTCGAAGATGGCCGCCAGGCGCAGGTCCACGCGGAAGAGCACGCGCACCCGCGAGATGATCTGCGTGGCCAGCAGCGAGTGCCCGCCCAGGCCGAAGAAGTCGTCGTGGATCCCCACCCGCTCGATCCCCAGCAGCTCCTCCCACATCTCCGCGAGCTTCGTCTCCACCTCGTTGGTGGGCGCGGCGTAGCTCCCGGCGGCGTCCGGACGCGCGTACCGCGTCCCCCCGTCGGCGGCCGCGGGGGGCGGCGCGGCGGCCGCGCGGACGCGCGCGTCCAGGTCGGTGGTCGACACCATCACCACCGGCTCGCCGGCCAGCGCCAGCGCCAGCACCCGCTCCAGCGCCGCAGGAACCTCCGAATCGCGGATCCCGTCTTCGCCGTCCGCCTCCGCCTCCCCCACCCAGCGGTCCCACGCCACGCTGGTCCAGCCCCGGGTCTCCTCCCGCTTCTGCCGCACCGCGAAGGCGTCGGTGAGCGCGTTGGCCGCGGCATGGCGCACCCGCCCCACCACCCCCAGCACGCCCGCCAGCGACGACTCCACCAGCCAGAAGTCCGGTGTCCACTCCACCGTCATCGACTCCCTGCAGATGCCGGAATCGAGGTCCGCCCGGTTGACGGCCGCGAAGGTGACCGCGCTGTGGAGCGCGGAGAGCCGCTGGCCCACTTCGGCCACCTGGTCGGCCCACTCCAACGGGTTCGCCTCCGCCACCAGCGCCAGGCCGGCGGCATCGCCCAGCTCCGGCGAGCAGACTACGCCGTGGATCGGGCCGCCGAGCCAGTCCGCCGCCTCGCGGACCACGTTGAACAGCGCGTGGTCGTCGGCGAGGTCCGCCTCGATCATCCGTACCCAGGCGCCGGCGGCCTCCAGCCGGGCGGCGAGGAAGGGATCCGCCGTCGAGGTGACGATGGCGATGCGCACCCCCGGCGTGGCGGCGATCACCTCGGCGAGGCGCGCGTTGCGCCCGGCCGCGTCGCCGACCAGCAGGTAGGCGCCGCCCTCGCGGAGGGCTGGTGCGGGCGGGGCCTGGAGCGGCTGGAAGGTGCGGATGAAGCGGTGGCCGCCGTGGTACGCCGTCACCGGGTCGTCCCCGCCTCCCGTCACCTCCTTCGCCAGCAGCGCGGCCAGCGTGTACGCCGAGTGGCTCTGCGCCGAGGGGCGGTGGTCGATGTCCACCGCCCGGCAGGCGAGCGACGGGTACTCGCGCCGGAGCCCGGTGCAGGCGCCCACGATCGCGGCCGCGCGCGGGTTGGTTCCGCCGTAGACCACCTCGTGCGCCTCCACGGTGACCACGACCAGCTTCGCCGCGCCGGCGCCGCCCAGCGCGTCGGCCAGGAGCAGGAGCGAGGCGAGGGCGCGCTCCCCGGCGACGTCCACGGGGCGCGCGTCGACCACCACGTCGGGGGTCAGGCCGTCCACGGTGAGCGAGTCGACGAGCGCGCGGTGGTCGCTGCGCTCGTGCGGGCGCAGCGTGCGCAGGTGCCCGTCGCTGGCGAAGTGGTCGCCCGCACGCGCGAGCACCACCTCGTGCCCCGCCTCCACCAGCGCCGACGCCACGATCTCGCCGTAATCGCCGGCGGTGAGGACGAGCACCCGCCGCCGTTCCGTGATCGCGGGCGGCGCGAGCGTGCGCTTCCAGGCGGGGACATGGGTCCACTCCGCCGGGTCCGCGCGCCGCCCCCGCGGCGCGGCGGCGGGGCGCCCATCCGCGGACGGCGCCTCGATCCAGTAGCGCTGCCGCTCCCACGGATACGTCGGCAGGCGCACGCGGAGCCGCGATTCCTTGCCGCGGAACGCCTTCCAGTCGGGGGTCGCGCCGGCCGCCCAGAGCCGGCCCAGCGCCTCCAGCAGGAACTGCGCGTCGGGCTTGCGGTCGTAGGCGTAGCGGAGCGAGGGGACCACCGCGGCCGCCGGCTCCGCGTCCGCCGGGCGCTGCCGCACGAAGGTGGAGAGGGTCTGGCCGGGCCCGACTTCGAGGAGGATGCGCCCCGGCTCCTCCAGCAGCGTGGAGACGCCCTCGGCGAAGCGGACGGTGCCCAGCAGGTGGCGCGTCCAGTACTCCGGGTCCGTCGCCTCCGCGTCGGTGATCCAGGTGCCGGTGACGTTGGAGACCAGGGGGATGGAGGGCGGATTGAGCCGCGTCTCGGCGATGCGCGCGGCCAGCCGCTCCGCCGCGGGCGCCATCATCGGCGAGTGGAAGGCGTGCGTGGTGGCCAGGCGCCGCGCGACGCGCCCGTCCGCCTCCAGCGCGATCCGCACCGCCTCGATCGCCTCCTCCTCCCCCGCGGCGACGGTGAGCCCCGGCGCGTTCACCGCGGCCAGGGCGACGCCGTCGAGGAGGTACGGACGGAGCTCGTCGGGGCCCAGGGAGACGGCGAGCATGGCGCCGCCGGGGAGCGCCTGGATGATGCGGGCGCGGTCGGCCACCAGCGCCAGCGCGTCTTCCAGCGACAGGATCCCGGCGATGCAGGCGGCCGCGTACTCGCCCAGCGAGTGGCCGATCACCGCGGCGGGGACGATGCCGAAGCTCATCCACAGCTTCGCCAGCGCGTAGTCGACCACGAAGACCGCGGGCTGCGCCACCTCGGTGTGGTTCAGCCGCTCGGCCGAGGGGTCCACGGCGGCGTCGCGGCCGAGCATGCGCCGCAGGTCGAAGCCGGCGGAGGGCACCGCGTCGGAGGGCGCCTCGCCGGGGAAGAGGACCTCGCGCACGTCCATCCCCAGCAGCGGGCGGAGGATCCCGGCGCAGCGGTCCACCTCGGCGCGGAAGACGGGCTCGGCCTCGTACAGCCCCCGCGCCATGTTCGGGTAGTGGTCCCCCAGCCCGGGGAAGAGGAAGGCGACGGAGCGCGTCTCCCCCTCCACCAGGCCGCTGACGGCGCGCTCCGGCGCGGACGCGGCGACGATCGCCGCGGCGTCCTCGCCCTCGCGCACGACGACGGCGCGGCGGTGCGCGAACGCCTTCCGCCCCTCGCGCAGGGTGAAGGCGACGTCGGCCAGCGGCAGCTCCGGGTGCTGGCGGCGATGGTCCGCGAGCCGCGCGGCCGCCGCGCCGAGCGCCGCCGGCGTGCGCGCGGAGAGGGCGAGGAGCTGCCAGGGGCGCGAGGGGCCCGAGGGCGCGCGCGGGGGCGCCTCCTCCAGCACCACGTGCGCGTTGGTCCCGCCCATCCCGAAGGAGCTGACCCCCGCGCGCCGCGGCACCCCGTCCGCCGTCTCCCAGGGCCGCGCCGCCCCCGCGGCGACGAAGAAGGGCGAGCCGTCGAAGGCGATCCGGGGGTTCGGGGCCTCGAAGTGCAGGGTGGGGGGGATCTCGCCGTGCTCCAGCGCCAGCACCGCCTTGATGAAGCCGGCGATCCCCGCGGCCGTGTCGAGGTGGCCGACGTTCGTCTTCACCGCGCCCACGGCGCAGTAGCCGGCGCGGGCGGTGTGCGCGCGGAAGGCCCGGGTGAGGGCGGCGATCTCGATGGTGTCGCCCAGCTCGGTGCCGCTCCCGTGCGCCTCCACGTAGGTCACGGTGCCGGCGTCCACGTCGGCCGCCGCCAGCGCCTCGCCGATCACCGCGGCCTGCCCCTCCACTCCCGGCGCGGTGTAGGCGACCTTCCCCGCGCCGTCGTTGTTGATGGCCGAGCCGCGGATCACCGCGCGCACCGGGTCGCCGTCGCGCAGCGCGTCGGCCAGGCGCTTGAGCACCACCACCCCCACGCCGCTCCCCGGCAGCGTCCCCGCCGACTTCGCGTCGAAGGCGCGGCAGCGCCCGTCGGGGGAGGAGATGCTGCCGGGGGCGTAGGGGTAGCCGGTGTCCTGCGGCACCAGCACGGTGGCGCCGCCGGCCAGCGCCACCTCGCACTCCCCCGCGAGCAGGCTCTGCACGGCCAGGTGCACCGCCACCAGCGCGGTGGAGCAGGCGGTCTGCACGTTCAGGGAGGGGCCGCGCAGGTCCAGCTTGTACGAGGCGCGGGTGGCCATGAAGTCCTTGCCGCCGGCCAGGAGCGCCTGGAAGGCGCCCACCGAGGCGAGCAGCTCGGGGTTGCCCATCACGTGGCGCTCGGTGTAGCCGCTGGAGCCCGCGCCGGCGTAGACGCCCACCCGCCCTCCGCTGCCGGGGACGTGGCCGGCGTCCTCCAGCGCCTCCCAGGCGCACTCCAGGAAGAGGCGGTGCCCCGGCTCCAGCATCTCGGCCTCGCGGGGCGAGTAGCCGAAGAAGCCGGCGTCGAAGTGCTGCACGTCGCGCAGCCGCCCGATGGAGCGCACGTAGTCGGGGCTGGCGAGCTCGTCCTCGGAGACGCCGGCCGCGCGCAGCTCCTCCACGCTGAAGTGGGTGACGGACTCCACCCCTTCGCGCAGGTTGCTCCAGAACTCCTCCAGGTCGTCCGCCCCCGGGAAGCGCCCCGCCATCCCGACCACGGCGACGTCGAAGTCGCGCCCCTCGTGCTCCATCTCCGCCTCGCTCATGGTGCCATTCTCGTCCAGAGCCATGTGAAGGCCCTCATGTGAGCCATCGTTTCAGGTGCTGCCGCCGGGTGGGCAGGCGGTTGAAACCGCGGCAACAACTGCCCGAAGTCCGCCTTCGCGGACTCGCTGCCCCACCTCTTTTCGCCGGTCCACGGGCCCCTTCGCCCGCATGGAGCCCTCACCCTGGCGCTTCGCGCCGGTCCCTCTCCCAACCCCGGGAGAGGGACGTGGGCTCGCTTCGCTCGCGGCTCATTCAGTGCGCACGGGAGCATCCGCGTAGCGCCGACCCCGACAAGCAGTCCGCGAAGGCGGACTTCGTGTGGTTGTAGCCGCGACTTCAGTCGCATCGTCGCGAATCCATTCGCTGCCCCACCCCTGTTGCCCATCCCCCGGCTTCTTTGCCATCCTCCGGCTTCCACGAGGCCGGTCGCGCGCCTCCCGAGCCGCGGCCGGGAGTCCGCGAAGGCGGACTTTGGGCCGTTGTTGCCGCGAATTCATTCGCCTGTTCGAGCCTGTTCGATGCACCTCTACCGCCGCCGCAGCCGCCCCATCCGCTCCCGCCGCCCGGAGCCGCGCTCGGCGCTCTCCCCGGCCGTCTCGTCGGGTCCGCCCTCGTCCGCCGCCGAGGCGGCGGCCAGGTGCTCGGCCAGGGCGCGCACGGTGGGGTAGAGGAAGAGGTCCACCACCCGCACCTCCACCCCGAGCGCCGCCTGCAGCCGCTCCTGCATCCGCCCCACCAGCAGTGAGTGGCCGCCGATCTCGAAGAAGTTGTCGTCCATCCCCACCGCCGGGAGCGCCAGCACCTCCTCCCACACCCGCGCGATGGCGCGCTCCACCACGCTCCGCGGCGCGGCGCGCTCCTCGCGCGGGGGCGCGGACAGCTCCGGATCCGGAAGGCTCAAGCGGTCCACCTTGCCGTTGGGGGAGAGGGGAAGCCGGTCCAGCGCCACGAAGCCGGCGGGGACCATGTAGTCCGGGAGCCGCTCCTTCAGGAAGGTGCGCAGCTCGCCCGCGCCCGGCGCCTCGCGCCCCTCGTCGGCGACCACGTAGGCCACCAGGCGCACGCCCGCGCCCTCGCCGCGCGCGACGACGGCGGCCTCGCGCACCGCCGGGTGCTCGGCGAGCACCGACTCGATCTCGCCGGTCTCCACCCGGTGGCCGCGCACCTTCACCTGGTGGTCGAGGCGGCCGAGGTAGTCGAGGTTGCCGTCCGCCCTCCAGCGCACCCGGTCGCCCACGCGGTACATCCGGGAGCCCGGCGGGCCGAAGGGGTCGGGGACGAAGCGCTCGGCGGTGAGGCCCGGGCGCCTGTGGTAGCCGCGCGAGAGCCCGTCCCCCGCCAGGTACAGCTCGCCGGGGACGCCCACCGGCACCGGCCGGAGCGCGGCGTCGACCACCCAGGCGCGCGTGTTCGCCACCGGCCGCCCGATCCACACCCGCTCGCCCCCCGGCTCCACGACCGACCAGGTGGAGTAGGTCGTATCCTCCGTGGGGCCGTAGAGGTTGACCACCCGCTCCACCGTGCCGGTGTCGTAGAGCCCCTGCGCCAGGGCGTGCGGCAGCGCCTCGCCCCCCAGGTTGAGGACGCGCACGGAGGGCGGAAGGCTCCCGGTGCGCAGCAGCTCGGCCGCGGCGCTGGGCGCCATGCTCGCCAGCACCGGCGCCTCGCCCGGCGGGAGCTCCGCCAGCGAGAGGGCGTTGCGCACCAGGACCAGCCGCCCGCCCCAGCAGAGGGTGCCGAAGATCTCGGCCACGGAGACGTCGAAGGAGACCGAGGTCGAGCCCAGCACCGCGCGCCGCTCCTCGTCGGACACCTGCTCCTTCAGCCAGTGCAGGAGGGTGACGGTGCTGCGGTGCTCGATCTGCACCCCCTTGGGCCGGCCGGTGGAGCCCGAGGTGTAGACGATGTAGGCCAGAGAGCGCGGCTCGCTGTGCTGTTCCAGCGCGCCAGCCTCCCCGTCGAGATTCAGCTCGACGAGATCGTCGAGGCAGAAGATCTGGTGCAGCCCCGGAATCCCGGAGGCCAGCTCCGTCACACGATCGAGATGGCGCCGCTGGGTGACCAGGACCTCGCAGGCCGAGTCCGCCAGCATCCAGGCCAGCCGCTCGTCCGGCGAGCGCGGATCGAGCGGAACGAAGCCCGCGCCCGCCATCAGGATGCCGAGCATCCCGGTCAGGACCTGCGGACCGGGATCGGCCAGCAGGCCGACCCGGCGCTCGAGAGGCAGATTCAGCGCAGCCTGGATCTCCTGCTGAAGCCGCCGGGCCAGCGCGCCGGAGCGTCGCGCGAGCTCGCGGTAGGTCATCGCCCCCGCCGCCCCGAGGGCGGCGTCCTTGTCCGGCGTCCGCTCCGCCTGCCGGGTGAACAGGTCGTGGACGGCGGCCGGCTGCGCCCAGGTGCGCTCGGACCGGTTGAGGCCGGCGCGCAGCAGCTCTTCCTCGGCCGCATCCATCAGGCGCAGCGCGGAGACGGGGCGCTCGGGCTCCGCCGCCGCGCCCGCGAGCAGATTGGCGAAATGGGTGAGGAACCTCTCGATCGTGCTGCGGTCGAAGAGATCGGTCGCGTACTCCAGAGCACCGGTCATGCCGTCCGCGGTTTCGGAGAGGGAGAGCGAGAGATCGAACTTGGCCGTGGTGCCGGCATGGTCGACCGGCGAGAACGTGAGGCCGGGCACCTGCAGCTCTCCGGTCGGAGCGTTCTGGAAGGCCAGCATGACCTGGAACAGCGGAGAGTGCGCCAGGCTGCGCTCGACCGCGAGCGCGTCGACCAGCAGCTCGAAAGGCAGATCCTGGTAGCCATGGCCGGCGAGCATGGCCGAGCGGACGTTCTCCA
>JBJMPM010000079.1:0-9895 GCA_045803205.1 Longimicrobiaceae bacterium
CGGGGAAGAAGGACGTCCCCGCGGCCCAGCCCGCGCCGCGCCCTATTGCCGGCCCGCCGCGCAGCGCCCGCGCCGAGCGCGAGCTGCTGGACGACGTGGACCGCATCCTGGACAAGATCAGCGCCGAGGGTCTCGCCTCGCTCAGCGAAGACGAGCGTAAGCGCCTGGACGAGGTGAGCCGGCGCTATCGCACCAACTGACAACAGCCGTCTCACGCAGAGGACGCAGAGGAACTGAGAGAGCGCAGAGGGGTTTCTCCGCGTTCTCTCAGTTTCTCTGCGTCTCTGCGTGAAACGGCCGTTGCTGGAGCCGCGGCGGGGGGGATAACTTCGTTCCATGCGCATCGGCCATGGCTACGACTCGCACCGCTTCGCCGCGGGGCGGAAGCTGATTCTCGGCGGCGTCGAGATCCCGCACGACCGCGGGCTCGACGGCCACTCCGACGCCGACGCGGTGGCGCACGCGGTGACCGATGCGCTCCTGGGAGCTGCGGGGCTCGGCGACATCGGCCGCCACTTCCCGCCGAGCGACGAGCAGTGGAAGGACGCCGACTCGCTGCAGCTCCTGGCGCGCGTCGTAAGGCTGCTGGAGGGGCGCAACTACCAGGTGGTGAACGTCGACGTCACCGTCGTCACCGAGGCGCCCCGGATCGGGCCGCATGCGCCGGCCATGCAGCAGAAGGTCGCCGCCGTGCTCGGCATCGCGCCGGACCACGTCTCCATCAAGGGGAAGAGCAACGAGGGGCTGGGGTGGATCGGCCGCGGCGAGGGGCTCGCCTGCCACGCCGTCGCCCTGATCGACGACATGGAGGGCGTCGACGAGGTGCACGCCCGCCACCGCCGCGACCCCGGGCTGTGAGGGGTTCAGGGCGAATGAATTCGCTGCAACAACCACACGAAGTCCGCCTTCGCGGACTACCAGCTCCGGTGCCGCCGAGGTGGCGCAGCGCGCGACGAGCCCCGGCCGAGCCGCGGCGAAAACCCCGCAGAGTGCCACCGCCGGGTGCACACCAGGGGAGCCGCGAGCGAAGCGAGCCCTTGTCCCTCCCCCAGGCTGTTTTGGGGGAGGGACCGCCGCGAAGCGGCAGGGAGAGGGCCGCCGCGGACCGCGCGCGCGACCTGTATAGCCGCGGCAACGACATGCACCGCATGACGCACCCCATTCCCGTTCGCACCGGATGATCGACGCGCTCCTCGAATGGCTGAAGGGCCTCCCGCCGCTCCTGGTCTACCTCGTCGTCGGCGGGATCGCCGCGGTGGAGAACGTGTTCCCGCCGGTGCCGGCGGACGTGGTGGCGCTCTTCGGCGGGTTCCTGGCGGGGCAGGGGACCGGCCACCCGCTGGTCATGTTCCTGGTCGTCTGGGGCGGGAACGTCGCCACCGCCATCCTCATGTACTGGGTCGGCCGGAAGCAGGGGACGCGCTTCTTCCAGAGCCGCCTGGGGCGCATCATCCTGCATCCGGGGCAGATGGAGAAGCTCTCGCGCTTCTACCAGCGCCGCGGGACCGTCGTGATCTTCATCTCCCGCTTCCTCCCCATGTTCCGCGCGGTGGTCCCCATCTTCGCCGGCACCAGCGGCGTGGGCTTCTGGCGCGCCGCGATCCCCATGGCAGCGGCCTCGGCCGCCTGGTACGGCGCCATCGTCTACCTCGGCGCCACCGCCGGGGAGAACTGGGAGGAGATCCGCTCCACCGTCGAGGCCTCGGGGAAGTGGCTGGCGATCGCCGCCGGGGTGCTCGCCATCCTGGTGGGCTGGTGGTGGTGGAAGTCGCGCCGGGCCGCAGCGGCGGAAGAGTCGTGAGCCCGCGCGCCGCCGCCGCGGAGACGGGCGCCGAGGCCGCGTCGCGCCGCTTCCTGGTGGAGCCGTTCCTCGACCACCTCCGCTTCGAGCGGGGGCTGGCGGGGAACACGCTGGACGCCTACCGCCACGACGTGGTGCGGATGGCCGCCTTCGCGCGGAAGGCCGGGCGCGCCTCCCCGGGCGAGGTGACCACGGCGGACCTGCGCGGCCTGCTGATGGAGCTCAAGGACCTGGGGCTCGCGCCCTCCTCCATCGCCCGCAACCTCTCGTCGCTGCGCACCTACTTCCGCTTCCTCCTGGCCGAGGGCGAGGTCACCGCCGACCCCAGCGACCGCGTCTCCATGCCCAAGCAGTGGCGGCGCCTTCCCGAGGCGCTGTCGGTGGCGGAGATGGAGCGGCTGCTCGACACGCCCGACCCGATGAAGCCGATGGCGCTGCGTGACCGCGCGCTGCTGGAGTTCGCCTACGCCACGGGCGTGCGCGTCTCCGAGCTGATCGGCGTGCGTAGCCGCGACCTGCACTTGGACCCCGCCGAGGGCTTCGTGAGCGTCTTCGGCAAGGGTGCGAAGGAGCGGCTGGTGCCCATCGGCCAGAGTGCGGTGCGCGCGGTGGAGCGGTACCTGCGCGAGACGCGGCCGCGGCTGGACCGCGGCAAGGGCGAGGGGCGCATCTTCCTGAACGCCCGCGGTGGGCCGCTCACGCGGATGGGGGTGTGGAAGATCCTGCGCGAGCACGTGGCCACCGCGGGGATCGAGAAGCGGGTGACGCCGCACACGCTGCGGCACACCTTCGCCACGCACCTGCTGGAGGGCGGCGCCGACCTGATGGCGGTGCAGGAGATGCTCGGCCACGCCGACATCTCCACCACCCAGATCTACACCCACGTCGACCGCAACTACCTGGCGCAGGAGCACCGCGCCCACCACCCGCGGGCGTAGCCTCTTCCGCAAGTACCGGCGGAGGCGACAGATTCCCCGGGACCGGGCGGATGAATCCGCGGCAACAGAAACACGAAGTCCGCCTGCGCGGACTACAAGCTGCCATGCAGCCGCGGTCGTGGAGCACGCGACTGGCGCCGCTGCGTCCGAGGCCCGCGGACCTCGGCTGACCGGAAACCGGGTCGCGCGCCTGGGAACTCCGGCCTCACCGAGGCTGATAGTCCGCGGAGGCGGACTTCGTGTGGTTGTTGCAGCGAATTCATTCGCCCTGCCAAGCCGGGCCGACAAGTGGATTCTGAAATGAACGATTCGGCGAGATCTCTCGAGCGGACGGCCGCAGGGCGCCGCACCCTTCGAGCGTGGCTGCGATGGCTCCCCTGGGGGTTCGCGATCGGGATCGGATCGACGATCGCGATCACCCTCCTCACGTTCCCGTTCCTCGAGGCGCGCGCGCAGCAGTCGCTGGCGCTCGGGGCGATGCTCTCGGCCTGCCTGCTCGACTGGCCGCGCCGCCGGGAGTTCCCGTGGTGGAGCTACGCCATGCACACGGCGGTGCTGGTCGGCGGCTCGTTCGCGGTGACGTACCTGATGCCGCGATAGCCGGGGCAGGCCGGGCCCTTCCGCAAACCGGCGGGCTCCCGTCAGATTGAGCCAGCCGCAGCGTCCGCACCCACACGGGCGCTGCGGCTGTCTGCGGACCGATGCACTCCCGCGGACGGTTGTGGCACGACATTGGACGAAAGAAGGTAAATGACGATCCTGGTGATCGATAACTACGATTCCTTTACGTGGAATCTGGTGCAGTACCTGGGGGAGCTGGGGGCGGAGATGGAGGTCCGCCGCAACGACGAGCTCTCCGTGGACGAGATCGCGGCGCTGGCGCCGGAGCGCATCGTCATCTCGCCGGGCCCCTGCACGCCCAACGAGGCCGGGGTCTCCGTCGAGGTCATCCGGCGGATGGGGCCCACGACGCCGATCCTGGGCGTCTGCCTGGGGCACCAGTCCATCGGCGCGGCGTACGGCGGCGAGGTGGTGCGCGCCGACCGGGTGATGCACGGCAAGGTCTCGCCCATCCGCCACACCGGCGCCGGGATCTTCCGCGGCGTGCCCTCGCCGGTGACGGTGGCCCGCTACCACTCGCTGGTGATCGAGCCGTCCACGCTCCCGGCGGCGCTGGAGGCGGTGGCGTGGACCGACGAGCCGGGGTACGAGACCGAGATCCAGGGCGTGCGCCACCGCGAGCACCCCACCTGGGGGGTGCAGTTCCACCCCGAGTCCATCGCCAGCGAGTCGGGGAAGGTCATCCTGCGCAACTTCCTGGAGTTGTAGAACGTCGCGATCGGCTCCTCGCGTGATGTAGGTGCGTGGCGCAGGGTGGTGCGGGGATATGCGAGTGAACTCGCCGCTACAACCGCACGCATCCGCCTTCGCGGACGTCTCGTGACGCCGTCTCACGAGTGTCACCCCCAGGTCCCGGCCGCGAGCGTGACGGCAGCATGTGCAGATGGTTGGTTGGTGTGCGCCGCCGCGGCGGGGGGCTTACGTCGAGCGCAGTGGCGCAGGGCAGATAGGGTGGCGTGGCAGGTGAAGTCCGCGAAGGCGGACTTTGTGCCGTTGTAGCGGCGAGTTTACTCGCAAATCCGCACGCGAAAACGTCGGTGCGGTACAAACAATCGAAATCGGCTGACGAATGATGCAACGCAGGGCCGCGCTCGCCGCGGCCGTCCTGTTCCTGCTGGCCGCGCCGCTGGCCGCGCAGCAGCGCCCCATCGTCATCTCGGGCGACGACCACTCCGAGGCCGCCGAGCTGGCCCGCTCCATCCTGGCGCGCGGCAACTACCTGCGCTTCGACCGCGACACCATCCTCCCCGCCACCTTCCACGCCCCCGGCGACGTGGTGATCTACGACGCCGACGTGCGCCTGGAGGGGACCATCGAGGGGCGGGTGGTGGTGATCGGCGGGCAGCTCTTCATCCGCCCGCGCGCGGTGATCCGGGGCGACATCGCGCTGCTGGGCGGCGAGGTGTACCCCTCGGCGCTCGCGACCACCGGGCGCGTGCTGGAGACGGCGCCCCGCACCCGGGTGCGCGTGGCCGGCGACGTCGACGGCGACACCGCGGAGTACACGGCGCGCATCATCCTGGCGCCCAAGGCGCGCCTGCTGTCGCTCTCCGCGCGCCCGCTCCCCACCTACGACCGGGTGAACGGCCTCACCGTCACGGGCGGCGCCCGCCTCCGCCCCACCCGCAACGACAGCGGGCCGAGCCTCGACGCGTGGGCCGCGTACCGCTTCGAGAACCCCGATCGGCTCGGCGGCGGCCTCCGCGTCACCATCCCCCTGGACGTGGAGAGCCTGCTGCTGGTGGGCGAGGCGTCGCGGGCCACGCGCACCAACGACGCCTGGCAGCGCGGCGACCTCTCCAACTCCATCTCGGTGCTGGTGTACGGGCGCGACTACCGCGACTACTGGGACGCCGACCAGGCGCGGGTGATGGTGGTGCGCCCCGTGGGCAAGCCGCTGATCGCGGGGGAGAGCTGGCTGAACCCGCGCGGCGGCGTGCTCTGGTCGCGCGACCGGTCGCTCCGCGCGCACCACGTCTTCTCCCTCTGGCAGAGCAGGGACAAGGACCGGGCGAACCCGCCGGTGCTGGACGGCGACATCGTCTCGGCCTTCGGCGGGGCCGAGCTGCGCGTGGTGGGGCGCGTCTCGTCGTTCACCGGCGACGTGCAGGTGGAGCGCTCCTTCTCCGGCGCCTCCGACGCGGACTTCACCCAGCTCCTGGGCGAGGGCACGTACACCACCACCGCCTTCCGCACGCACACGCTGAAGGTGTACCTGCGCGGGCGCACCCCCCTGGGCGGCGGCGCGCCCCCGCAGCGCTACGAGATCCTGGGCGGGCCGACCACGCTGCCCACGCTGCGCGTGGCGCACTACCGGGGCGACCACCTGGCCTTCGCCGACGGGCGCTACGCCGTTCCCCTCCCGCTGCAGCTCCCCTTCGTGGGTGCGCCGAGCCTGCAACTCCTCTACGCCGCCGGCGCCGCGTGGACGGGGGACGAGTCGCCGCGGTGGACGCAGAACGTGGGGGCGGGGCTCCTCGTCTCGCTGGGGAGCGCCGCGGTGTACGTCGACCCGAGCGACCCCAAGCCGCGGCTGGTGGTCACCGCCTCCGTGCCGCGCGTGTTCTGAGCGCAGCCGCCGCGCCCGTCACGAACGGGCGCGGCGGAGCGTTCTCCGTCGCGCTCTGGCGGCGATCCTTTGCGAAGCAGCGTGGTATCAACGACATCCGCCGCCCTGGCGGAGCCCTTTTCGATTTCAGGAGACGCAGGCAGATGAGGCTCAAAGCGATGGCGGCGCTGTTCGCGTCCGCGGCCGTGGTGGTGGGGTGCAAGAGCGACGGGCCGACGGACCCGGGCCCGCCGGCGGGCTTCAGCGTGGTGGGAACGTGGCTCATCGTGGTGGACGCGGCCGCGAACTGCTGGCCGGCGTTCGAGACGCGCATCAGCATCCCGCAGGCGAGCCTGACCGCGGGGGCGAACGGCATCGCATCGGTGCTGAACAGCCAGGGATGGTGGTACGTCGCGGGCACCGGGCCCGACGTGACCTCCACGCTGAGCGGCACGGTGGACCTGAACCGCGGCACCGTGTCGCTGCGGCTCTGGCAGGGGGCGAGCGCCGCGAAGCAGGGCCACTTCGAGGGCTCCGCGCAGAGCGCCACCCGCATCAGCGGCACCTTCACCGACCCGGACGGCCTCTTCCGCACCACCGCGAGCACGCACCCCTGCTCCGCGAGCGCCCACGCGGACAAGGACTGAGGGGGCTTCGCCCAAGACACAGGGAAAAAGAGAGGACGCAGAGGACTCACGTGAGCCCTCTGCGTCCTCTCAGTTTCTCTGCGTCTCTGCGTGAGACGCGTTTTTCAGGGCTTGCGCTCGCGCAGCATCCGCTCGATCGCCTCCAGCCGCGCCCGCAGCTCGGCGTTCTCCGTCCGGAGCTTCGCGTTGTCGCGCTCCACCGCCTGGATTCGCGCAGCCTGCGCGGTGGTGCGGGCGTCGAGCGCCTGGATCCCCGCCAGCGCCACCCCACCCTCGTCGAGCGTGGCGATGCTCACCGAGTCCTGGCCCAGCCCGAAGGCGCGGTGGAAATCCTGCGCCATCGGCCCCAGGTGGCGGATGTTGCTGTCGTCGACCCGGTAGCTCCAGGTGGTGATGGGCACCGTGCGCAGCCGCAGGAGGACGTCCTCGCCCTCGACGGTGGCGAAAAGGTGCTTCCGGTGCACGTCGGAGTTGTCGGTCCACACCCCGCCGACGGAGAGATACGCGCCCGTGCTGGTGCTGATCACCGCGCCGCTCTGCCCCCAGTTGCTCGTCACCGTGCCGTTCTGGATGGTCACCCCGGTGGAGAGGTTGGTGGAGGTGAAGATCCGGAAGCCGCCGTTCACGCGCCAGTTGGCCGAGTTGTTCACGCCCGCGCGCAGCGTGTCTTCGCCGTTCCCCGCCACGGAGCGGTCGGCGAACACGAACGAGCCCTGCCGCGCGTTGGTGTGCGCGTGGTACCCCAGCGCCACCGAGGCCGCGCCGCTGGCGGTGTTGTCCTCGCCGACGGCGAACGACGACTGCTGGGCCGCGGTGGAGCGCAGGCCGAACGCCGTCGCGTTGTTGGCGCTCGCGCGCACGTCCTGCCCGATCGCCACCGAGTAGTCCCCGATGTTGGCCGCGTCCCACTGCGTGCCGTTGATCCCCCCGGCGCGGAAGGCGGCTTTCCGGGGGTACCACATCATGCGCGTGCCGGCGCCCTCCGCCGGAACGCCGGTGAACGAGGCGTCGCCGTCGTAGATGCCGCCGATGAGGATGCCGGCGTCCACGTTCACGCGGAAGAGGCCCACGCCGCTCTTGCTCACCGCGAAGGCCGAGTCGGGGGTCTGCGCGGCGGCGGGGAAGGCCGCGGCGAGCGCGGCGGCGCCAATCAGGGTTACGAACGCGGTACGCATCATCTCCTCCGTCTCCGGAAGGGGTGGACGATCAGGGAATGCTGATGTTGAGCGCCTGGTCCTTCACGCTGAGGGTGCCGGTGACCGACACGGCGCCCGTGGCCCTGGTGGAGCGCTGGAGCTGCGCGCTCCCGGTCACCTCCATGGCCGGGAGGTTCCCGCCCAGGAAAGCGCCGGTGCCCGCCGCCCTCACCGTGCCGTTGGAGACGGTGCCCACCGCGTCCACGTTCCCGTAGGCGGTCAGCATGAACCCACCGAGCCCCAGCGTGCTGGCGTAGCCCACGCGCAGGTTGGTGAGGCGCGCGCTGGCGCTCAGCACGGGGAGGCTGTGCCCGGGCCCCAGCAGCGAGTCGGCGGGGATGGAGACGGTGTTCGCCGAGTCGGGCGCCACGCCGCTGTTCCAGTTCGCGCCCGTCTGCCAGTCGGTGGAGGTGTCGCCCTCCCACACCTCGTCGAGGAGCGAGGTCGACTCGTCGACCAGCGGCGCCGAGACGTAGACGGTGAAGGAGAAGGTCGACACCGCGCCGCTGATCTGGAACTGCCAGCTCTTCGCGGCGGAGATCTGGTAGGTCTCGATGATCTCCGCGTAGTGGAAGTAGCGCTGGTTGGTGGCGGTGAAGGTGCCGAGCCCGTCGTAGTTGAACACCGTGACCGACGAGCCCGCTCCGCCGCTGGTGACCGTCGGCCCCGCCGCGAAGAAGACGTCCACGCCGGTCACGGTGGAGCCGTCGGTGGTGCCCATGCTCTGCTTCAGCAGGTTCTGCACGCTCACGTTGCTGCTGAAGATCTGCGTGCCGCCGTCGTAGGCGGTGCCGGAGCTGGAGAGCTTGATGTACTTCTCCTGCCCGCCCAGCAGCTTGGCGCCGCGCGCCCCGCCCGCGGACGCCACGGGGGTGCAGCTCATCTCCTGCCCGGGCACGTTCACCGTGCACTGCAGCATGCCCACCGCGCCCGCGGGGAGCTCCGGCGGGAGGGCGGCGGGAAGGGTGGGGGAGCGGTCCGCGCAGGCCGCCAGCAGCGGGAGCACGAGCACGGGCCAGGCGCGGCGAACCGGATTCGGGAGATTCATGGGTGGCTCTCGATTGGGGAGTCCGCGGGAGGGCTCAGGGTTGGGCCGGGGCCGGCGCCGCCGGGCTGGCCAGGAGCGCCTCGATGCGCTGCAGGCGCGCCTCGAGCTCGGACACACGGCCGCGCAGGGCGGCGTTCTCGTCCGTGAGCGTGCGCACCTGCGCGCGCAGCCGGTCGGTGCGCGTGGTGAGCGCCTGCACGCCGGCCAGGTTCACCCCGTCGATGTCGAGACTGTTGATCAGGAGGTTGCTCTCGCCCAGGCCGAAGGCGGCGGCGAAGTCCTGCGCCATGGGGCCCATGTGGCGGATGGAGCGGTCCTGGCTCAGGTAGTTCCAGGTGCTCACCGGCACCGAGCGCAGCCGCAGGAGCAGGTCCTCGCCCTCCACGGCCACGAAGTTCTCCTTGCGGCTGCGGTCCGAGACCGCGCTCCAGCTGCTCCCGCCGGCCGCCAGCTCCACCCCCGCCGTCAGCCCCTGGTTGGTGTAGATCTTCACGCCGCCGCAGCCGCGGGCGACGAACTGGTTGTTGGCCGTGGGATAGACCGAGTCCGACGAGAAGCCGGCGCAGCCGTCGCCCAGCACGATGCTCCCCTGGCGGTTGGCGGTGCGCGCGTTCTTGCCGATGGCCACCGAGAAGTTGCCGCTGGCGCTGTTCTGCAGCCCGATCGCCACGCCGAAGCTTCCGTTGGCGATGCTGGGCCCGAGGACGATGGAGGCCAGCCCGCCGGCGATCGAGCTGGGGCCCAGCGCCAGCGCGTCGTCGTTCGTGGCCTGCGCGCCGCTGCCGATGGCCACGGCGCCCACCGCACTGGCGGTGCCGTTGAAGGCGAAGGCGCGGTCGGCGCTGGCGGTGCCGTTGTTCCCCAGCGCCACGCTCTCGTCGCCGCTGGCGGTGGTGGCCAGGTTGGCGGCGAAGGAGTTGTTGCCGCTGGCGCGCACGTTCTCGCCGAGCCCCACCGAGCCGGTGCCGATGTTCGACAGGTCCCAGTAGGTGCTCCCGAAGCTGTCCACCTTCCCCACGCGGAAGGCGTAGAGGTTGGGGAACCACATCATCCGCACCCCCGAGCCGGTGGCGGGAAGGCTCCCGCTCCCCGCGGT
>JBJMPM010000330.1:0-9149 GCA_045803205.1 Longimicrobiaceae bacterium
CAGGCCTACCGCATCGGGGCGCCGGTGATGGACATGGAGATGGTCCAGTACCACCCGACGACGCTGGTGGAGAACGGCTTCCTGATCACCGAGGGAGCCCGCGGCGAGGGCGCCCAGCTGTTCAACAAGGAGGGCGACCGGTTCATGGAGCGCTACGCCCCCAACAAGCTGGAGCTGGCCTCCCGCGATGTCGTCTCCCGCGCCGAGCAGACCGAGATCAACGAGGGACGCGGCCTGGACAACGGCGGCCTGGCCCTGGACATCACGCTCGTCCCCGCAAGCGGGTCCTCGAGGCGCTGAGGGAGATCGTCAACATCGGCCGCGACTTCGCCGGCGTCGACATCACCAAGGATCCGATCTCCATCCGGCCCGGGCAGCACTACATCATGGGCGGCATCCACACCGACAACGTGGGGCGCACGCCGATCCCCGGCCTCTACGCCGCCGGCGAGTGCGCCTGCGTCTCCGTGCACGGCGCGAACCGCCTCGGCACCAACTCCCTCCTCGACCTGGTCGTCTTCGGCCGGCGCGGGGGGATCGAGATGGAGCGCTTCTGCCAGACGGCGGACCTGCCGGAGCTGCCGGAGGATCCCACGGCGCGGGTGGAGGAGCAGTTCGGGCGCATCCTGGGGAACCAGGGGGGCGAGCCGGCCGCGAAGCTGCGGGAGGAGATGCAGGACGTGATGCAGGACGACGTGGGCATCTACCGCACCCACGCGGGGATGAGCGAGGCGCTGGCCAAGGTGCGGGAGCTGAAGGAGCGCTACCGGGAGGTGGGGGTGATGGACCGCGGGCGCGCCTTCAACACCGACCTGCTGGAGGCGTGGGAGCTGGGGAACCTGCTGGACCTGGCCGAGGTGACGGCGCTCAGCGCGCTGAACCGCACCGAGAGCCGGGGCGCGCACATGCGCGAGGACTACGAGAAGCGCGACGACGTGAACTGGCTGAAGCACACGCTGGTGTCGCGGAGCGACGACGGGAGCCTGTCGATCGCCTACAAGCCCGTGACCATCACGAAGTTCCAGCCGAAGGAGCGGGTGTACTGAGATGAGCCGGCTGACGCTTCGCATCCTCCGCTACAACCCGGAGACCGACGAGGTCCCGTACTACAAGGAGTACGGCGTGGAGGTGGAGCCCACCGACCGCGTGCTCGACGCGCTGAACATGGTGAAGTGGTACCAGGACGGAGCGCTCACCTACCGCCGCAGCTGCGCCCACGGCATCTGCGGGAGCGACGCCATGCGCATCAACGGCGTGAACCGGCTCGCCTGCAAGGTGCTGGTGCGCGACGTGGGCGACCGGGTGACGGTGGAGCCGCTGATGGGCTTCCGGGTGATCAAGGACCTGGTGGTGGACATGGAGCCCTTCTTCGCGCAGTACCGCTCCGTGCTCCCCTTCTTCATCAACGACACGCGGCCGCCCGAGCGCGAGCGCATCCAGAGCGTGGAGGAGCGCGAGCGCTTCGACGACACCACCAAGTGCATCCTGTGCGCGGCGTGCACCACGAGCTGCCCCAGCTTCTGGGCGAACGACGAGTTCGTGGGGCCGGCGGCCATCGTGAACGCGCACCGCTTCATCTTCGACAGCCGCGACCAGGCGGCGGGCGAGCGGCTGGAGCGGCTGAACGACCGCGAGGGCGTCTGGCGCTGCCGCACCATCTTCAACTGCACCGAGGCCTGCCCCCGCGAGATCAAGATCACCCGCGCCATCGGCGAGGTGAAGAAGGCGATCCTGTACGGCACGGCGCGAGCATGAAACCGCGCCCCTGCCTCAGGCTGGACGAAACCGGCCCCGCAACGAGCGGGGCCGGTTTCGTTTGGCTTGTCCATTTGCGGTGATGTCTCTCCACCTTGAGCCTGTGTACAAACGTGCATACATTCAAAGACGGCTACGAGTGGGATGAGCAGAAGGCCGAGGCCAATCTCGCGAAGCACGGTGTCGATTTCGCACACGCCTTCGCTGCGTTGGAAGACGAGCGCGCGTTGACTCGCCTGGACGAGGCTTCGGACGAGGAGCGGTACGTCACGTTCGGAATGGACTCGCTCGGCAGACTGGTCGCGGTCGTGTACACCTGGCGGAGTGATGTTATCCGCATCATCTCCGCACGGAAGGCTACTCGCACAGAGGCGCGGTTCTACGCCGCGGCGAACCGATGAAAGACGAATACGACCTGTCGAACGCTGTTCGTGGTCCTGTGATTCCCACGCCCGGGAAAACACGCATCACCATTCGCCTCGATGACGAGGTCCTGGAATGGTTCCGGGTAAAAGTCCACGCGATGGGCGGTGGCAACTACCAGACGCTGATGAACGCCGCGCTCCGCGAGCACATCGCGCGCGAAGACGAGCCGCTGGAAGCGACGCTGCGTCGGGTCATCCGTGAGGAACTTGGGAACGCCGCGCAGCCGACGGTGGAGCCGAAGCGAACCGTTCGCTCGAAGGGCGGGGACTCCCGCGTGGCGGCGGAGCGGGCGTCGAATCCGCGCGAGTGACGCAACGGAGGCACGCTCGGTGCGTGTCGCGTGCAGTGCCCCTTGACGACCACTCTCAAGAGACCCGACCGATGCAGACGCTCACGCCACCGCAGGCCCGCGACGAAGACCTGGACGACGACCTCGACGACGGCTGGCCCGGCGGCGACGAGGACGAGGACGACCTCGACGACGACCTCTTCGACGATGACGAAGACGACGACGATGATCTCGACGACGAGGACGACGAGGACTTCGACGACGACGAGGATGACCTCGAAGACCTGTAGCGGTTACCGGTCAGCCTATTGAGGTCAACGGCAGGTATGAGGTAAGCCGGCTGCGCTGTGCGCGGCCGGCTGTCCTCGTTGACCACTTTGGCGCAAGGCGCTACGTTCTCTTTCCCCCGCTCTCCGCACGTCCCGCTCTTCTCACTCGCGGCGCATGGCCGCTCTCTCCATGAGGGACGAGTACGACCTCCGAGGTGGCGTCCGGGGCGCGCTGTGCCCGATGCCGCCAGGCTACACGCGGATCGCGATCCGGCTAGACGACCAGGTGCTCGACTGGTTCCGCGACAAGGTGCACCGCGCGGGCGGCGGCAACTATCAGGTCCTGATCAACGAGGTGTTGCGCGAGCACATCCGGCAGCGGGAAACCATCGAGGAGATGCTCCGACGCGTGGTCCGCGAGGAGTTGCGCCGGGTAACCAGGGTGACAGGCGGAAACAGGACCCGATTGCGAACCTTCGGCGCGCTTCGGAGGCTTGGGTCCGAGCGTCGGCGATAGATCCTTCGGCCGCCGCCAGGGACTGGTGTGAAGGCAGGTTCAGGCGCCGCGGCGGCGCTCAGGATGACATTCTCTGGTTCATGCGCACCACGAGCCTGCCCAGCACGCCGGTGGCCCCGGGTTCCTCGCCCGGCGCAGAAACGCGGAGCCGCGGAGAGACTCGGTCTCTCCGCGGCTCCGTGCTTCTGTGTGAGAAGCAGTTGCCGTTCTCAGCCGCCGAACGGAGTCGGCGCCGGCGGCTGCGGCTGCTCCTGCGGACGCACGCGCGGCGGGCGGCCGAAGTTGTACTGGAAGGTCACGTGCACCGCGCGCGTGTTGAAGGTGCGCTCGGTGAGCTGGAACACGTCGTCGTTCCCCGTCTCGACCCGGAAGAGGTTCCCCTTGAAGGGATCGGACAGGCGCACCGTCAGGCTCGCCTGCTCGCCCATCAGCTTCTGCCGCACCGAGAAGTTCGCCACGCCCACCGCCCCGAACTGCCCGCGCTCGATGGGGACGGCCGCGCGGTAGAAGTACGCCGCCGTGAACGAAGTCCGCGGCGACACGTTGTAGGTGCCGTTCACCCGCGCCGCCCAGCTCACCGCGTTCGACCCCAGGGTCGACTCGCCGCCCCCCTCCGTGACCAGCTTGAACACGTTGAACGAGGCCAGCCCGTTGAACTTCTGCCCGTAGCGGAGCGTGCCGTTCACGTCGGCGCCCCACGAGGTGCCGTGGTCCAGGTTCTGGAAGTTGATCGAGGTCACCTCGCGCCCCTGCACCGTGTCGACGGTGTTGACGATGAAGCGGATCACGTTGCTGGTGCGCCGGAAGAAGGGCGACACCTGCAGCGAGCCCATGCGCGCCGAGTGCTGGTAGCCCAGCTCGATGGCGTCGGTGTACTCGGGGTCGAGGTTCGGGTTGCCCAGGAAGACGTTCTGCAGGTCGAAGAACACCGGGAAGGGGCTCAGCTCCTGCGTGCCCGGCCGGCGGACGCGGCGCGAGTAGCTGAGCTTGAGCTGGTCGTTGTCGCCCAGCTTGTAGCTCGCCAGGGCGCTGGGGAACACGCTCCACTTGTCGTACGCGAAGGTCTCGCCCGTGTTCGCCAGGGTGAAGTCGCGCGTGGCGAACTCGGCGCGCAGGCCGCCCTGCAGCTCCCAGCGGCCCGCCCCCTGGCTCAGCACGGCGTAGGCGGCGTTCACCGTCTCGTCCAGCTCCAGCGCGTTGCTCAGGTCGGTGCGGGGGGTGAAGACGCCGGTGCCCAGCGGATCCGTCTCCACCGCGTAGTCGCGGTCGAGCCAGCGGGCCCACCCCTTGTACCCCGTCTCCAGCTTCCCGCGCGCGCCCAGCGCGCGGGTGTAGTCGGTCTGCCCCGTGAGCTGCCAGGTCAGCGCGTCGGTGCGGTTGATCTCGGCGTCGGTGCGGGCGCCGCCGGTGACCGGCTGCCGCCAGAGGTCGGTGTGGTCCAGGTCGCGGTTGCGGTTGAGCCGCACCTCGCCCGTGAGCTCGTGGCGCTGCGGCACCATCGTGCGCTTGAAGCCGAGCGAGTAGTCCACCATCCGGCCGTCGGCGTCGTTCTCGCGCAGGCGCAGGTACTGGTCGACCAGCGTGAGCGACGGGTCGAGGATGTTGTAGTCGCTGCGCGAGTCGTCGTCGGCGAAGCGCGCGTTCAGCAGCAGCGCGCTGTAGAGCGTGTTCTTGGCGCTCAGCCGGTAGTCCAGCGAGCCGTTGAAGTTGTGCCCGCCGTTCAGCACCGAGCCGCTGACGTCCTGGTTGGTGTAGGAGAAGGGCGACGCCGCGACCAGCCGGGTGCGGTTGTTGATCCCCGTCACGTCGCGGCCGTCGCTCACGAAGCCGTAGCTGCCGAAGAGCGTGGCCGGCCCCTTCTGCCACCCCAGGTTCCCCGAGGCGACGTAGCGGTTCGAGGTCGAGCCGGCGAGCGTGAGCCCGCCGCTGAGCCCCAGGTCCACGTTCTGCTTGAGCACGATGTTGATGATCCCCGCCATCCCCTCCGGGTCCTGCCGGGCCGAGGGGTTGGGGATCACCTCCACCCGCTCCAGGGTGTTGGCGGGGAGCTGCTTGAGGTAGCCGGCGAGCTGCGCGCCGCGCATGGGCGAGGGGCGGCCGTTGATCTGCACCACCACGTTCTCGTTGCCGCGCAGGCTCACCTTCCCGTCGGGGTCCACCTGCACCGAGGGCACCGCCTCCAGCACCTCGCTGGCGCTGGTGGCCGCGGGGGCCACGGTGCGGGCCTGGTAGGTGTTGCGGTCGGGGGCGATGGCCACGGCCTGCCGCTCGCCGGTGGCGGTGAGCCCCTCCAGCGCCACGGCGCTCCGGGCCAGGCGGATGGGCCCGACGGCCGCCCGCGGCTGCTCGGCCGCGATGGTGACCACGGTGCCGGCCTGTGGGCGGTAGCCCATCATGCTTATGCGGAGCGAGTACGATCCCGGGCGCAGCCCCTCGATGCGGAAGGAGCCGTCGGCGCGGGCGATGGCGCCGGCCACCAGCGCCGAGTCGGGCCGGCTGAACACGGAGACCGAGGCGGCGCCCAAGGGCGTGCCGCTCTCGGCGTCGACCACCGTGCCCCGGATCTCGCCGGGGGCGGCGGCGGGCGGCTGCGGCTGCCCCTGCGGGCGCGCGCCCGGCGCCTGCTGCGCCGGCGGCCGCGCGGGGGGCGGGTTCTGGGCGTGGAGCGCTCCGGCGCCCCCGAGCAGCGCGAGAGCGAGCGAAGCGGCGGCGATGTGCTTCATGCTGGGACCGTTGATTGCGGGGAGAGCGGGGGACAGGCGGCGCGGTGGGAGTCCGTGCGTAGCCCCCGCGCGCGTTGTACGCGCGCTCGCGCGGTGAAGTTTCAACTGCCGACAAAAATCTCGCGGCGCGGCGGCTGCCGCGCTTCGCTTGCGATTTCCGGACGGGGGCGGCAGATCAATCTACATCAATTCCAACCACTTTTCGAGAGGGGATGGCCGAGATGGGGACTGCGATGACGGGAGGGCGGCTCGCCGCCTGCGCGCTGGCGCTCCTCGCCGCGCGGCCGGCGGCGGGGCAGCGCGCGGCCGGCGCGGCGCGGCCGGCGACGGTGCAGGAGGCCGCGGCCTTCATGGCGGAGACGGAGCGCGAGCTGACGGAGCTGCAGCTCCGCGACAACCAGGCGGAGTGGGTGGCGGCCACCTACATCACCCACGACACCGAGGCGCTCTCGGCCGAGGCGCAGAAGAACCTCTCCGTGGCCATCCAGCGCCGGGCGCTGGCGGCGCGGCGCTTCGCCCGGCTGAACCTGCCGCCGGAGCTCAGGCGCAAGTTCGAGCTGCTGCGCCTCTCCCTCTCCGCCCCGCCGCCGGGCGGCCCCGGCGAGGCCGAGGAGCTGTCGCGGATCCGCGCCGGCATGGAGGGCGACTACGGGCGCGGGCAGTACTGCAGGGCGCCGGGGCAGTGCCTGGACATCGGCGGGCTCTCGCGCATCCTGGTGACCAGCCGGAACCCCGCGGAGCTGCTGGACGCCTGGCAGGGGTGGCACCGCGTGGGCGCGCCCATGCGGCAGCGCTACACCCGCTTCGCCGAGCTCTCCAACCAGGGGGCGCGCGAGCTGGGGTACACCGACGCGGGCGCCATGTGGCGGGCGCGCTACGACATGCCGGCGGACTCGTTCTCGATGGAGATCGAGCGGCTGTGGACGCAGGTGCGGCCGCTCTACGTGGCGCTGCACGCCTACGTGCGCGCGCGGCTGGTGGAGCAGTACGGGCCGCAGGTGGTGCCGCCCAACGGGATGATCCCCGCGCACCTGCTGGGGAACATGTGGGCGCAGGAGTGGGGGAACATCTACCCGATCGTCGCGCCCAGGAACGCCGCGGGGCCGGGGTACGACCTGACGGAGCTGATCCGGGCGAAGGGGATGGACGCGGTGGCGATGACGAGGAGCGCCGAGCGCTTCTTCACCTCGCTGGGCTTCGCGCCGCTGCCGCAGACGTTCTGGGAGCGTTCGATGCTCACCAAGCCGCGCGACCGCGACGTGGTGTGCCATGCCAGCGCCTGGGACGTGGACGACCTGGAGGACGTCCGCATCAAGATGTGCATGGAGCCCACCGCCGAGGACTTCGTGACGGTGCACCACGAGATGGGGCACAACATCTACCAGCGCGCCTACCGCCGCCAGCCGATCCTCTTCCGCAACGGCGCCAACGACGGCTTCCACGAGGCCATCGGCGACGCCATCGCGCTCTCCATCACCCCCGGCTACCTGAAGCAGGTGGGGCTGCTCGGCGAGGTCCCCGCGCCCGCGGCCGACACCGCGCTCCTGCTGCGCCAGGCGCTGGACAAGGTGGCCTTCCTCCCCTTCGGCCTGCTGGTGGACAAGTGGCGCTGGGGGGTGTTCGACGGGACGATCCCGCCCTCCCGCTACAACGCGGCCTTGTGGGAGCTGCGCAACCGCTACCAGGGCGTCTCGGCGCCGCTGCCGCGGACCGAGGCGGACTTCGACCCGGGCGCCAAGTACCACATTCCCGCCAACACGCCGTACATGCGCTACTTCCTGGCGCGCGTGCTCCAGTTCCAGTTCTACCGCGCGCTCTGCCGCGAGGCGGGGCACACGGGACCGCTCTACCGCTGCTCCTTCTTCGGCAGCCAGGCGGCGGGGCGCAGGTTCGCGGCGATGCTGGAGGCGGGGCAGAGCCGCCCCTGGCAGGAGACGCTGTTCACCATGACCGGCGAGCGGCGGATGGACGGCGGCGCGCTGCTGGAGTACTTCGCGCCGCTCAAGGAGTGGCTCGACCGCCAGAACCAGGGGAAGCCCGTCGGCTGGTAGAAACTGCACTCTCTCACGGAGGACGCGGAGGCCACGGGAGGCGCTCCGCGTCTCCGCGGCCTCCGTGAGAGCTTCCGCTTCTTCCCGTGAGATCATCATGAGCTCGCTTCGCCTCGCAGGCGCCGCCGCGCTGCTCGCACCCCTGCTCGCCGGCCTCCCCGCGCCCGCCCGGGCGCAGATCGGCTTCGAGGACCTGCTGGAGAGCGTCACCGACATCGCCGTCTCCGTCAACTGCTGGAGCACGCGGTCGGAGTCGGTGCGGCGCTCGGACTGCCCCGGCGGCAAGAACGGGTACGGGATCGAGGTGCTCTGGGGATTGAAGACGGTGCCGCTCGGGAGGCAGCCGCGGGTCGACACCACCTGGGTGCCGTCGGGGAAGACGGTGACGGTGCGGCAGGGCCGGCCCGACACCGTGACCACCCTCGAGATGAAGGAGGGGGAGCCGAAGGTCCCCGGGTACCGCGTGCTGATCGAGCTCGGCTTGGGCTACAGCCAGTTCTCCGGGTTCACCTCGGCCGATGAGCGCTTCGAGCTGCGCGGCACCATCCGCGAGGAGCCGTCGCTGGCCTTCTACGCGTCGCTGGAGGGGCCGGGGATCTTCGAGCACGTGAACCCGTACGCCGGCATCCGGACGGGGCTGATCCGGCTGGGCGGCGTGCAGGCCTTCACCCCGGAGGGCGACTCGACCACCGCGTACGTGGCCACCGCAGAGGCCTTCCAGGTCGGCGGCGCGCTCGGCGTCTCGGTGGGGACGGAGGTCGCGAGCCTGTTCCTGGAGGCGCAGCTCAACCTGCGCCGCTTCACCAGCGTCGACTGGACCGCCGGCGCGGGAGGAACGATTCCCGGCTTCCTCCCGCGCGGGCTGGACTTCTCCGGCCCGAGCCTGTCGCTGGGGGTGCAGATCCACATCCGCGACTAGAGCGGATTGCGCAACGCTCCGGAGCCGACGGGTTGGAAACCCGCCGCTGGAACGACACGAAGTCCGCCTTCGCGCAATACCGTTTACCTAAGCACCTCCAGGGTCCGTCTCACCGTCCGGGAGCAGTCACTCCGTTTCCTGACCGGATAACGGCTCTGCTTTCGTTTTACCCCGCGCTTCACCTGCCGGCTTCGGCGCTC
>JBJMPM010000334.1:0-6881 GCA_045803205.1 Longimicrobiaceae bacterium
TGGCTATGGCGCGGGGGATCCACCCGATCCCATCCCGAACTCGGAAGTGAAAACCCGCTGCGCGGATGGTACTGCCGGGGCCACCCGGTGGGAGAGTACGGCGCCGCCGGCCAATTCAAAGACCCACGCCTCGATTCAACCGAATCGAGGCGTGGGTCTTTTCTGCGTTCTCTCCGTTTCTCTGCGTCCTCTGCGTGAGACGGCCGTTGCCGTTGCCGTACCTTCATCCGCCGGGTAGCTTTCCGCGCATGGCGAACGAAGCGGGAACGCGGGCCGGAACGGTGGCGCTCGTCGGCTTTCCCAACGTGGGGAAGTCGTCGCTGATGAACTGCCTGGTGGAGCAGAAGCTCAGCATCGTCACCCCGCTGGCGCAGACCACGCGCGAGCGGGTGCTGGGGATCGACACCCGCGACGGCGTGCAGATGGTGTTCGTCGACACCCCGGGCCTGGTGGACCCGCGCTACCTGCTGCACCGCGCCATGATGCACGAGGCCACCGAGGTGATGGACGACGCCGACGTGGTGCTCCTGCTGGTCGACGCCGCGCGCGGCCTTCCCGACTTCCGCGACGAGGTGCTGGCGCTGGTGCGGCGCGCCCCGCGGCTGATGGTGGTCTCGAACAAGATCGACGTGGCCACGGCCCAGCAGCGGGCGGCGGTGCGCGCCTGGGCGAAGGAGCGGCTGGGCTCCGAGCCCTTCGAGGTCTCGGCCGAGACGGGGGAGGGGACGGAGGCGCTGCGCTCGGCCATCGCCGCGCGCCTCCCCGAGTCGCCCTTCCTCTACCCCGAAGACGACGTCAGCTCGCAGCCGGTGCGCTTCTTCGTGGCCGAGCTGGTGCGCGAGACCATCTTCGAGCTGTACGAGAAGGAGGTTCCGTACAGCGTGGCGGTGAAGGTGGAGGAGTTCCGCGAGAGCGCATCCCCCATCTACATCCGCGCCGTGGTGTTCGTGGAGCGGCCCACGCAGAAGGCCATCCTGATCGGCGCCGGGGGCTCGGCCATCAAGCGGCTGGGGCAGGCGGCGCGGGCCAAGGTGGAGGAGTTCGTGGGCGCCCCCGTCTACCTGGACCTGTGGGTGAAGGTGCTGCCCAGGTGGCGCAAGAACCCGCTGGATCTGCAGCGGCTGGGGTTCACCCTTCCCAGGGAGGAGCGCGCGTGATGGAGCCGTGGCTGCTGGAGCTGCTGGTGTGCCCCAAGTGCAAGGGCGAGCTGACGCACGAGACGGAGCCGGAGGAGAGCCTGGTGTGCCCCCGCTGCCGGCTGCGCTACGAGGTGCGCGAGAACATTCCCGTCATGCTGATCGACGAGGCGAAGCCGCTCGCCTGACCGGGGCGGCGTCCGGGCGCAAAAACGTTTTGTTTGACAGGAGTTTGCGCCCGGAATAGCTTTTTCTCATCCCCACGTTCGATCTCTTTCCCATCCCCCCGGACCGATGCCCCAGCGCGTCCTCCTGCACCACTCGCCGCACGGCCGTGCCGCGCCCGCCGCGGTGCGCGACTTCGCGGCCGCCGCCGGGTGCCCGGTGGTGGAGGTGCGCAACGCGCAGGAGATCCCGGTGCGGGTGAGCCGCGTCTACCCCGCGGCGCTGGTGGTGGACGCCTCGGGCGACGCCCTGGGGGCGCTGGACCTCTGCCGGCACATGAAGCACGAGGCCTTCACCTCGGTGGTGCCGGTGATCATGTACCTGGATCCGCACGCCCGCCGCGACGAGGTGGTCTCCGCCGCGCTGGAGGCGGGGGCCGACGAGGTGCTGACCGGCGACCTGGACGGCCGCGAGTTCCGCCTGCGGCTGAAGCTGGCGGTGGCGCGGGCGGAGCGCGACGTGAGCGTGCACCCCACCACCCTCCTCCCCGGCACGGTGCAGATCCAGCGCGACATCGCCGAGCGGCTGCGCAGCGGGGAGAAGTTCGCGGTGTGCTACGCCGACCTCGACCACTTCAAGGAGTTCAACGACCGCTACGGCTACGTGCACGGCGACCGGGTGATCCTGATCCTCTCGCGCATCCTGCGCGAGGTGGTGCGCGCGTACAGCCCGTCGGCGTTCGTGGGCCACATCGGCGGCGACGACTTCATCTTCAACGCCCCCCTGCAGGACTTCCGCACCTGCTGCGAGGAGGTGATCGGCGTCTTCAACGAGCTGATCCCCCTGCAGTACTCGGAAGAGGACCAGGCGCGCGGCTTCTTCTTCGGCAAGGACCGGCGCGGCGAGGTATACGAGGTGCCGCTGATGACGCTCTCGATCGGGGTGGTGACCAACGAGCACCGCACCTTCGTGCACACGGCGCAGATCAGCGAGCTGGCCACGGAGATGAAGGCCTACGCCAAGACCTTCGCCGGCTCCATCTACGTGGTGGACCGCCGCACCGACCAGCCGTGGGAGCCGCAGAAGGCCGGCGCGAAGGCGGCCGCGGAGGGGCCGGCGGCGCGCGAGGAGGAGGCGGCGCCCGGGGAGCCGGTGGGAGCGCCCACGGCGGTGGCGCAGGAGGCGGGGGGCGCATAGCTTGGTAACAGAAGTGCTAAGTGCCAGGTGCTCAGTGCAGGCGTACTCCGTACCAGCGGTTGGCGCCGGCGCCTCTCGGCACCTGGCACTTGGCACTCAGCACTTTGCACTTCTGAAGCACACGGACCGTTTCATGAACGTTCAGTGCACGAGCTGCAAGACCGTCTTCCGCGTGGACCCGCGCAAGGTCCCCGCGGGCGGCGTGCGCGCCCGCTGCTCCATCTGCCGCGCCGTCTTCGACGTTCCCGCGCCGTCCGAGGCCGCGTCTGCTCCCGCGGCGGCCGCGCAGCCCCAACCCCGGCCGACGCCCGCTCCCCAGCCGGCGCCCGCTCCCACAACCCAGCCCGCGCCTGCTCCGGCACCGACGCCCCAGCCCGCGCCGCCTCCACCGCCGCCGCCAACGGAGACACCGGCTCCCACGGCTTCGCGCGCTCCGTCGCCGTTCGGCGCGTCGGACCCCGCGGCGAAGGCGCGGCGCTTGGCGCGCGCGCTGATCTCCGACATCGTGACCTACTTCCCCGACCGCCGCGAGCGCGCGCTGGCCGACGGCACGCTGCGGCGGGAGTTCACCGAGGAGATCACCAAGAGCTGGCAGGAGTACACGGCCCAGGTGGGCACCGACCTGGCCAAGCAGACGCCGTACTTCCGCGAGGCGCTGAACGACATTCTCGCCAAGGGCCAGCAGGTGTTCTGACGGAAGTGCTGAGGGGAATTTGCGGCTGAAGCCGCGGCTACAACTTCACGCAGTCCGCCTTCGCGGACTTCGGTCTGGTGTGGTGGCGAGCGTGGCGCGGGGCCATGGCAGTTGATGTCCGCGAAGGCGGACAGTGTGAAGTTGTAGCGGCGAGTTTACTCGCATAGTCCCACACCCACACCAACCCGCACCAACCCGCACCAACCCGCACCAACCCGCACCAACCCCACACCAATCCACGCCGGGCACTTTCGTTCATCAACCCGATCCGGTAGGTTTCTTGCGGGGTATGAAACGGGGCCGTCCTCCGCCGGACGGCCCTTGTCGTTGCTACACCGCCGACGCACACACGAGACGGACCATGACGATAGACGAACTCCGCACGCGGCTCGACACCTACCGCAACCGGCTCGCCGAGCTGAGGAGGTTCCTTTGACTGGGACGCCAAGCGCGAGCGCCTGAGCCAGCTCGAGGCGCGCATGGCCGACCCCGCCTTCTGGAACGACCAGGCCGCCGCGCGCGAGGTGATCGACGAGGCCAACCGCATCAAGGGGTGGACCGAGCCCTGGATGCAGCTCGACGGGCGCGTGACCTCGCTCGCCGAGATGCTGGAGCTGCTGGAGGCCGAGGAAGACGAGGCCATGCTCCAGGAGGTCGCCGGCGAGGTGGAGCAGGTGGGCCCGCAGCTCGAGGACCTGGAGCTGCGCAACATGCTGCAGGGCCCCGACGACACCCGCGACGCGCTGGTCACCATCACCCCCGGCGCGGGCGGCACCGAGAGCCAGGACTGGGCCGAGATGCTGATGCGCATGTACCAGCGCTGGGCCGAGCGCAACGGCTTCGAGGTGGAGCTGCTCGACCTGCAGGAGGGCGACGAGGCGGGGATCAAGGACGCCACCCTGGAGATCCGCGGGCACTACGCGTACGGCTTTCTGAAGGCCGAGCGCGGGGTGCACCGGATGGTGCGCATCTCCCCCTTCGACAGCGCGGCGCGGCGGCACACCTCGTTCGCCTCGGTCTTCGTCTACCCGGTGGTGGACGACAGCATCGAGATCGAGGTGCGCGACGAAGACATCGAGATGGACGTGTACCGCGCCTCGGGGGCGGGCGGGCAGCACGTGAACAAGACGTCGAGCGCGGTGCGGCTGCGGCACCTTCCCACGGGGATCGTGGTGGCATGCCAGCAGGAGCGCAGCCAGCACAAGAACCGCGCGACGGCCATGAAGATGCTCAAGGCCGCGCTCTACCAGCGGGCGCTGGAGGAGCAGGAGAGGGAGAAGGCGAAGCTGGAGAGCACCAAGGGCGACATCTCCTTCGGCAGCCAGATCCGCTCGTACGTCTTCCAGCCGTACACGATGGTGAACGACCATCGCACCGAGCTGAAGGTGCCCGACATCCAGCGGGTGATGGACGGCGACGTGACGCCGTTCATCCAGGCCTACCTCCGCCAGTACGGGGCGCAGCAGACGCAGTAGGCGCGCGGGGCGCCCTCTCCCTGCGCCGGCCCTCTCCCTGCGCCTGAGAGCGCAAACCCTCTCCCGTACCGGGGCCCGTACCGGGAGAGGGAAGCGGACGCGGCGGAGTTGAGGCCTGCGGCCGAAGTTGCGAGGCGGCCGTAGCGAGACCGGGTCGGATGTGCGTAGATGCTGGCTCATCAACCTCTCCCGGTACGGGAGAGGTGGCGAGCCTAAGCGAGCCGGAGAGGGCGCTGAGCGGCGGCTTGCACCGCGCTTCGTGACGCGCTCCAGGGCGCAGGGCGGCGAGGTGTCCGCGAAGGCGGACAGCGTGACGTTGTAGCGGCGAGTTCACTCGCATCGTCGATGGTTGAATTTTCGTTACAGGATCGGATACGGGCGGATGGACGAGACGCGCGAGGAGACGGGGGGGCTCGGCGACGAGCGGGTGGTCGCGGACCGGGTAGCCAAGCTGGAGCGGCTGCGCGAGCGCGGCGTGGAGCCGTACGCGTACCGCTACGAGGCCACGCACGCGGCCACGGACGCGCTCGGCTTCTACGCCACCTGGGAGGCGGCGAAGGGCGACTCCACGGCCGAGGGTCCGGAGGAGGTCTTCCGCGTGGCCGGGCGCATGGTGAGCCGGCGCGGGATGGGGAAGAGCACCTTCGCGCACCTGGCCGACCGCACGGGAAAGCTGCAGCTCTACTTCCGCGTCAACGAGCTGGGCGACGCCTACGGGGTGCTGGACCTGCTCGACCTGGGCGACTGGATCGGGGCCGAGGGCACGCTCTTCCGCACCCGGACGGGGGAGGTGTCGCTGCGCGTGCGCTCCTTCACCCTGCTCGCCAAGTCGCTCCGCCCCCTCCCGCTGGGGAAGGAGGAGACCGACCCCGAGACCGGCGAGAAGCGCGTCCACTCCGGCTTCACCGACGTGCAGGCGCGCTACCGGCAGCGCTACGCGGACCTCGCCGTGAACCCCGAGGTGCGCGAGGTGTTCGTCACCCGGGCGCGGATCGTCTCGGCCTGCCGGCGCTTCCTGGACGAGCGCGGCTTCATCGAGGTGGAGACGCCGGTGCTGCAGCCGCTCTACGGCGGGGCGCTGGCGCGGCCGTTCGTGACGCACCACAACACGCTCGACACGACGCTCTACCTCCGCGTGGCCGACGAGCTGTACCTGAAGCGGCTGATCGTGGGGGGGATGGAGCGCGTCTACGAGATCGGCAAGGACTTCCGCAACGAGGGGATCGACCGCTTCCACAACCCCGAGTTCAGCATGCTGGAGTTCTACGCCGCCTACCTGGACTACCAGGGGGTGATGGAGCTCACCGAGGAGCTGCTGGTCCACGTCGTCACCCACGTCCTCGGCACCACCCGGGTGAGCTTCGCGGGGCACGAGATCGACTTCGCCCCACCCTTCCGGCGCGTGACCATGTACGACGCGCTGCGGGAGATGGGCGGCGTGGACGTCCCCTCGCTCTCCGACGACGCGCTGCGGGAGACGGTGCTCGCGCTCGGCGTGCCGGCGGCCGAGGTGAAGACGATGGGGCGGGGGAAGCTGGTGGACGAGCTGTTCGGCGAGCTGGTGGAGCCGAAGCTCATCCAGCCCACCTTCCTGACCGACTATCCGCGCGAGATGAGCCCGCTGGCCAAGCCTCACCGCGACGACCCCGCGCTCACCGAGCGCTTCGAGCTGATCGTCGCCGGCAAGGAGCTGTGCAACGCCTTCAGCGAGCTGAACGACCCGCTGGACCAGCGCGAGCGCTTCGAGGCCCAGGCGCGCCTCAAGGCCGCCGGCGAGGAGGAAATCCAGCCGATCGACGACGACTACGTGCGCGCGCTGGAGTACGGGATGCCCCCCACCGGCGGCTTCGGGATGGGGATCGACCGGCTCAGCATGCTCGTCACCGGCCAGCCGTCGATCCGCGACGTGATCCTCTTCCCCACGCTGCGGCCGGAGGAGCGGTGAACGGCAGGGACGGCAGGGACGGCAGGGGACAGGTTACAGGGGACAGGGGACAGCAGGCGGGCTCGGTGCCCGCTCCGGTCGCGGCGCCGCCCTCCATCCCCAGCGGTGCGCCGCGATGACGGGCGGGGCCCTCTCCCTGGCGCTTCGCGCCGGTCCCTCCCCCAGACTGCGGGGGAGGGACGGGGGCTCGCTTCGCTCGCAGCTCGACCCGTGCGCACCGGGCCTCGTCGCGTGCTCATCGACTCCGGCAGCACCGCCGCCGGTAGTCC
>JBJMPM010000343.1:0-8619 GCA_045803205.1 Longimicrobiaceae bacterium
GTGAGAGTGGGCTGCACGCGGGTCCGGAGGATGCCGCGTTGCCGCGGCCGCGGCGGCCCTCTCCCTTCGCCTGAGAGCGCAAACCCACTCCCGTACCGGGAGAGGGGGCGGACGCGGCGGTGGTGGGGCCTGCACGGAGCCGTGCAAGCCGGCGGCGGCGCGGCCGGTTGGGATGGCGCAGGCGCTGGCGTTCAACCTCTCCCGGTACGGGAGAGGTGGCGAGCCTCAGCGAGCCGGAGAGGGCGCTGAGCCGGAGCGCGCCACGCGGCCGGGCCTCGGAATGATACGTGGGTGGCGATGCACGTGCGCCTCGCCCAACGGAGGCGAGGCGCACGCGGTTCGAGGCCGCGACGCGGCGTCAGGGGTAACGGCGCCGGCCGCTGGCGAGGAGCCTGAGGATGAAGAGGAGCACCACGGCGCCGATGAAGGCGACGAAGATGGTGCCCGCCGTCCCGCCGAACGGCGTGCCGACGCCGAGGGCGCGGAAGAGCCAGCCTCCCAGGAACGCGCCCACGATCCCCACGATGATGTCGCCGATGATTCCGTAGCCGATGCCGCCCATCACCACCGACGCGAGCACGCCGGCGATGAGCCCTACCAGGATCCACATCAGGATGCCCATGGTTTCTCCATTCGCGAGAGGGTCCACGCACCAGGGAGCAACGTGCGTGCCCGGTGCGGGGGGCGAAACCGCCGGCGGGGCGGCGACGTAACACAAACGCAAGCGGCACAACCGGTTGAGTTCACCACGGCATTCCCCCTCCACGGGAGCGGCAGCATGGAAGAGCAGTTGACGTCTGACGAGCGGCGCGGCGCGGGCGGCACCTCGGGCGGGGTGCCCACCTTCCTCTTCGGGGTGGGGCTGGCGGCCGCGGGTGCGTACCTGCTCACCAGCCGCGTGGTGGTGCACACTGGCGGCTACCGCTTCTGGGGCTTCAGCGGCTTCGGGATCTCGCTGATCCCGCTGCTGCTGGGGGTGGGGATGCTCTTCTTCGACGGGCGGTCGCTGGTGGGGAAGCTGCTCACCTTCGTCGGGGCGGTGATCATCTTCGCCGGGATCCTGATGAACATGGACATCTACTTCCAGCAGACCAGCCTGTTCGCCACGCTGCTGATGCTGGTGATGTTCGTCGGAGGCATCGGCCTGGTGCTGCGCTCGCTGCGGCCGCAGTAACGGCAACTGCTTCTCACGCAGAGGCGCGGAGGCACAGAGAGGCGATCGAGGGAATGACGGAAAGACAGCTCGAGCTGGTGAACGACGGCACCTGGGAGCCCATCCGGGTGCTGTTCGTCTGCCTGGGCAACATCTGCAGGTCGCCGCTGGCGGAGGCGGTGTTCCGGCACCTCGTGGAGGAGCGGGGGTGGAGCGACCGCTTCGACATCGACTCGGCGGGGACGTCTGGGTGGCACCGGGGCGCGCCGCCGGACGCGCGCAGCAGCGAGACGGCGCGGCGCCGCGGGATCACGCTGGCGGGCGGGAGCCGCAAGGTGACGGCGGCGGACCTGCGCCGCTTCCACTACGTGATCGCGATGGACGAGGAGAACCTCGAGGCGCTGCGCGAGCTGCAGGCGGACGCCGGCGGCACCGCGCAGGTGCGGCGGCTGCGCGAGTTCGAGCCCGGCGCCGCCTCGCTCGACGTGCCGGACCCCTACTACGGCGGCCCGCGCGGCTTCGAGGAGGTGCACGACATCGTCGAGCGCGCCTGCGCCGGGCTGCTCGCCCACGTCGCCGCCGAGCACGGGCTGCGGTGACGCTTCCCGCCGCCGTCCGCGCGGAGGTGGAGGGCGCGCTCGGTCCCATCCTCCGCATCGGCCCCGTCGCGGGCGGGTGCGTCAGCGAGACCTTCCGCATCGAGACGGGCGACGGCCCCGTCTTCCTCAAGCATCATCCACAAGCACCCCTCGGGCTGTTCACCGCGGAGGCGGACGGGCTGCGGGCGCTCCGGGAGGCCGTCGGCGGCGCGCTCCGCATCCCCGCCGTGCTGGCGTTGGATCCGGCGAGCGACGGGGCGCGCTGGATCGCGCTCGAATGGCTGGAGCCCGGCGCGCGCGGGCCCGGCTTCGGCGAGCGGCTCGGGCGCGGGCTCGCGGCGCTGCACCGCGGCGGCGTCAGGGGATGGGGATGGGAGCGCCCGAACTTCATCGGTCCGCTCCCGCAGGCGAACGAGCCCGCGCCGGCGTGGGCGGAGCTCTGGCGCGACCGCCGCCTTGCGCCGCAGCTCGCGATGGCGCGGGCGGCGGGGCGCGACGCGGGGCCGGCGGGTGAATGGGACCGCCTCTTCGACCGTCTCCCGGAGCTGCTCGCGCCGGCGGAGGAGGACGGGCCGTCGCTGCTGCACGGCGACCTGTGGAGCGGCAACGTGCTCTCCGCGTCGGGCGAGCCGGCGCTGGTCGACCCCGCCGTCTACCGCGGCCACCGCGAGGCGGACCTGGCGATGGCGGAGCTCTTCGGCGGCTTTGACGCGCACTTCCACGCCGCCTACCGCGAGGCGTGGCCGCTCCTCCCCGGGTACGCCGAGGTGCGCCGCCCCATCTACCAGCTCTACTACCTGCTCGTGCACGTCAACCTCTTCGGCGGCGGCTACGGCGCGCAGACGGCGGCGGTGCTGCGGGCAGTTGCGGGCGGTTGAAACCGCTGCAACAACTGCCCGAAGTCCGCCTTCGCGGACTCGTGGCCTTGGTTTTGGAGCACACCACCGGCTCCTGTCGACAGGCCTCGCAGGGTTGGGGTGCCGAGAAGCCCGTCGTGCCCCGTGATGCCGCGGGTGGGAGTCCGCGAAGGCGGACTTCGGGCCTTTGTTGCCGCGGATTCATCCGCCTGTTCCCCAGGGGGCAAGCCTGTCCCGGCAGGCCAGTTGCTTCCGTCCGCTCCCTCCCGCTCCTACATTCGGTGGGTCCCGCGGCCGCGGGACGTGAATACGACCCGCCTCCCGCCCACCGTGAGCGACCCGACCGAGATCGCGGCACCGCCCGTTCCGGCGCACTCCCGGCTCCCCTCGCCGCGCGGCAACTCCGTGGCGGTGCGGACGCTGGTGCGCGCCGCCGAGCGGGCGATGGACCGCTCCTCCGACGCGGCGCAGGTGCGCGGCAACACCGCCCGCCTGCTGGTGGACGGGTCCAACGCCTTTCCGGCGTGGCTCGGGGAGATCGAGCGCGCGCGGGAGTGGGTGCACTTCGAGAACTACATCTTCCGCGACGACCGCACCGGCCGCCTCTTCCGCGAGGCGCTCTGCGACCGCGCGCGCGACGGCGTGCGGGTGCGGGTGCTCTACGACTGGCTGGGGTGCTGGGCCACGCCGCGCCGCTTCTTCCGCCCCTTCCGCGACGCCGGGGTGGACATCCGCCCCTTCGGCCGGCCGCGGGCGGTGAACCCGCTCGGCTTCATGCGCCGCGACCATCGCAAGGTGGTGGCGGTGGACGGGCACTACGCCTCGGTGGGCGGGATGTGCATCGGCGACGAGTGGGCGGGCGACCCCGACGCCGGCATCCCCGGGTGGCGCGACACGGGCGCCGAGTTCCGCGGCCCCGTGGCGGCGGTGCTCGACCGCGCCTTCTCGCGCACCTGGGCCCTCGCCGGCGCGCCGCTCCCGCCCGACGAGATCCCAGACCCCGCGGGCGAGCGCCCGGTGGGCGACGTGTCGGTGCGGGTGGTGGAGGGGGTGCCCGGCAAGTCCCGCATCTACCGCCTCTCGCAGTTCCTGGCGCTGGCGGTGGAGGAGCGGCTCTGGATCACCGACCCCTACTTCCTGGTGCCCCCCGCCATGGTCGAGGCGCTCTCGGCCGCCGCGCGCGGCGGGGTGGACGTGCGGGTGCTCCTCCCGGCGTACAACAACTGGCCGATCGTCGGGGGGATGAGCCGCGCGGGGTACCGGCCGCTGCTGGAGGCGGGGGTGCGGATCTTCGAGTGGGAGGGGCCCATGATCCACGCCAAGACCGCCGTGATCGACGGGGTCTGGTCGCGGGTGGGCTCCAGCAACCAGAACCTGGCGTCGCTGCTGAGCAACTGGGAGCTGGACGTGGCGGTGACCGACCGCCACTTCGCCGCGGAGATGGAGGCGCTCTTCGAGGCGGACCTGGCGAGCGCGGTGGAGGTGCGGCTGCTGCACTCGAATTTCGCGCCGCAGCGCTTCCGCGAGCGGCGCTCGGTGGAGCGGGTGCTGATGGAGGACCCGCAGGACGGGCTGGCGCCGGGGCGGCAGCGGGCCCGCGAGGCCAGGCGCCGCTCCTACCGCGGCACCGAGGGCGCGCGGCTGGTGGGGCGCATCGCGCGCGCCGGCTCGGTGCTGGCGCGGGCGCTGGTGGGGGAGCGGCTGATCGGGCGTGAGGACGTGGGGTGGATCGCGGTGGTGGCGGGGCTCCTCTTCGTCTACGCGGCGCTCGGGTTCCTCTACCCGAAGTGGATCGCGTGGCCCGTCGCGTTCCTCTTCTTCTGGCTGGGCCTGGCGGCGGTGAGCCGGCTCATCACGCGCCGCGAGCCTCCTGACTGAGGGGCGCTTCGCGCCGAGACGCAGAGAAACTGAGAGAGCGCAGAGGAACCCCTGCGTACTCTCAGTTTCTCTGCGTCTCTGCGTGATGCCCGTAGTTGTTCAGGGCTTTGGAGGCGCGTCCAGGTTCCTCGGGATCACGTAGAAGTTCTCGTCCACCCGGAAGTCGGCGCGGCTGGCCAGCCGGAACTGCGCGGTCTGCCACTGCGTGGTGGGGCGGAGGGTGGTGAAGCCGGTGCCCGAGAGCCGCACCTTCACCGGCATGTCGAAGCCGGGGACCACGTCCGCCCAGCGGTAGCGCAGCGCGCGCCCCTCGATGCGGTACTCCAGCACCGGGATCTTCGTGGTGGTCAGGTACTGCTCGAAGACCTTCGACAGGTCGATCCCCGCCTGGCGGCTCACGTACTCCTGCACCTGCCGCCCCGTCACCGTCTGGTGGCGGAAGGTCTGGTTCAGCCCCCGCAGGATCCCCCGCCACTTCTCGTCGTCGCCGACGATCTGCCGGATGGTGTGCAGCATGTTCCCGCCCTTGTAGTACATGTCGCCCGACCCCTCGGCGTTCACGCCGTAGGGGGCGACGATGGGCCGGTCGTTCTGCACGTTGGCGCGCGTGCCGATCACGTAGCGGGCGCCCGCCGCCTTCCCCTGCTGGCACTCGGTGTAGAGGTTCTCGGAGTAGTTGGTGAACCCCTCGTGCACCCACATGTCGGCCAGGTCCTGCGTGGTGATGTTGTTGCCGAACCACTCGTGGCCGCTCTCGTGGACGATGATGAAGTCCCACTGCAGCCCCAGGCCGGTGTGCGAGAGGTCGCGCCCCAGGTAGCCCTGCAGGTAGCGGTTGCCGTACGCCACCGCGCTCTGGTGCTCCATCCCCAGGTGCGGCGTCTCCACCAGCTTGTAGCCGTCGCGGTACCAGGGGAACGGGCCGAACCACCGCTCGAAGCAGGCGAGCATGGGCTTGACCTGCGCGAACTGCCGCCGGGCGTCCTTCTCGTGGTAGGCCAGCGGCCAGAAGTCCAGCGTCAGCTCCCCCCCCTCGCCGCGGTAGACGTCGCTGAAGTGCGCGTACGTTCCCGCGTTCACCGCCACGTCGTAGTTGTTGATGGGGTTCGCGACGAACCACTCGTAGGTGGTGGTGCCGTCGCCGTTGCGCGTGGTGCTCCTCAGCCGCCCGTTCGACACGTCGACCATGGGGTCGGGGACGGTGATGGCGATGCGCTGGCTGTCGGGCTCGTCGGCCTGCGTGTCCTTGTTGGGCCACCAGGCGCTCGCCCCCAGCCCCTGCACCGCGGTGGCGATGAAGGGGCGCCGCAGGCTGTCGGCCTTCCACGCGAAGCCGCCGTCCCAGGGCGGGTTGCGGGCCACCCGCGGCCGCCCGTGGAACCACACCGTCAGCGTCTTCCGCTCGCCCACCCGCTGCGCGGGGAGGGTGACGAAGAAGGCGTTGCCGTCGCGCCGGAAGGCGACCTTCCGCCCGTCCTGCACCATGCTGTCGGCCTGCAGCGGCACCTGCAGGTCGACCTGCATCTCGCGGGCGGGCTGCACCACGCGGTAGGTGATGCCGTTCCAGCCGCTGATGCTGCTGTCCGCCGGGCCCACCCGCACGTGCAGGTCGTAGAACGCCACGTCCCACCACGCCCGCCCGGGCCCGATGGAGCCGCGGAGCGTGTCCGCGCGGGTGTAGCGCGTCGTGTCCTGCGCCGCGGCCGTGGCGGGGAGGAGGAGGCACGCCAGCAGGGCGATTCGTCGCATGGTGGATCGGGGGCTTGAGAGGGCGTTCGCTTCCCGTTTCGGGGGGAACCTGTGCGGCGTACTGACCGTGCGCAACCTGCTATCCGTTTCTCCTCTCCGTTGTTCCTCCGCGGCTCCGCGTGAGCCCAATCCGTGGCAGCTTCGGGCCCACGGATGTTTCTTCGCACTCCGTTCGGTTGCATAAACCCATGTAGCGTATTAGCTTGAGAATCATCGCCCCGATCATCCCCGGCAGTCGTCGCAGCCCAATCCGGAGGTACGATGCGCTTCAGGACGGCGTTCCCCGTCGCCCTCATCCTTGGCGGCGCCATAGGCGGCACCCTCGCGGCCGGCGGGATCGACCCGCACCCGGCCCGCGCGGGGCAGCCCATGGGGCTGATCAGCGAGGCCACGGCCGCGACCGCCGCCCGCTGGGACATCCCGGTGGTGCGCAACGAGTCCGTCGAGCACTTCGTGGAGCTCTTCACCGGGCGCCGCAGCGCGCTGATGGCCGACTACCTCAAGCGCTCCGGCCGCTACGAGGGGATGATCCGCCAGAAGCTGCGCAAGGCGGGGATGCCGGAGGACCTGGTGTACCTCTCGATGATCGAGAGCGGCTTCAACCCCAACGCCCGCTCGCACGCGAGCGCCGTGGGGCTCTGGCAGTTCATGGCCCCCACCGCCCGCGGCTACGGCCTGCGCGTGGACGGCTACGTGGACGAGCGCCGCGACCCCGAGAAGAGCACCGACGCGGCGCTGCGCTACCTGCGCGACCTGCACACCGAGCTCGGCTCCTGGTACCTGGCGGCCGCGGCCTACAACGGCGGCGGCGGGCGGGTGGGCCGCGCCCTCAAGGCCGAGACCGGCCGCGTGCGGGGGAAGAACGACGCCGACTTCTGGCGCATCCGCCACCGCCTGCCGCGCGAGACCCGCGAGTACGTGCCGCTGATGGTGGCCGCGGCGCTGATCGGGAAGGAGCCGGAGAAGTACGGGCTGGGCGGCGTCTCCCGCTGGATGCCGGTGGAGACCGACACCGTGACCGTTCCCGGCGGGATCGACCTGGGCGTGGTGGCCCGGGCCGCCGGGGTGAGCGAGCGCGAGGTCACGCGCCTCAACTCGCACCTGGTGCAGAAGATGACGCCGCCGGGGAAGAAGCCCTTCCCGGTGAGCATCCCCGAGGGGAGCGCCGAGCGGTTCGCCGCCGCCTTCCCGGCGCTCCGCGAAGAGGCGCTGGCCCGCGCCGAGGCCCGCCGCGCCGAGGCCGCCGAGGGCCGGCACTTCGACATCGCCCTGCACCACGCGTCGGTGGAGGGGCTGGTACACGTCCAGGGCACCCTCGACGTCGCCGACGCGCTGGCCCTGGACGCCGCCATCGCCGCCCGCGCCCACGGATTGCTGGACGAGCACCCCGACCTGCCCTTGGACGTGCGCCGCGCGATGGCCGCCGGCACCCTCGCCGACACCGCTACCGGCGCCGGGTCTCGCAACCTCGACATCTACGTGCACCTGGACGCCGACGGCGTCGAGGGGTTGGCGCGGGTGGAGAACACCCGGTCCCTGGTCACCGTGGAGCAGGTCGCGGAATGGTGCCAGGTCGCCGGCACCCCGGTGGTCATCCGGCCGGTGCTGGACCTCAACGCCAACCTGCACACCGACGGCTACCGGCCCACCGTCTTGCAGCGCGAACAGGCGGTCCTCATCCATCCCACCTGCGTGTTCCCGCGCTGCACCCGCCCGGCCCGGTCCTGCGACATCGACCACGTCATCCCCTACGCCGAGGGCGGCCAGACCGAGACCGACAACCTCGCCCCCCTGTGCCGCCGGCACCACCGGCTCAAGACCCACACCCCCTGGCACCAAGCCAAGCTTGGCGCCACGTTCTTCGAGTGGACCAGCCCGCACGGACTGCGACATACCAGCTGACTGCTGCCCCGCCGGCCGCTCGCCGGCGGGGACCAGCCCGACCCTTCGCACACGAGGGGACTGGGTTCGACGGTTCGTATCCTTCGGACGCGTGGACCAAGTCGCGCCCGGTGGCCAGCATGCCGAACTACAGCGTCCGCTTGGCGCAGGCTGGAGAGGAAGACGCGATCTGCGACGTTTGTTGAGAGGGCTTCGCGCTGTCCTCGCAGCGGCTGCTGTCGGCTGCGACCATCGCACGTCAGGCGCGGTTGTACTACGACACGGAGCGGGTGCGCCGTGAGATCTTCACGGCTGGGGCCGCTCGCCGGTGGCAGGGGTACGTCGTCGCATGTCAGATTTCGACGAAGTGCTAGGAGCGGCCGGTGTGGGGTCGCCGCCGGGGATGTCGGCAACGTGTACGTCCTCTACCTGAGACCGGCGCTCCGCGGACGCGGCATCAGCACCGCGTTGCTGGACTTCGTCACCAAGCAGCAGAAGTCCG